>NZ_JAQGLG010000189.1 GCF_028292965.1 Sphingomonas bacterium | reverse complement strand
CGGCGGCGTAGCGATCGCCGAATTCCTGCGCCAGGGCCTGACCGACGGGCACGAGATAGTCGCCCGGATAGAGCCCCTCGGGAATCTCGCCGACATCCTCGCCAAGCGCCTCGCGGTAGCGCAGATGCGCCGAGCGGGAGAGCGTATCGACCTGCCCCCCCGCATCGTTGACATAATATTCGCGGATCACCTTGTGCCCGGCGAACTCCAGCAGCGACGCCAGCGCATCGCCGACCACCGCGCCCCGGCAATGGCCCATATGCATGGGGCCCGTCGGGTTGGCCGAGACATATTCGACATTGACGGTGACGCCCTTGCCGAGCGTCGAGCGGCCGTAATCCACGCCTTCGTCTCGGATCGCCGACAGTTCGGCGCGCCACGTATCCTCGGTCAGCGCGAGGTTGATGAAGCCCGGTCCGGCGATCGTCACCACCGACACCTCGTCCAGCGCGCCCAGTTGCTCGGCGATCTTCTCGGCCAGTGCACGCGGATTCGTGGCGGCTGGCTTGGCCAGCACCATCGCGGCGTTGGTAGCGAGTTCGCCATGGCTTGTGTCGCGCGGCGGCTCGACGGTGATCGCGGTGCGATTCAACCCGGTCGGCAGGTCGCCCGCCGCAACAAGGGCATCGAGCGCCGCATCGAGATGCGCGGCGAAACGGGTATAGAGCGTCATGAAAAGTCCGGTCGTAAAGAGCGAGCGCGCGCCTTAGCGGATCGGCTGGTGCAACTCAAATTCGCCGCGCGCGGTTGAACTACTGCCGTCATCGCTATATTATAAGGTAATACCTCTCGATACCGGACGACCACCATGGCGACCTCGATCAAGATCGACGACGAATTGAAGGGCCGGGTGCAGCACCTTGCGAACGCGCGCGACCGATCGGCACACTGGATCATGCGCGAGGCGATCAAGCAATATGTTGATCGCGAGGAAGCCAGGGAGAACTTCCATCAGGAAGCACTGCTTTCCTGGAAGGAATATCAGGAAACCGGTCTGCATGTAACCGGGGAAGAATTGATCGCTTGGCTTGAAAGCTGGGGAACGGACAAGGAAACGGCCTTTCCTGAATGCCACGTCTGATCATCACACCGCGAGGCGCCAGCGGTGTCAGGCGCTGCCACGACTTCCTGAACGAGCGCAGTCCGGACACCGCGCGCCGGGCAAACGAAGTGATCGCGGCGCAAATGCGGCTCCTGACGATCAACCCGGCAATTGGCCGCCCCTATTCTGTCAATCAAGCGTGGCGGGAATTGGTTATCCGGTTCGGCGAGAGTGGCTACGTCGCGCTCTATCAGCATGCGCCGGACAAGGATGCCGTCTACCTGATCGCATTTCGTCACCAACGTGAAGCCGGCTATTGAGGCGCTCCTACACCAGCCCGCCGACCGCCGGCACACCCCGGCTGTCGGGGAACAGCGCCGCCATCGCCCGGGCCGGATCGACACCGAAATGCGCCGCCGCCGCCCCGCCGATAAACGCATCGAGTTGGGTCGTCGGCTTGAGATCGCGACCCTCGAACAACGCCGACTGACCAAGCCCCGGCCAATCGGCCAGCACGCGCCCACCCTTCACGCCGCCGCCGAGCAGCATCGTCGCGCTGCCGGTGCCATGATCGGTACCACCGGTACCGTTGACCGCGACCGTGCGGCCGAATTCGGTTGCAATCAGCACCATCGTGTCGGCCCATATGGGCCCGAGCCCGGTCTTGAGCGCGCCGACCAAAGTATCGAGGTTGCGCAATTGCCCCGCGAGCCGGCCACGCTGCTGGGCATGGGTATCCCACCCCCCGGTCTCGATCATCGCGATACGCGCGCCGTCCGCCGGCACCATCAGCTTGGCCGCCAGCGCACCCGTTGCCTGGGCATTTTGCTGGTTGCCCGCTGCCACATCGGCGGCCAGCGCCTTGGTGCCGAGCGCCTCGCTCCACAAAGCGTGGAGTTGGCTGTCGCCCTGATAGAGCATCGAGACGCGCTGCAGCAGATCGTCCGACGCCTGGGGCAGCGACGATGGCGCATAGGACGACACGTCATGCCGCCCGCGCAGCGCCATCGGCACTGTCGCCGAGATGGCGATGGCCTTGGACTCGCCTGACGGCACCACGCCTAGCATGCGGTTCAGCCAGCCGTCCTTGACTTGATAGGCATCGAGGCCGCCGGTCTCGAGCACGTTCTGCCCGTCGAAATGCGACCGGTCGCGATAGGGCGAGGCCACGGCATGCGCGAACAACGCCTGCTTGTCGCGGTATAGCGCGCCGATATTGACCAGCGACGGGTGAATCGCAAACATCGAATCCAGCTTGGTCGCGCTCGCGAAATCGGCAGCGAGGTCGCCACGCTGACTGACGAAAGACGGGTCGCCGACCGGGGCAATCGTGCCCAGGCCGTCGGCCGCGCCACGCTGGATGATGAACACGAAACGCCGGTCGGTCTCCGCCCTGGCGAAGGCGACGCGGGGGGCGAGCATGGCGGCAATCCCGCCGATGCTGGCGGTGGCGACGAAATGGCGACGATCCATGGCCATGGCTTATCTCCGCATGAATTCGGGTGCGACGAGCAACAGGGCGAGCGCCTGGCCCGGACTGTCGGCATTGGCCAGCGCCCGGGTCGTCGCCGGCGATACCGCCGCCGGGAACAGCTTGGGCGCCAGCGCGCGTGCATCGATCGCGCCATTGGCGCGCGCCGCGAAACGCTCGGCCGCCTCGACCCGACGCATCACCGCGTCCGGGCCGGCCCAACTCGCCGCGATATCGTCATAGCCGGCCGGTGAGCCCGGCCGCCAGGTCGGCTGGCCAAGTTGATTGAGCAGGCCTGTGATGGCCAGCGGCTGAAGCGTCTTCACACCCAGCGCGCGCATCGACGACACCGACCATTCCCACGGCGTCTTGAACTTGACCGACTGTGGTGCCCAGGTCTCGGGCGCCTCGATCAGCACGCGATAGACACTCGGCAGGTCGCCGCCGGTCTTGAGATAGGTCGCCTGCAACCGCTCGACCAACGCCGGCGGCGGCGTGTCGCCGGCGAAGTGGCGCGCCAGTTTCGTCGCGAGGTGCGTCGCGGTCGACGGATGCACCGCAAGATCGTTGAGCACCGATTGCGCCTGATGTTCCCCGCCCTCGTCATAGCGCTTGCCCATGATCGTGCGGCCGCCGGGCTCATGCAACGGGGCGGCAAAGACGAAGGCGCCGGCCGGCCCGTCGGTGCCGGTGAAACGCGCACCAACGCCGCGACCAAGCCCCGACACCGTCCATCCGGTCATCGCCCGAGCAAATTCGGTGACGTCGGTCTGGCTATAGCCGGTGCGCACGCCGAGCGTGTGCAACTCCATGATTTCACGCGCGAGATTCTCGTTGAGCCCGATCTTGCGCGCGCCGCGTGACGCCACGCGCGCGCCGATCGGGCTGTTCGGCCCGACCGATTGCGCCTGGTCGAGATAGAGCAGCATCGCCGGGTGGCGCTCGGCCGCGCCCAGCATATCGCCGAACTTGCCCAGCACATGCGGCCGGATCGCCTCGAACTCCAGCGTGCCCGACAGGCCAACCACGGTGAGCTTGTCGGCCGACACCGCGAAGTGATTGGCCCAGAAATGTACCAGCCGCTCGACGAACGGCGCGGGCGAGGTCAGCGCGGTGGTCATCCGCGCACCGACCGCGATGGCATAATCGTCCCGCCCCTGGCGCCGCGCGAACTGGCGCGCCTGAGCGACGGGGTCGTCCTTGCGCGCCGGCGGC
>NZ_JAQGLG010000167.1 GCF_028292965.1 Sphingomonas bacterium | reverse complement strand
AGGCGCTGGAACGACTACGCTCATTCCGTGGACTAATGCCGGCCGATTTCCGCTTCGATCGCGACGAGGCGACTGCCCGGTAGCTTTTTCGACAGCAATGTCGCGCTGTATCTGATCTCATCCGACGCGGCGAAGGCGGATCGCGCGGAAGCGCTGTTGCGCGACGGCGGGACGATCAGCGTTCAGGTGCTCAATGAGATCGCCAATGTGGCCCGCCGCAAGCTGGGTTTAACCTGGCCGCAGGTCGTCACCTTCCTTGCCGAATTGCGCTCGCTCGTCGCCGTCGTGCCGCTCACCGTCGAGACCCATGAGGGTGCGCTGTGGCTGTCAGAGCGGTACCGGATGTCTTTCTATGACGCGTCGATCGTCTCGGCGGCGCTGATCGCCGGCTGCGATACGCTTTGGTCGGAAGATATGCAGGACGGCCTCACGATCAATGGCCGGCTGACCGTTCGCAATCCCTTCGCCTAGGCTTGTAGGCCCACTGCGGCCTGCGTCGCCTTCAGCGTCGGGACCGCCAGCGCGTTGGCGCGTGCCGCTCCCCTGATCAGCGCCTCCGACACGGCCGTGCGATCGCCCAGCAGACCGGTCAGGCGATCGCGGATCGGCCCGAGCTTGGCCACCACCAGATCCGCCAGCGCCGGTTTGAACGCGCCGAAGCCCTTGCCGCCGAATTCCGCCATCACCGTGTCCGTGCCGATATCGGCCAGCGCGGCGTAGATCGTCACGAGGTTCTTCGCTTCCGGTCGCGCCGCCAGGCCGTCGGCCGTTTCGGGCAGAGGTTCAGGGTCGGTCTTCGCCTTCTTGATCTTCTGCACCATCAGGTCGTCGCTATCGATCAGGTTGATCCGCGACGCGTCGGACGGATCGGACTTGGACATCTTCGCCGCGCCGTCCCGCAGCGACATGATGCGCGGCGCCGCCTTCGACACGAACGGCTCGGGTAGGGTGAACAGGTCGACGCCGAAGTCATTGTTGAACTTGGTCGCGATGTCGCGCGCCAGTTCGAGATGCTGTTTCTGGTCCTCGCCCACGGGCACGTGCGTCGCTTGATAGAGCAGCACGTCGGCGGCCTGCAGCACGGGATAGGTGAACATAGCGACGCTCTGCGACTCGCCCGACTTGCCGGCCTTGTCCTTCCACTGCGTCATGCGATTGAGCCAGCCCATCCGCGCGGTGCCGCCCAGGATCCAGGCCAGCTCGCTATGCGCCGGCACGCGCGCCTGGTTGAACAGGATCGAGCGATCGGGATCGATCCCGCAGGCGAGCAACGTCGCCGCCATCTCGACCGTATTGGAGGCAAGTTCCGCTGCCACCAGCGGCTGTGACAAGGCGTGCAGGTCGGCCAGGAAGAATAGGCAGTCCACCTCCGGCGCCATGGTGTCCTGCATCGCAACCCATTGCTTGATCGCGCCGAGATAATTGCCGAGGTGGAGATTGCCCGTAGGCTGAATGCCGGAAACGACGCGCATACTTGTTCTCATATCAGGCGGCGCGACGGCGCCGCAGGAAGGCCAGATCGTCGCGGGTGAACGCGCCGAGGACGAAGGTGGCGATCGCATAGACGACGCTGCCGGCGCCGACCAGCACGACCATCGCGCCGGTCCGCACCACCCAGCTGCCATGGGTGTACGGCGTCAGCAGCCCTTCCAGCAGCCACAGCACGATGCCCATGGCGAGTGCCGCCAGCGCCAGCCGCCAGGCGCGACGGCGCAGGCGCGCATCGGGTTCGAAATGCCCGCGCTTCCTGAGCGTGCGGTAGAGCAGGAAGGTGTTGACGGTCGAAGCCAGCGCGGTCGCCAGCGGTGGCCCCATATGCTGGAGCGGATAGATCAGCGCGAGGTTGAGGATCAGGTTCACGCCCATCGAGATCGTCGCGTAGCGCACCGGCGTCCTGGTGTCGGAGCGCGCGTAGAAGCCCGGGGTGAGTACCTTGACCAGGATGTAGCTTGGCAGGCCGACGGAGAAGGCGGCGAGGGCCTGTGCCGTCCTTAAACTGTCTCCGCTGTCGAATTTGCCATGCTCGAACAGCGCCGCGACGATCGGCTGACCGCACAGCACCAGCGCCACCGTCGCGGGCAGGGTCAGCAGCAATGCCAGCTCCATGCCACGATTCTGCGTTTCCATCGCGGCGGCTTCCTCGCCGCCGCCGAGTTGGCGCGAGATCAGCGGCAACAGCACCGTGCCGAGCCCGATGCCGATCAGCCCGAGCGGCAACTGGTTCACCCGGTCGGCCATATAGATATAGGTCACCGACCCGTGCGCCAATAGCGACGCGGCGAGCGCCGTCGAGACGAGGAGATTGATCTGCACCGCGCCGGCACCGGCGGCGGCCGGCCAGATCAGCGCCAGCAATTGTTTCACGTCCGCGTTGAACCGGGGCATCCGGGGCCGCAACCGCACGCCGCTCGCGCGGCACGACCAGGCCAGCCAGAGCAGCTGCAGCACGCCTGACACGCTGACCGCAATGGCCTGGTTGCGGGCCGTCTCGAACGGATCGTGGCTGTGAAAGAACAGCAACGCTGCGATCAGCGTCAGGTTGAGCAGGATCGGTGCGGCCGCATTGACCCAGAATTTGTGCAGAGAATTGAGGATGCTGCCGAGCAACGACACGAGACTGATCAGCATCAGATAGGGAATGGTGAAACGCGACAGCTGCACCGCAAAGGCGAACTGGTCGTGCGTCACGCCGTGGAACCTGCCCGACAACAACAGCGTCACCGGCCAGGCGAAGACCTCCAGCACGACCGTCATCAGGATCAGGATCGGCAGCAGGACCGACAACGCGTCCTGCGCGAAAGCAACGCCCGCCGGCAGGCCGGCGCCATCTTTGTCGGCGACCTTGCGGTTGAACATGGGGATGAACGCGGCTGAGAACGCCCCTTCGGCGAACAGCGCGCGAAACATATTGGGCAGGCGGAAGGCGACGAGAAACGCGTCCGACGCGAAGCTCGCGCCGACATAACGCGCGAACAGCGAATCGCGCACCAGCCCGAGCAAGCGGCTGGCGAGCGTCAGGCCGCCCACCGAGCCGAGCGCACGGGTCAGGTTCATCTTATTTCACCCCAATCGGCCGTCAGGCCGAGCCGGCGGTCCCGGCGGCACCGACCTGCTGCGCTTCCGCCTGCTGCATGTACAGCTGGGTGAAGTCGATCGGCTCGAGCAGCAGCGGCGGGAAGCCGCCGTC
>NZ_JAQGLG010000162.1 GCF_028292965.1 Sphingomonas bacterium | reverse complement strand
ACGGCAGACCTCCCAAAAATCATGTCTCGACAACATGATCTTGGCAGAATCCTCAGGATTTGTCTGCCGTGCACCCCACCTCAAACATAAATCCCGGACAGCTGTGGGAACAAGTCCGGCATGACGGGTAGAGCTGATCGCGGATATCCTAACTTGCGCGCCCAACCACCGGCAGGCCCAACGCGTGCCGCTGCGCGACGATCGCCGCGGCGGTGATCGTGCCCGATTGGTACGCCATGTTCTCCAGCCGCAACGGCCCGAACGGCCCATCGAGCGCAACGCCGAGGAACAGCACCCGGCTCTTCGCGCCGGCCAGCAGGATGAACTCGCCCACCACGACATCGCGATAGTCGAGCCGAGCCGTGCGCCCGGCACTGCGGATCGTGACCCCGTCCGCACTCGCCTCGATCGACGCCAGCGGATCGCGATAGTCCTTGCGACGCCCGGCCTTGAAGCGCGCGAACAGGCCAAGCGGGACCAGCAGCACCAGCGCGACGATCGCGGCGATCGGGAAGACCGCACCATCGCCCTGCTCAGTGCCGAACCAGGCGAACAGCAGGATCCCGACCGCACCCACGCCATACAGCCCAAAGACGATTGGATAGATGCGACGGTCGATCGCCGCGACCTCTTCCGCGGTCAGGCTGCGCGCGGTCAGCGGGAGCGGGTTCTTCGGCGCAAGGTTCAGCGCCTGTTCCAGCGCCTGCGCGTCGGCGCGCTCGCGGTAGTTCACGCGCTCACTTCGCCCGCGCCTTGGCGATCGCGGCGCGCAGCACGACGGGGTCGAAGCCGTTGCGCGCCTTGCCCGGGCCGGTGCCGATCAACCAGGCCGGCACCGCGGTGCCCTTGTGCTCGACCAGCGCACGGTCGTTGCGGTTGAGCTCGTCGAGGATCGGGCTGTCGATCAATGCCTCGCCCGTCAGCGGCGGCAGGCTGGCCGGGTCGACCCCGGCGGCCTTGAGTGCGGCGGCGACGCCTGCAGGTCCCGGGTCACCGCCGGCATCCAGCGCGCGGTGGAATGTGGCCCAGGTCGAGCCGCTCTGCGCCACGGCAAGGCTGGTCAGCGCCGCCTGCCGCCCCTCATCCTCATTGACCAGGATGAGATAGACGACCCTGAGATGCGGGTCCGCCGCGACGAGCGCATCGAGCACCGGCTGCGCCTCGCGGCACGCCGGGCAGGCATAGTCGGCGAACACCAGCAACGTGACGTCGCCGTCCGGCGCACCGATCCAGGCCTTGCCGAACGGCACCCCGAACGGACGCTCGTCCAGGCGCGGGGCGAGCGCGGGATCATCGTCCGGCGCAGGCGTCTCTGTCGGTGTGGCGGGCTCGGTCGACTGCGCCCAGGCGGGCGGCGCGAGCAGGGCGAGCAGGAGCGCGGGCAGATAGCGACTGGTCATGGCGGCGGCCCCCCGGGGCTGAGTGCATGGCCGATGGTGGGCCGGTGCGGGGTTCGCGACAAGCGCTATGGCGCAAGTCACTGAGGTCATTCACTTCGCCGGCAGATCCGCCACGCTCCACCCACCGCCCATCGCCTGGTAGAGCTGGATGCGGGCAGTGAACGCATCGGTCTCCAGCCCGACCAGCGCGAGCTGCGCGCTGAGCAGGTTGCGTTGCGCATCGAGCTGCTCAAGATAGGGCGAATAGCCCTCCCGGTAACGGTTGGTCGCCAGCCGCAGCGCCTCGGCCAGCGTGTCGCGCTGGTGCCGCGCCAGCACGATCTGTTCGTCGAGGCGCGCGACCGAGGCCAGCGCGTCCTCGACCTCGCGGAAGCTGGTCAGCACGGTGCGGCGATAGCCCCAGGCGGCCTGGTCGCGCTGCGAGGCGGCGACATCGGCCTGCGCGCGCAGCCGCCCGCCTTCGAACAGGGGCGCGAGCACGCTGCCGCCGATCGACCAGATGGTGATCGGGTTGGCGAGCAGGGTCGAGAAAGCGGCACCGGCGGTGGCCGACAGGCGCAGCTGCGGCAGGAAGCGCTTGCGCGCAGAGGCCAGCGAGGAGTCCGCCGCGGCGAGCTGGCTGGCGGCCTGGGCGATGTCGGGGCGCCGGTCGAGCAGCGTCGAGGGCAGCCCATCCGGGACCGCCGGCGTGGTCAGCGCTTCGAGCCGGCTGCCGCGTGCGATCGGCCCCGGGACATCGCCGACCAGCAGGCTCAGCCCATCTTCGGCGCGGGCGATCGAGGCTTCGATCTGCGGGATGATCTGCGCGGTCGCGTCATATTCGGCTTGGGCCTGTTGCAGTTCCAGCCGGGGGGAATAGCCCGCCCGGTCGCGCGAGGTGGCGAGACGCAGCGCATTGGCGCGGGCCGCCAGCGTGTCGCGCGCCACCGCCAGCCGTGCGTCGAGGCCGAGCAGGGTGATGTACAGGCTGGCGGTGGCGCCGGTCACGGAGAGGCGCGCCGCGTCTCGCGCCGCTGCGCTTGCCAAGTAGCTGCTGCGCGCGGCGGAGACGGTGTCGGCGAGCCGGCCGAACAGGTCGACCTCGTAACCGGCCTGGAGCTGGGGCTGGAGGAAGGTCTGGGTCGAGGGCGTGCCGAACGCGCTGACCGAGCGCGAGCGCCCGACGGCAGGGCCGGCATCGAGCGTCGGCAGCAGTTGCGCCCGGGCGAGCCGTTCATTGGCGCGCGCCTCGCGCACCCGCGCGGCGGCGATGGCGATGTCGCTGTTGTTGGCCAGCGCGCGCTCGACCAGCGCCGCGAGCGCCGGATCGCCGAAGCCGCGCCACCATGTCTTGTCCAGCGGCGCGGTCGGGCCGGCATCGGTGCGCCATGCAGCCGGCGGTGCGACCGGCCCGACATGCTCGGTCGCGATATGCGGCCCGGCGCATCCGGCGAGCGCGAGGGTCAACAGGAGCGAACGCCGAGCGGTCATTGCCCGCCGCCGCGCGTATCGATCGCCACCTCGACCGACATGCCCGGGCGAAGCCGCCGCGCCGCCGCCTGGCCCGGATCGATCGCGATGCGCACCGCGATGCGCTGCGCCACCTTGACGAAGTTGCCGGTGGCATTGTCGGACTTGATGACCGCGAACTCCGAGCCCGCGGCGGGCGCCAGGTTCTGGATATGGCCGGTAAAGCGCACATCCCCGAGCGCATCGACGCGGAAGCTGGCGCTTTGGCCGACGCGCATCGCGCGCGTCTGCGATTCCTTGAAGTTGGCGATGACCCACACATCGTGCGGCACGAGGAACAGCAATTGCGTGCCGGGGGTGACATAGGCACCGTTGCGCACGCCGATCTCCGACAGTTGCCCATCGACCGGCGCGCGGATCACCGTGTTGTCGAGATCGATCTGCGCCAGCCGCAACTGCGCGCGCGCCGCCTCGACCGACGCCTCCAGCCCGGCACGGCCCACGACCACGGTGCGCACATCCTGCGTGCCGATCGCGCGGCCGGCCGAGGCCTGTAGCACTGTCGCCTGCGCGGCGAGCAAAGCGGCGCGGGTCTGGTCGTGCTCGCGCGCCGAGATCGAGCCGTCGGCGACCAGGGTGTCGGCGCGGCGCATATCGGCCTGCGCCTTTTGCAGCTGGGCACGGGCATTGGCGATGCCAGCGTCCTGGCTCAAAGTCGCGGTCTCGCGCGAGCGTTGCGCCTGGGTCGAGTTGGCGAGCGCCGCCTGCTGCGCGGCGACGTTGGCCTCGGCCTGGGCGACGCGGGCGCGGTAGATACGGTCGTCGATCGTCGCGAGCACCTGCCCCGCCTTGACCTCGGCAAAGTCCTGCACCGGCACCGAGGTGACATAACCGCTGACCTGCGGGCTGATGATCGTCACCCGCCCGCGGACATAGGCATTGTCGGTGTCCTCATGCAGCCCGGCGAACGGCGGCAGGCGCCAGGCGTAGAGGATCGCCAGCACGGCAAGCACCGCGATGACGAGGATGACGATGACCGTCGTCCGGTTCTTGTCCCTCGGCCGCCAGCCGGTCGGCGCCACCTCGACCTGCGGGTCCGGCGTATCCGGAGGCGCGAGCGGGGCCGCCTGATCCGCGGCGTCGATCTTTTCGCTCATGATCGTCCCTCCTGGTCCGGCGCCGCCTGGGCGGCGGCCATGGCCTGCATCTGCCGCTGCTGCAACTGGAGCACCGGCGACAATTCGCTGCGCCGCCGGATCGACCAGCGGATCGCCACGCCCCACAAGGCCGTCAGCACCGCAAGCACCGCGATCAGCATGAAGACGTCATTATAGGCGAGGATATTGGCCTCGCGCGCGACCTGCTGGGCGAGCGCACCGGCGCCGGCCGCGCCGCGCAGCGCCGGATCGCCGATCGTCCCGGCATAGATGCCTCCCGTGCCGCGCAGTCGCGCCGCGACCAGCGGATCGGTCATCACGATCGACTGGACCAGCTCGTGCGAATGGACCTTCTCGCGCACCACCTGGAAGGTGCCGAGCAGTGCGCTGCCGATCAGGCCGCCGAGGCTCTGGCTCATTGCGAACAGCACGCTGAAGGTGATGAAGTTCTTGCCCCCCGCGAGAAGCGCACGCGAAATGCCGATCACCATCGCCTGGGCGAGGAACAGGATCGAGGCGAAGCCGATAAGCGCCTGGCTGATGTAGAAATTCTCCGGCCGTGTGACATTGGTCGAGAAGCTGTCCATCGCCGCTCCGACCACGATCAGCACCACCGCGATGTTGATCGGCAGCGCGACGTCGGCGGGCCGGAAGGTGAAGATCGCGCTCGCCAGCCCGGCAAGCGACGCGGCGACGATGATCAGGTTGAGCGTGACCATCTGGTCGTTGAGCATGCCGACCACGGTAAGGATACCGACCGTGCCGAACGACTGTTCCGACAACAGGATGCGCACCGCCGCGGCGACGAGCATCAGCCGCAGCACCTCGCGCGTGCCGAGCCAGCGTGTGTTGATCAGTGGGTTGACGCGGAAATGCTCGACCAGCAGCGCCGCCGCGATCATCGCGACGCTGGCGACCAGCGCATAACCCATCCAGTCGCGTTCCAGCCACCATTCGATCCGCCCTTCCGACAGCACCGCGATGAGCAGCCACAATCCCGGGGCAAGCAGGCCGAAGGTGAGAAAGTCGAGCGGCTCGAACACCTTCTCCCGCTCGCTCGGCGGCAGCGGCAGCGCCATCACCGCGCCCAGCGTGGCCAGCGCGAGGCCGAGTTCGAACCAGTAGAGCATGTGCCAATCGCCCCAGTCGAGCAGGCGCGGCGATAGCGCGCGGGCAAGCGGGGTGGCGAATTGCGGTACCGAGATGCCGATCATCACGCCGAACAGCCGCTTCGGCCCGGGCATGCTCTGGAAGAAATAGAGGATGGTCAGCGTCGACAGGCCACTCGCCGCGATGCCGCTGACCGCGCGCACCGCGACCGAGGTCCAGAAGCCATGCAGGAACAGATGCAGCAGCGTGCTCAACGCATAGATGACGAGTGCGTAGCGGATGAACGGCTGCAAGCCGAATTGCTGGCGATACTTCACCAGCAGCAGGTTGGCGGTCATATTGGTCATGAAATAGGCGGCCGTCAGCCACGCGCTTTCGTCGGTCGTCAGGCCGAGCGTGCCCTGTGCGAAGTTGAGGTTGACCAGCACCAGCGCGTTGCCGAGCCCGGCGGTGATGCCGATCAGGCAGCCGATCGCGAAATAGGCCGCCCGCCGGCGCGACGGGTGATCGGGATTGGCGGGCGAGCCCGGCAGGGTCGGGCGCTCGTGCGGCTTGAAGACATAGGCCGGGGAAGTGTCTGCGCCCAATGCTGATCGCCTCGCTGCCCGGCCGTCGGCGAGGATCCGGGGCCGTTTGGTACCGGGTGGATACGCGACCCGACGCCGGATTTGAATCGTGACAGAAACCCGTCATGCTAACAATGTGTCCGCATGCGAAACGGATTGTGGCTAACGCAGGTTAGCAGCTGCTCCGGCTGAGGTGAGGCCCATTTCGGAAGGCGGCGATAACGGAGCGCCTTGCTCGATCAGCATCGTCCCCGACTGGGCCCCGGCCTGCGCCGGGGAACAAGGGTTCACGCCCGCAGCAGCACCTTCGCGGTCACCGACAGGCCCGGGCGCAAGCGGGCCAGCGCTTCCTGGCCGGGATCGAGCCGGATGCGCACGCCGACGCGCTGGACGATCTTGGTGAAGTTGCCCGAGCCCGGTTCGAACGGCAGCAGGGTGAACTCGCTGCCCGCGCCGGGCGCGAAGCTTTCGATCGTGCCGGTCAGCGTCGCGCCGCCGAGCGCATCGACCGTGACGCGGGCATGCTGGCCGACGCGCATGTCGCGGGTCTGGGTTTCCTTGAAATTGGCCACGACATAGAGCGAGGACACCGGCACCAGCGTCAGCACGCGCGAGCCGGGCTGGACGAAGTCGCCGACCTGCACCTGGCGGTTGCCGACCACGCCGTCGATTGGGGCTGTGACCACGGCATGGTCGCGGTCCTGCCGGGCGAGGTCGAGCGCGGCGCGGGCCCTGGCCGCGCCCGCCTCGGCCTGCGCGAGCCCGGCGATCAGCACCGGCCGGCGGGCATGGGTCACTGCCGCCTGCTCGCCGCTGACGCCGAGATCGGCGCGGCTGCGGTCGCGCGCCGAGGCCGCGCTGATCGCGGTGGCGCGGACGCGCTCGGCATCGCGGCGGGTGGCGAAGCCCT
>NZ_JAQGLG010000089.1 GCF_028292965.1 Sphingomonas bacterium | reverse complement strand
CGTCGCCGAAGAGTCACCGACGCTGCCTAGGGCCGCCCTCAGCGACGCCGATCAGGCGCTTTGGGGAAATCAGGATCATGTCGAACGCAACGACCACACGCCGTCTGCTGAGCGGCGCGAGCGCGCTTATCCTCGCCACGCTGTCGAGTGCAGTCCAGGCCGAAACGAAAGCCGCCACGCCAGCCGTCGATACCGCGCCGGCCGCGCCGGCCGCCGACGATCCGCAGAAGATCGCGGAAGGATCGGATATCGTCGTCACCGCGACGCGCGCCAACGAGATCGCGCCGGTCACCGCCTCGCTCCAGACCACCCAGCCGCAATCGATCATCTCGCGTTCGTTCATCGAGGATTCGCTGCCGGCAACCTCAGACTTCAACCAGATCGCGATGATCAGCCCCAGCGTCTCGGGTTACGGCAATGCCAATGGCCCCGGCCTGTCCGAATCCAAGGCGCAGATTCGCGGTTTCCAGGACGGCGAATACAACATCACCTATGACGGCGTGCCGTTCGGCGACACCAACGACCCGACGCACCACAGCAACACCTTCTTCCCGTCGAACACGATCGAGACGCTGATCGTCGATCGCGGACCCGGCAATGCCAGCCAGCTCGGCCAGGCGACGTTCGGCGGCAACATCAACCTGTTCTCCCGCGCAACGCGCGACGACATGGGCGTCGAGCTCAAGGCCAGCTATGGCAGCTACAACACTTACCTGCTGCGCGGCGTGTTCCAGAGCGGCGCGATCGACAAGTTGGGCGGCACCGAGATCGTGCTGAGCGGTCAGCACATCAAATCGGACGGCGCGCGCACCTTCAGCCCGTTCAGCTCGAACAACATCTTCGGCAAGATCATGATCCCGATCGGCCCGAATGCGAAGCTGACGCTGCTCGGTACCTATAACGAGAACAGTTTCAACCAGCCCGACAAGGACGGCACGACGCTGTCGCAGGCCGCGCTGTACGGCAAGTATTTCAGCCTCAACAACGACCCCAACACGCAGAATTACTTCGGCTACAACCACACCCACAAGACGACCGACTTCGAGATCGTCAAGTTCGAGGCAACGCTGGCACCGGGCGCGACGTTCGAGAACCGCGCCTATACCTACAGCTATGACAATGAGACGCTGAGCGGCAACGACGTGACGATCTTCGGCACGACCACGCCGACCGCCACCACCGCCGCGCAGGTCGCGGCGGCCGTTACCGCGGCCAATGTCGTCAAGCTGACCCTGGGCTCCCCGGCCACCTCGTTCGGCGTGCCGGGCTACACCAAGACCAACAAATATCGCATGTTCGGCGACATCGCCAAGACGCGGATCGACTTCGGCTTCGGCGCGATCACCGCCGGCGCGTGGCTCGAATGGTCGAACACCTATCGCCAGCAGCGCGACGTCAACCTGGTAACCATGGCAGCCAACTATGCCGAAAAGGCAGCGACCGACCCGGTGACGGGCATCGCGACGCCGGCCAACGTCAAGTTCGACCAGAATTCGCACACCGAGCATACGGAGGAATTCGTCGAGCTGGAATTGCGGCCGCTGCCGGGGCTGAAGATCACACCGGGCTTCAAGCATGTCGACTTCAACCGCCGGATCATGGCGACGTACAATCAGACGACGCGCTATCCGCAGAGCCTGAGCGATACCTATACCGCCAACCTGCCCTTCGCGACGATCAACTATGCGGTGAACGACAAGCTGGCGGTCTATGCGCAATATGCCCGCGGCTTCCTCGCCCCGTCGCTCAGCGTGCTGTACGTCGCCAATCCCGGCCTTTCGACGGTCGAGCCCGAGCGGTCGACCAATTACCAGGCGGGCGCAGTCTATCACGGCGGCAGCCTCAGCGTGGACGTCGATATCTACAAGATCGATTTCACCAACAAATTCGCCTCCTTCACCTCGCCGGTGCCAGGCGAAGGCACGGTGTTCATCAACCAGGGCGCGGTGCAGTATAAGGGCATTGAGGGGCAGATCACCTATGCCCTGCCGCGCGGCTTCGCGCTGTTCGCCAACGGCTCGCGCAACTATGCCAAGACCGACAATGCCGGCTCGCCGCACCAGCAGGTCGCCAATGCGCCGGAATTCACCGCAGCCGGCGGCCTGCTCTACAAACACGGCCCGATCCGCTTCTCGCTGATCGACAAATATACCGGGCCGCAATGGTTCGTGACCGGCGACGACAATTACCGGAGTAGCGGATACAACACCGCGATCCTGTCGGCGCGCTATGATATCGGGCCGGTGCGGATCGGCGTCGAGGTCAACAATCTGTTCAACTCGCGGCGCGTGACCAACATCAGCCAGAACAGCGCGGTCACGGTCGCCGGGGTGAAATATTACCCCTATGACCAATATGTCTTCCAGACCGGCCGGTCGTTCACCGGCGACGTGACGCTCACCTTCTGATGAGCGCGATGTGGCTGGCGGCGGCGTTGCTCGCCGCCGCGCCGGGGCCCAAGCCACCGGCGCTGCTGACGCCTGCGGATCTCGATCCGGCCCGCGTGCTGCCTCCGCCTCCGGCGGCGGGCAGTACGCAGGCGGTCGCCGAGATGGCCGAATTGCATGCCGCCGAGGTGGCGCGCACGCCGGTCGACGAGGCGGATGCGCGGCTCGATGGCGATACCAAGAACGCGACAATCTTCGCCGTCGTGCTCGGCCCGGCGTTCGATCTCGACAAGCTGCCGGCGACCGCGCGGTTGATGGCGCTGGTGCGCGCCAGCGAGAAAGCGGTGGTCGATGACGGCAAGGACGAGTTCAAGCGTCCGCGCCCCTACATCGTCGATGCCGCACTGAACAGCTGCAAGCGCAATGACGATCCGCTGTCGAGCTATCCCAGCGGACATACCTCGATGGCCTTTTTGATGGGTGAGACGCTGGCCCGGCTGGTGCCCGAACGGGCGCCGGCCTTGCTCGCCCGTGCGGCGCGCTACGGCCAGAGCCGGATCGTCTGCGGCCAGCACTTCCGTAGCGACGTGACGGCGGGGCAATTGCTCGGCGGGCTGATCGTCGAGCGACTGATGACCAAGCCGGAATTCCAGGCCGCCTTCGCCGACGCACGGCGCGAACTGGTCGCGGCAGGGATCGCGGCCAAGTCTTAGCGCTTGGCATCCTGCCCCCGATGCCGGTAACGCGAAAAGCGTTACGGCAGAGGAGCAGGACCAGTGACCGCGATCGGCATTTTCGGCAGCGCCGGCCGCATGGGCCAGGCGATCGCCGCGACCATCTCCGATCTCGGCGCGACGCTCGCGGGTGGCATCGACGCCGACGGCGATCCGGCGGCGCTGGCGCAGGCGGCCGATGTGCTGGTCGATTTCACCGCGCC
>NZ_JAQGLG010000049.1 GCF_028292965.1 Sphingomonas bacterium | reverse complement strand
GCCGAAGTCCGTCGACGGGTGGCCCTTGAGAAAATCGCCGACGCGCTGGCCCGGTGCTTCATACGTGCCGCCGCCGGCGACGAAAGCGCGCGATTCCCATTCGCGCTGGAACGCGATGCCCGCCAGGGGATGGCCGGGATAGTCCGCGGGCGTCACCCCGACGACAAGGCCGCTGTTGGCGTTGCGCTCGGCGCGCGAATATTGGCTCATGCCGTTGGTGACGACGCGCCCGGGCTACGAGGTCGCCGCCACCACCCGACCGCCGGGGCACATGCAGAAGCTGTAGACCGTGCGCCCGTTGCGGCAATGGTGCGACAGGCTGTAGGCGGCGGCGCCGAGGTCCGGATGCCCGGCGCAGGCGCCGAAGCGGGCCCGGTCGATCCAGGATTGCGGATGCTCGATGCGCACGCCGATCGAGAACGGCTTGGCCTCGATGTGCACGCCGCGTTGGTGCAGCATGCCGAAGGTTTCGCGCGCGCTGTGCCCGACCGCGAGGATGACGCGGTCCGCCGCCAGATAGTCGCCGCCGGCGAGGTGCAGCCCGCGAACGTGACGCGCCCCAGTGCGGTCGGTTTCGACGTCGAGCCCGTCGACGCGGGTCGAGAAGCGATATTCGCCCCCCAGCGCCTCGATCGTCGCGCGCATGCTTTCGACCATCGTCACCAGCCGGAACGTGCCGATGTGCGGATGCGCCTCGGTGAGGATCTCGGGCGGGGCGCCGGCCTTGACGAACTCGGTCAGCACCTTGCGGTCGAGATGGCGCTGGTCCTTGATCCGGCTGTAGAGCTTGCCGTCGGAAAAGGTCCCCGCGCCACCCTCGCCGAACTGCACGTTGCTCTCGGGGTTGAGCACCGAGCGGCGCCACAGCCCCCAGGTGTCCTTGGTCCGCTCGCGCACCATTTTGCCGCGGTCGAGGATGATCGGGCGATAGCCCATCTGGGCCAGGATCAGCCCGGCGAACAGCCCGCATGGTCCTGTGCCGATGACCACCGGCCGCAGCCCGGTCCGGCCTTCCGGTGCCTTGCCGAGGAAACGGTAGCGTGTGTCGGGGGTGCGCTGGACGCCCCTGTCCTTGCGGCAGCGGGTCAGGACGGCATTCTCGTCCTTCACGTTTACATCGACCGAATAGACCAGCTGGATGTCGCTCTTGTCGCGCGCGTCGAAGGCGCGCCGCGCGACGACATGCTTGATCAGCTCGCGCGGCGTGATGCGCAGCCGCTTGCAGATCGCGGCGGGCAGGTCTTCCGGCGCGTGGTGGAGCGGCAGGGTCAGTTCGGTCAGGCGGAGCATGGTTGGCGCTTTAACGGCGTGCGCGGCGCGATGCCAATGCACGGTTCGTTTCGGCGCTGGCCCATGCGCAATGGAAAACGATCCGATCAAGAGCGCTCGTCCGCTTCATCGGGCGTAAGGAGGATGGGCGAAAAAAGGCGAGAGGCGAAGGGCAACACTTCGGCAACACAAGGGGGACATCATGGCGTACCACACCAATTTACGGCGTAGCTCGATCCGGGCGGCATTGATCGCCAGCTCCATGCTCACCTTCACCGGCGCCGCCTTCGCGCAGGACGCGGCACCCGCGGCGGCGCCCGCGCCCGCGGCGCAGGACGACGCCACCAACATCCAGACGACGCGCAACGACCAGGGCGACGTCGTCGTCGTGGCGCGCAACTTCGTCCCCGGCGCGACCACCGCCAACAAGACCGACATCCCGCTGATCGAGACGCCGCAATCGGTGTCGGTCGTCACCCGCGACCAGATCGACCTCTTGAACTTCGTCGATGCCCAGCAGGCGGTGCGCTACACCGCCGGCGTGTTCGGCGAGAATTACGGGCCGGACCTGCGCTTCGACTTCTTCACCGTGCGCGGCTTCACCCCCAAGCAATATATCGACGGCCTCGCCGCGCCGATCTCGACCACCATCTACTCGGTCGGCGTCGATCTCTACGCCTTCCAGTCGCTGGAGCTGCTCAAGGGCCCGGCCTCGGTGCTGTACGGCAACGCTCCTCCCGGCGGCATCTTCAACGAGACGTCGCGCCGCGCCTCGAGCCAGACCAGCGGCGAGTTCAACATCAAATACGGCACCGACAACTACCACCAGTTGTCGACCACCTTCACCGGCGCGGTGACCGACGGCCTCAACGCGCGCTTCACCGGCCTGTATCTCGACCGCAATGCCGAGGTCGACCATATCGACGCCAAGCGCCTGCTCGCCGCGCCGACCTTCACCTGGCATGTCGACAGCGCGACGCAGCTCACTGGCCTGCTCTATTACCAATGGGACAAGGTGCGCGGCGGAGAGGGCGGCTTCCTGCCGGTGCAGGGCACCTTGCTGGCCAATCCCAACGGGATGATCCCGCGTCATACCAATCTCGACGACCCCAACGATATCTATGAGCGGCGCCAGTACGGCGTCGGTTACGACTTCTCGCACCGCTTCTCAGGCGGGCTGACGTTCCATTCGAACGCCAAATGGAGCCATTACAAGGAGGATACCCCGCTCGGCGTCTATGACAGCGGCGGGCTGACCAACACCACCAACCCGGCCCTGGCGAGCTATTACCGCACCGTCCAGCTGTCGAACTTCACCTATCGCGAACAGGTCGACAGCTTCGCCGCCGACAACCGCCTCGACGCCACGGTCGAGACCGGCGACGTGCGCCAGAAGATTCTGGTCGGCATCGACTATCGCAACGTGCGCAACGCGGCCGATTACGGCTTCGACTTCGGCACCGGCACGACCAATGTGTACAACGCCGTGATCACCCCGCCGGCGAACCAGGCGCTGGGTTATCCGACGCGCTACAACCATCAGCGCCTACGCCAGACCGGTGTTTACGGTCAGGACCAAATCAAGATCGGCGATCTCTACGTCACGCTCGGCGGCCGTTACGACTGGGTGAAGAGCAACTATCTCGACCCGTTCACCGCAGTGTCGGCCCCGGCCGCGTCGCACGACCAGTCGGAGCAGAAGTTCACCTGGCGCGCCGGGGCGAGCTATGTCACATCGGCCGGCTTCGCGCCCTATATCAGCTACGCGACTTCGTTCGAGCCGCAGATCGGCGCCGATAGCGTGACCAACCAGGCGTACAAGCCGAGCACTGGCCGCCAGTGGGAAGGCGGCATCAAATATGACGGCCGCGGCCTGTCGTCCGACGTCAAGGTGTTCGCCACAGCGGCGCTGTTCGACATCAAGCAGACCAACGTGGTCAGCACCGTGCCGTCGGTCTCGCCGGTGTTCGGCACGCAGAGCGGCGAGGTCGAGGTTTACGGCGGCGAGGTCGAGTTCGTCGTGCGCATCCACAACCAACTCTCGATCAATGGCGCGTACAGCTACAACCATTCGCGCGTGCTGAAGAGCAACACGGCGGTCGAGATCGGCCAGCCATTGCCGGTCACGCCGAAGGACAAGGCGTCGCTGTTCGCCGACTATACCTTCCAGAAGGGCGCGCTGGGCGGCTTCGGCTTTGGTGCCGGCGTGCGTTATACCAGCGGCAGCGCGGGCAGCCTCCCAGGCGCGTTCAACCCGCTGGTCTATTACGGCCAGGCGGCAACGTTGTTCGACGCGATCGTCCATTACGACGCGCCGCACTTCCGCATCGCGGTCAACGGGTCGAACGTGTTCGACAAGGGTTATGTCGCGCGCTGCTCGGGTCCCGCGGGCTGCGTCTATGGCGCCGGACGTCAGATCATCGCCACCCTGACCGCGAAGTTCTGACGCCATGCGCCAGCTCATCGCCGCCCTCGCCCTGCTCACCGCCGCGCCGGCCGTCGCCCAGACGGCCCGGCTGGCGCCGGCGCCACCCATCGGCAAGCAGCAGGTCGAGACCTATCGCATCGCGCCGGGCAAGCAGACCGCGTTCCTGCGTTTCGTGGCGCGCTGCGACGAGGCCAACAAGCTGGCCGGCCTGCCGCCGCGCCAGCTGTTCGTCCATGTCGACGGGGCGAACTGGGACTTCCTGATCCTCCAGCCCTATGACGTGCCGGCGGACAAGCAGGCCGCGCTCGATGCGGCCTGGGTAAAGGTCGGTCTGCCCTCGGGTGCCGACTTCTTCCTCGCCATCCGCGAGTTCATCGCCGATCATGAGGATACATCGGTGCGTGGGCCGACCACCGCCGCCGACTATCTCGCCACGACTACGGCACACTGAAGCAGGAGACGAACATGGCCGAACTGGCACGCGGCATGTTCGCCCGCAAGTCGCTCGACGCGGTCCGGGCGGAGGCGGCCAACACCGGCATGCGTCGCGCGCTCGGCCCGATCCAGCTGGTGCTGATCGGCATCGGCTGCATCATCGGCGCCGGCGTCTATGTGATGACCGGCACCGCGGCGGCCAATTATGCTGGCCCGGCGGTGGTGGTGTCGTTCGGCATCGCCGGGCTCGCCTGCGCCTTTACCGGCCTCTGCTATGCCGAGCTGTCCTCGGTCCTGCCGGTGTCGGGCGCCTCCTACACCTATGCCTATGCCGCGCTGGGTGAGGTCGTCGCCTGGGCGCTGGGCTGGATGCTGATGCTCGAGTTCGGGCTGGCCGGGTCGGCGCTGGCGGTGGGGTTTGCTGGGTATCTCGGCAGCCTGCTCGGCGACTTCGGGGTGCATATCCCGGCCGCACTGAGCAACTCGCTGGTGCGCGGCGAGATCACGCCGACGGGCCTGCACTTCAGCTTCGCACCCTCGATCAACCTCGTCGCGCCGGCCGCGCTGGCGGTGGCCACGGCGGTGCTGATCCGCGGCATATCGCACTCGGCGGCGGTCAACACCTTCCTGGTGATCGTCAAGATCGGCGTGCTGCTCGGTTTCGTGCTGGTCGGGGTGGGCCATATCCATACCGCCAACTGGACGCCGTTCCTGCCGCCCAACGAAGGCGGCTTCCGCTACGGCGTGCCGGGCGTGCTGCGCGCCGCCTCGATCCTGTTCTTCGCCTATCTCGGCTTCGAGGCGGTCGCCACCGCCGCGTCCGAGGCCAAGCTGCCGCAACGCGATATCCCGTTCGGCATCCTCGGCGCACTGCTCGTCAGCACCGTGATCTATGCCGTGGTGGCGCTGGTGCTGACCGGGCTGGTGCCGTTCCGCTCATTGAACGTGCCCGATCCGATCGCCGTCGCGGTCGGGGCGATCGGCATGCCGGTGGTCGCGGTGATCATCAAGCTCGGCGCGCTGACGGGGCTCGCCTCGGTGCTGCTGGTCAATACCTATGGCCAGTCGCGCATCCTCTACAGCATCGCGGCGGACGGTCTGCTGCCGCGCGCCTTCGCCCGCATCCATCCCCGCTTCAGCACGCCGGCCAACGGCACCGTGCTGGTCGCGGCGATCTCGGCGGTGGCGGCGGCGGTCCTGCCGATCTCGCTGCTCGCCGATCTGGTCAGCCTCGGCACGGCGATGGTGTTCACCACGGTCGCGGTCTGCGTGATGTGGCTGCGCGCGACCCAGCCCGATCTGCCGCGCCCGTTCAGCGTGCCGTTCGGCGGCATGATGGTCGGGCGGCTGTGGATCGGCGTGGTGCCGGTGCTGGCGATCCTGTTCTGCCTGACGATGATGGGCCCGGTGCTGACCGACATCATCGGCAAGGCGATCCATGGCGAATGGATCCCGGCGACGATCCTGTTCGGCTATATCGCGATCGGCGGGCTGATCTATGCGCGCTATGGCCGCCACCATTCGCGGCTGCGCGCTGCGGCGGCTTAACGCGCTTCCGCCATCCACTGCGCGAGCGGGGTGTCGCCGAGGCCGGCGAGAATCTCGCCGAACACCGTGTCGCTCTCGTCCTGGCCGAGCTTGCGGCGCAGCTTGCAGCCGGTGATCGTGGCGCGAAAGCCGATCACGCGTTCGCGCAAGGCTGTGTAGCGCGGGCCCATCGCTTCGACCGTCCAGGGCCGGGCGCGACCCTGCTCCATATGGGCGACGAGGCGGCGCAGCGCTTCGTCGGTCAGCGCGTCATCGATCACCACCTCGGCGGTGATCGTGGCGATGGCGAAGTTCCAGGTCGGTGCCCAGTCCTTGTCGCTGAGCCATTCGGGCGAGATGTAGCCGTGCGGGCCCTGGAACAGGAACACGCCCGAGGGATCTGCCGTAAAGGCGCCGACCAGCGGATGCGCGCGCGGCAGGTGGCCAAGCAGCGTGTCGCCGTCGAGCAGCAGCAGCGGCATCGGCGAGGCGAGAGCGGGGTCGCCGTGCGGCACGATCCAGCCGAACGGATGCGTGGCAATCAGCCGCGCCACATCCTCGTCGATCCGCACGGCGGTGTCGTTCATCAGCATAAGGTGTCAGCCAGCCATGCCGAGGCCTCGGCCAGCGCGCGATCGGCCAGCGCGGATATCTCGACCGCTTCGAGGAAGCTGTGCGACGCGCCGGGATAGACCCGCGCCGTCACCGCCACCCCGGCCTCGCCCAGCCGCTCGGCCATGGCGAGATTCTCGTCGAGCAGGATGTCGCACTCGGCGATGCACAGGAAGGTCGGTGGCAGGCCGTGCAGGTCGGCGAGGATCGGCCGGGCATGGGGATGCGCGGCGGCGGCGGGCGAGGGGCCGAGATAATTGTCCCAGAACTCGGCCATTTCGGCGCGGGTGAGCATGAAGGTGTCGCCGTCGTAACGCGCGTGCGAGCCGCGCTCGACCGTGTCGAAGGCGCCATAGTTAAGCAGTAACGCGGCGGCGGCATGACCGCCATCGCGCAGGCGCAGCGCGCTCGACAGAGCGAGGTTGCCGCCGGCGGAGTCGCCGCCCAGCGCCAGCCGCGTCGCATCGATGCCGTGCGCCGCGCCCTCGTCGCGCAGCCACGCCAGCACCGCCTCGACCTCGTCCAGCGCGCGGGGGAAGCGGGCTTCGGGGGCGAGGCTATAATCGACGCCGATCACCGCGCAGCCGCTGCGCGCGGCATATTCGCGCATCAGCCGGTCGTGGCTGTCGATGCTGAACAGCATCCAGCCGCCGCCATGGAGATAGACCATCGCCGGCAGCGTCGCCGCGCCTGTCGGACGGTGGATGCGGATGCGGTTGCCGAACGGCCCGACGGTCAGCGTCTCGCTGCTGGCCATGGCCGGCCCGCCGGCGGCCCAGCTTTCGCGGACGGTTTCGGCCACAGCGCGGCGCGCGGCCATGTCGGCGTAGCCGGCGCCGGACAGCCGGGCATAGTCGGCCGAGGTGCGGGCGTGGAAGGTGCGGATATCGGGATCGAGTTCGGAGGTCATGCTAAGCCTGTCAGAGGAGCGGCGCGCGCCGCGTTGCGTCTGGCGGCCGCCTCCGCGGCGATCCGCGATCGGCGTTTCTTCCACCACACATAGAAACCGGTGATCGCCATCTCGACCGTCGCCAGGCCGAGCAGGAAGATCAGCACGACGGTCGGCCAGCCGCCGACCTGCCCCGAATGCAGCGGGTAGAGCATGCGGATCAGCGCCAGCCCGGTGTCGCCGCGATAGGGGTCGACGACGTTGGCGAGGTGCCCGTCCTTGGCGTCGAAATAATAATAGACCGGGCCGAGGCCGCGATATTGCAGGCGCCCGTCATCGGTCAGCGTAACGCCGTAGAGGTTCCAGTCCGGCTTGTAGATCGCGGTCGCCGGTTGCCAGCCGAGCCCGTCTGCCGCCGCCTTGCGCGTGGCGCGCGCGACGGCGTCGGCAAAGGACAGGGTCGGGCGGGTGCCGTCCGGGTAGGGGGCGGCGTCGTCGAACAGGTCGTGCGACGGCGCAATGCGCGCGACCGTCGGCTCGTACATCTCGCTGTAGAAATTGAGGCACACCGAGGTGAAGGCGAGCACCGTCACACCGATCAACAGCCACAGACCGGTCGAGCGGTGCACGTCGAGCATCAGGCGCGCGAACATGCTCTTGACGCTGAAGCGCCACATCCGCTTCCACGCCTTGAGGAAGGGGGCCTTGCGCGGCCAGGTAAGATAGACGCCGATCAGATTGCTGACCAACCAGGCCAGCGCCGCCAGCCCCATCACCCAGCGACCGACTGTGCCGCCGAGCAGGTTCTTGTGGAACTCCTCGATGCCGTCGACGAGGTGACGGCGGTCCCAGCCCGGCCCGTCGCTGCGCGTACCGACGATGCGCGCGTCGGCGCGGTCGAGAAAGGCCTGGTCGAAGCCGGGTTCGCGCGCGCCGGGCGCGACGACGACCATCACCGGGAGATTGTCGCCCGGGGCGATGTTCAGCGGAAAGGAGCGGACCTGGAGTTCGGGATGTGCCGCGCCGAAGCGCGTGACGAGGACCAGCGGATCGAGCGCCGGGCCGCCGCTGGTCCGCGCGAACAAATCCTGGTTCAGCGCGCGATCGAGCGGCTTCTTGAAACACAGCACGCAACCCGTTGCCGCGGCGATGACGAGAAAGGCCATCGCCGACAGGCCGAGCCAGCGATGGATCCAGGTCCACAGGTCGCGCCGCTGCTGCTGGGTCATCGCGTGGCCATCGTGGCGACGAGCCACTGCGCCGACTCGGCAACGGCGCGGCGGGCGAGCGCCGACACCGACATCGCCTCGACAAAGCCGTGCACCGCGCCGGAATAGAGGCGCAGTTCAGCCGCGCCGCCCGCCGCCTCGATGCGCGTGGCCATCGCATCGCTCTGCTCGGCGATCAGGTCATGCTCGGCGACGACGAACAGCGCCGGGGGGAGCCCGGCCGGATCGGCGATCAGCAGATTGGCCAGCGGGTCGCGCCGGTCGTCGGGACCGCGCAGATAATTGTTCCAGAAGAACTCGGCCTCGTCCGCGCTGAGGATCGCGCCCTCGCCGCCGAACTGGGCCACGGCCTCGGGAGACTTGTCGGGCGACAGGCCGGGATAGTTGAGCAGCAGCGCCTTGACCAGACCCGGCGCACCGCGCTCGCGCAGCAGCAGCGCGGTGGCGAGCGACAGATTGCCGCCGGCGGAGTCGCCGCCGATCGCGATGCGCGCGCGGTCGATTTCGAGGTCCGACGCGTCGCTCGCCAGCCAGGTGACGAAGGCGGCGATGCGGTGCAGCGCCTCGGGGAACTTCACCTCGGGCGAGAGCGGATAGGCCAGGCCGATCACCGTCATCCCGCTCGCTGCGGCATATTCGCGCATCAACCGGTCATGGGTGTCGATGCTGAAGAAGGTGAAACCGCCGCCATGGAGGTAGATCAGCACCGGCCTGCCACGCGCGTCCGTGGGGCGGTGGATGCGCGCGCGGATCGTGCCGCCGGGCAGGGCGATGGTCCGTTCCTCGGTCGCCTGCATCACCGGGCCGCCCTGCCGCCAGGGCGCGCGCACCTGTTCGACGATCGCGCGCGCCTCGGCCGGCGGCACCGTCATGACATCGGGATGCTGCGCATAGGCGGCCGCGATGCCGTCGACGAAGAACTGGATTTCGGGATCGATCGGAGAAACGGTCATCGATGGTCCACGCGCCGGATTGCTGTCCCGGTCATAATGCAATCGCGCGATCCGCGTTGTCGCCATCGGGTGTAAGGCTTGCGCGATCAGGCCGCGCGGCGTTGTTCGCAGCTTCGCTGAGGCGGTGCCGGCCCACTCCCCCGCCCGACCTCCCATAGGATAGAATGTCTGGGAGGTCGGGTGGGGGA
>NZ_JAQGLG010000037.1 GCF_028292965.1 Sphingomonas bacterium | reverse complement strand
GCGGCGCCGTGGTCGGCGACGCGCTCGCCAGCCTGCTCGAATATGCGGGCCATCGGGTGATCCGCGAATATTATGTCAACGATGCCGGCGGTCAGGTCGATACGCTCGCCCGCTCCGCGCATCTGCGGTATCGCGAGGCGCTCGGCCAGGATGTCGGCGAGATCCCCGAAGGGCTCTATCCGGGCGACTATCTCATTCCCGTCGGCCAGGCGCTGGCACAGGAGTTCGGTGATCGCTACGCCGCCGCGCCGGAGAGCGAGTGGCTGGTGCTGTTCCGCAAGGCGTCGGTCGCGGCGATGCTGGTGCTGATCAAGGCCGATCTCGCGCTGCTCGGCATCCATCATGACCTGTTCTCGTCGGAAGCCGAACTGCAGGCGGCGGGCAAGCCCGAGGCGGCCGAGAAGGAGCTGCGCTCGCGCGGCCTGATCTATGACGGCATGCTCGAAGCGCCCAAGGGCGAGACACCCGAGGATTGGGAGCCGGTGGTGCTGCCGCTGTTCCGTTCGTCGCAATTCGGCGACGATCAGGATCGGCCGATCAGGAAGTCGAACGGGCAATGGACCTATTTCGGCGCCGACCTGGCCTATCATTGGCAGAAGGCGCAGAGCGCCGATGCGCTGATCGATATCTGGGGCGCCGACCATGCCGGCACGGTCAAGCGGATCGTCGCGGCGGTGCAGGCGCTGACCGGCGGCAAGACGCGGTTCGACGTCAAGCTGGTCCAGATGGTGCGGCTGCTCAGGGCGGGTGAGCCGGTCAAGATGTCCAAGCGTTCCGGTAACTTCGTCACGCTTGCTGATGTCGTGAATGAAGTCGGCAAGGATGTCGTGCGTTTCACCATGCTGACCCGCAAGGCGGATGCGCAGATGGACTTCGACTTCGCCAAGGTGGTCGAGTTTTCGCGCGATAACCCGGTCTTTTACGTACAATACGCCCATGCTCGGATCAAGGCGCTGCAGCGTAAGGCTGCGGAGGCTGGCATCACCTGCTCGACGGTCGACCTGTCCCAACTTGATACCCGCGAACTGGACCTGGTGAAGCTCGCGGCGCAATTTCCGCGCATTGTCGAGACCGCCGCGACGGCCCGTGAGCCGCATCGCATTGCATTCTATCTAAATGACTTGGCGGCGGAATTTCACGGCTTGTATAACCTTGGCAACGATCAGCCCGAACGGCGCTTCGTGATCGAGAGCGACGCCGTGATTACATGCGCGCGCCTTTTCCTCGCGGACGCTATAGGGCAGATTGTCCGCAACGGCCTCGCCATCATGGGTGTGCAGGCGGTCGAGGAGATGAATTGATGGCTTCCTCTGGCGACGATTATGAAGTGCGCGACGAGGACCGGCTTCCATGGCTGGAAACGGTCGACGAGGAATATAGCGATGGCCCGTCGATCGGCCGCGTGATCCTGCTCGTCGTGATCGGTCTGGCGATCATCGCGGCGGCGATCTTCGGTTTCTACTGGTTCAAGAAGCATCAGGTGACCGACGGCAATGGTGCGCTGATCGCGGCGCAGGAGGGCGACTACAAGGTCAAGCCCGATGATCCCGGCGGCATGAACGTCACCGGTGAGGGCGACACCGCGATCGCCACCAGCGACGGCTCGGGCACGGGTAATGCGTCGATCAATCTCGGGGCGGTACCCGAGGCGCCGGTTGCCGGGACCAAGGTCGCGCCGCAGGCACCGGCCTCGGGCGGCGCGGCCAAGACCGTGGCGCCGATCCCGGCCTCGGGCGGGAAGCTTGGCGCGACGCCGGCCAAGGCCGCGCCGACAGCCGGTGGCGGCGCGGCGACCGCGCTGATCCAGCTCGGGTCGTTCCCGAGCGAGGCCGAGGCCAATGCGGCCTGGGCCAAGACCTCGAAGCGTTTCGGCTATATCGCCTCGCTCGGCAAGTCGGTGCAGAAGGCCGAGGTCAATGGTCGCACGGTCTATCGCCTGCGCGTCAACGCCGGCAGCGCGAGTCAGGCCGGCGAGCTGTGCGGCAAGCTCAAGGTCGCCGGCGAGGATTGCTTCGTCGCGCGCGATTGATTGCTGATGTCATGACGGCACGGGCGAAATTGTCCGTGCCGGTCTGGCTCAATTCCATCCGATCGATTAGCCCGGTACCATGAAACCCGTCATCTTCGGCGTGAGCGGCCTCGAACTGACCGCTGATGAGCGCGCCTTTTTCGCCGAGGCCGATCCGCTCGGTTACATTTTCTTCGCTCGCAACGTCGCGAACCGTGCGCAGATGCGCGCGCTGACCGACGATCTGCGTTCGCTGTCGGGCCGCGACGATCTGCCGATCCTGATCGATCAGGAGGGCGGGCGCGTGGCGCGCATGAGGGCGCCCGAATGGCCCGAATTCCCCGCCGGCCCGGCGTTCGACGCGCTCTACGACAAGGCGCCGATCTCGGCGATCGAGGCGGCGCGTGCCAATGCCCAGGCGATCGGTCTGATGCTGGCCGAGGTCGGCATCACCGTCGACGCCCTGCCGCTGCTTGACGTGGTGCAGGCCGACACCACCGAGGCGATCAGCATCCGCGCGCTGGGCTCGGAGCCGATGCGCATCGCGGCGATGGGCCGGGCCATGCTCGATGGCCTGAAACGGGCTGGGGTGGTCGGGGTGGTCAAGCACATGCCGGGGCATGGCCGCGCGCAGGTCGACACGCATTATCATCTGCCCACCGTCACCGCGTCGGCCGAGGAACTGGAGATCGATGTCCACCCGTTCCGCGCGCTGAAGGATGCGCCGATGGGCATGACCTCGCATATCGTGTTCAACGCCTGGGATCCGGAACGCCCTGCGACGCTGTCGCCGATCGTCATCGAACAGGTTATCCGCGGGCAGATCGGTTTCGACGGGCTGTTGATGACCGACGATATCGACATGAAGGCGCTGAGCGGCACTGCCGGCGACAAGGCGGCGGGTGCGATCGCCGCGGGATGCGATGTGGTGCTCGATTGCTGGGGCCGGATGGACGAGATGCAGGACATCATCGCGCGGCTCGGTGATATCTCCGACGTGTCGCGCGCGCGGCTCGACCGGGCGATGGCGATGATCGCCGGCGCGGTGCCGCAAGGCGATATGGCCGAGTTGATCGCCAAGCGTGACGCATTGCTCGCCGTTGCATGATGTATCGCACGACCGGACGGATCGTGTAGCATCGGCTGCGATGGACGAAGAATCCGAAACCCTGACGCTGGATCTCGAAAATTGGGAGGGCCCGCTCGACCTGTTGCTCGCGCTTGCCCGCAACCAGAAGGTGGATCTCAAGCAGATCTCGATCCTCGCGCTGGTCGACCAATATCTCGTCTTCATCGACGAGGCCAAGACATTGCGGCTGGAGCTTGCCGCCGATTATCTCGTGATGGCGGCTTGGCTGGCCTATCTCAAATCCGGCCTGTTGCTGCCGCGCGACCCGGAGATCGAGCCGAGCCCCGAGGAGCTGGCGCTGCGCCTGCAATTGCGGCTCGAGCGGCTCAATGCGATGCGCGAATCCGGTGCGCGGTTGATGGCGCGCGACCGGCTTGGTCGCGACGTTTTTCGGCGTGGCGCGCCCGAGGGGTTGCGCACCGTGCGGAAGGCGCTGTGGCAGGCTGAAATTTATGACCTGATCGCCGCTTATGGTCGGATCAGCGCGCGCAATCGGCCGGTGATGCACGTTGTCGCGCACCGCGCGGTGATGACGCTGGACGAGGCGCTGCAACGCGTGTCGCGGCTGGTCGGTACGACGATCGAATGGAGCGCGATCGAGAATTTCCTGCCCGAGGGCGCGGTCGGCGTGTTCCGCAAGTCGGCGTTGGCATCGAGCTTCGTCGCCGCGCTCGAACTGGCACGCCAGGGCAGGCTGGTGATGCAGCAGAAATCGCCCTTCGCCCCGCTCTACCTCAAGGCGCCGGAGGCGGCGGCGTGAAGCGCGCCGACGAAATGACCCGTGCGATCGAGGCGGTGCTGTTCGCGGCGACCGAACCGATGACGGTCGAGATGATCGTCGCCCAGCTCAACGGCGCGACGGGGGTGCGCGACGTGCTCGAAGAACTGGTCGCCGATTATGCCGGGCGCGGCATCGAACTGGTGCGGCGCGGCGATCGCTGGCAGTTCCAGACCGCCGCCGACATGGCGCATCTGCTGCGCCGCGACCGCGAGGAACCGCGCAAGCTGAGCCGCGCCGGCATCGAGACGCTGGCGATCATCGCTTATCACGAGCCGGCGACGCGCGCCGAGATCGAGGCGATCCGCGGGGTGCAGATCTCCAAGGGCACGCTCGACGTGTTGATGGAGGCTGGCTGGATCCGGCCGGCCGGGCGGCGCGAGGTGCCGGGGCGGCCGCTTCTCTATGCCACGACGCCGGAATTCCTGATTCATTTCGGCTTGGCCAGCCGGCGCGACCTGCCCGGAATCGACGATCTGCGCGCTGCCGGGCTGCTCGATCCGATCGATCTCGCGATGGAACATGCCGGAATGTCCGACGACGATGACGTCGAGGTAGAAAATGACGACGAAGAGGCCTAGATAAGGCCGATCCTAGGAGATTGAGTGATGGGTAGTTTCAGCCTGGTCCACTGGCTGGTGTTCGGTGGTATCGCGATCCTCGTGCTCGGGGGCGGCCGCTTCTCGAACATGATGGGCGACGTGGCCAAGGGCATCAAGCAGTTCAAGAAGGGCATGGCCGAGGAAGACGAGGCCCCGCGTGCGCCCACCCGTATCGATGCCAAGCCCGCCGACCCGGTGCTCGACCGCGACGGCAATCGCGTACGCGACGGCGAGATTTGACGCTTAACCTTTTGAACGAGCGTTAGATGTTCGACATTGCACCTACCGAATTGCTGCTGCTCGGCGCGGTGGCGATCATCGTCATTCCGCCCAAGGACCTGCCCAAGGCGATGCGCGTCGCGGGTTATTGGGTGGGTCGCGCGCGTGGTGCCGCGCGCCAGTTCCGGTCCGGCTTCGACAACATCATCCGCGAATCCGAACTGAACGAGATGGAAAAGAAATGGGCGGAGGAGAATGAGCGCATCATGCGCGACCATCCGCCGACTCCTGCGATGCTGTCGATCGATCAGCAGGTGCATAGTTGGCCCTACATCGATGGCGAAGCGCCGCCGGTCGTGACGGTCGAGCCGCCGGTGATCGTGCCGGAAGTCGATGACAATGGCGTTGCGGTGGCACCGCCAGCACCGGCGCAGGTGGAAGAGCCGGCGGCGAAGAAGCCCCGCGCGCGCAAGGCACCTGCGAAGAAGACATCCACGGAAGATTCCGGGACCTTGTTGTGAACGCACCTGTCGATGAACTGGAGGACAGCCGTGCGCCGTTGCTCGATCATCTGATCGAGCTGCGCCGCCGCCTGCTGTTCAGCCTGCTCGCGCTGGTCGCCGCCTTCTGCGTCTGCCTGTATTTCGCCGAACCGATCTTCGGCATTCTCGTCCGCCCGCTGGTCAAGGCCGGGCAGAGCAAGCTGATCTATACCCAGCTGTTCGAGGCGTTCTTCGTCCAGCTCAAGGTGGCGTTTTTCGCCGGCATGATGATCGCCTTTCCGGTGATCGCCAACCAGCTGTGGCAATTCGTTGCGCCAGGCCTGTACCGCAAGGAGAAGAAGGCGCTGCTGCCGTTCCTGCTCGCCACGCCGCTACTGTTTGCGGCGGGCGCGTCGCTGGCCTATTTCATGGCCATTCCCGCAGCGCTGCATTTCCTGCTCGGTTATCAGGGCATGGTTGGCGGCGTGGAGCGCGAGGCATTGCCCTCGGTCGACAACTACCTCTCCTTCACCATGCAGTTCCTGTTCGGCTTCGGCATCGCCTTTCTGTTGCCGGTGCTGCTGATGCTGCTGGAACGCGCCGGCATCGTCACGCGCAAACAACTGGTCGGCGCGCGGCGCTACGCCATCATCGGCTGCTTCGCGATCGCGCTGGTGCTGGCGCCGCCCGATGCCGGGTCGATGATCATGCTCGCCGTGCCTTTGGTCGCGCTTTACGAGCTCTCGCTGATCGCGATCTGGTTCACGGAGCGAAAGCGGGCGAAGGAAACGCAGGCTGAGGCCGAGGGGGCCTAGGCTTTCCTTTTCGCCGGCAGGATAGTTGAGTGCAGGCTGGTGACCCCGGTCATTTGCTTTTACCGATCGGTCGTCCTCGCCCGGTGGTGGCCGGCGGAATTGGGACCGCGATCCGTGCCGGTCGTATCGCAAGCGCTGACCAGCAGCGCGGCGGCGATGGCGGCAATGCCCATGAACGTGCGCATGATGATCTCCTGAAGTTGCCGGCGTCGTACCTGCCAGCGACCAATGCACCGAGTATCGCATCGTTCCATTGCGGAAACGACATGCGCCGGCTGGTCTGTCAGGATGCTGAAAAGAATTTTGGGTCCGGAGGCGCCACCGGGGGGGGAGGGGTAAGCGCGTCCGGACCCATGTCTTGGATAGCGAGAGCGGGGGGGCATAAAGTCGCTATCCGAAGTAAAAAACGACGATCGTCGATCTTGGTTCCCGGGTTCCAAAAATTTTTTGAAATTTCTTTCGATGAGGTCAGTCGCGGCCGGTAACGGCAATGGCGATCTCATAAGCGCCGACCAGCGGGTCGTGATGCAGGCGCGATCGGAGCTGCCGCGACAGCCCCTCGATCACCCGGCCATAGCGTTCCGAAAGGATCAGGCGCAGCGCGTCGCCGTCGACCAGGGCCGGCGCGTTAACGCGGAGAATGGCGCGATCGTCGCTGTCGCCCGGTTTGAGCGATACGCGCACCTGCGTGGCCGGATTGAGCGTCATCGCCATCTCGATGAACTCGGTAAGCAGGAAGGTGACGGCAATCGCGATGTCCTGGTTGACGAGATAAGGGTCGATGTCGATCGAGATGCCGAACTGGCGTGCGCCTTCGGGCGCGGTGGCACGCAGGTTGGAGGTCAGTTCGCCGATCACCGAGCGCAGGCTGAGCCCGCGATTTTCCTCCAGCTCGGCGAAATGGTGGCGGTGAACCACGGCGAGCGCGTCGACGCGGCGCTGGATCGATGAATAAGCTTCGCTCGCCTCCTTGCTGCGCGCGCCGCGGGCGTGGAAGTTGATCAGGCTGGAAATGACCTGGAGGTTGTTCTTGACGCGGTGATGCACCTCGCGCGTCAGCCGCGTCTGGCGCACCAGGCCCTCGGCCAGCCCGGCCTCATGCGCGACAACCGTCCGGCTGAGGGCGCGGAAGGTGTCGCCCAGGGCGCGTATCTCATGCGAGGGCACGGCACGCATCGAGCCCGGATCGAATTCCTCGCCCGGCGTGAAGGCGGCGACGCTGCGACGCAGGCGCTGAAGCGGGCGCAGCAGCAAGGCGTCAACGACCAGCCAGCCGATGCACGCCGCCGCGATCCACATCAGGATCGGCAACAGCATCGCCAGCAGCACGGGCGAGGTGATCGGCGCGCGCCGCACGCTCATCTGCAGTTTCAGCTGATCGATGCCCAGCCCGACGCGCTGGCTCACGCGACTGCCGAAGGGGCCGGCATCGGGATCGTCGATCAGCGTGAGAATCTGGTCGCCGCCGACGAGGCGCGCGCCGTGGGGCAGGGCGAATGCGCTCGGCCGTGCCGTATCGGTGAGGAAGGGTTGGGAAAAGAACGCCGCAGCATAGGTGCCCGGTGCTTTACCGGCGACCGACAGCGTCACGCCGCTGCCCGGAATGACGCGCGCTGTGATAGGTCGGTCGGGGCGCGGGGGCAGGGGCGCGATGGCGTCGGGCAGGCGGCTGCCGCACAGTGGCACGCCGCGCCGGTCGAGAATGACGAAGCGCGTGCCGCTGGCGGCCTGCTGGGCGAACACCCCCTGCGCGCGCGCGCAACTTGGCGCATCGCCCGGATCGGCATCGAGCGCGGACAGCGCGGCACGCAGCGCAGTCATGTCACCGATCATTTCATTGGCGAGTTTGCGTCCGCTCTCGTTGAGCGCGACGCGCAATTGCGCCGCGGCGATGTCGTCGGCGGTCTGGGTGGTGCGCATCGAGGCGAGGAAAGCGATGATCGCGAGCGGCATCAGCGCCGCGCTGAGGATCAGGAAGATCTTCGCGCCGGTCGGCAGTCTCGAGATCAGCGTCGATGTCTCGCGCGTATCGGGAAGGTCGGTATCGGGATCAGCCACGGGGCAGCGTGGTCACGGCCGTCAGTCCAGCTTGCCCAGCAAGTCCAGCATTTCCGCCGGAATGGTTTCCTCGACGGTGCGTTGATAAACGCCGCGCAGGGCCGCGCCCATGTCGCGGTCCTTGTTCTGGACTTTGGCAGCACGCTCGACTGGCGGCTTTTTCGAAGACACGTCGGCCGAACGCAAATCAGTCCCCCTTGAGCATCCGGCGACGCCGGGCATACGGTAAAACCGGCGAAAACCGGACCAGAATGTCGCGCGTACAATCGTCGACGAAGTGATGAAACTAAAAACCGCCTCGTTTGTTCCATGTCCAGCGCGAAATATCGGGGGGACGTGAGTCGGCCGGTTTTAAACGCGTTGCATTGGCGCCGGCTCCCTTCCACAAGGACCGGGCTTTATTGATGGAGATTCCGACGGCCATGTCGCTTGGACAGCAGCTTGCCCCACACCTTCCTTTCCTGCGCCGCTATGGCCGCGCACTCACCGGCAGCCAGTCGCATGGCGACAAATATGTCCGCGCGACGCTCGAGGCGATCGTTGCCGCGCCGAGCGAATTTCCCCGCGATGTCGATCCACGGCTCGGCCTGTACCGTACCTTCCAGGCGATCTGGGGCTCGACCAATTTTGACGAGACGGCCGAGAACAGTGTCGCCGACGCGACTGATGGCGCCGAGGCGATCGCCCGCGCGCGCCTGTCGCGCATCACGCCGCTGTCGCGACAGGCGCTGTTGCTGACGGCGATGGAGGGTTTCACCAGCGAGGACTGCGCCTATCTGATCGAGGTCGCGCCGAGCGAGGTCGACGGTCTGGTCGCCGAAGCGCTGGCGGAGATCGACAAGCAGACCCGCGCGCGGGTTCTGATCATCGAGGACGAGCCGATCATCGCGATGGATATCGAGACGATCGTACGCGATCTCGGCCACGACGTGACCGGCGTGGCGGTGACTCGCGACGAGGCAGTGGCGCTGGCGATGGAGGATCGGCCCGGTCTGGTGCTGGCCGATATCCAGCTCGCCGACGACAGTTCCGGCATCGATGCGGTGAAGGACATCCTGGCCGAATTCCAGGTGCCGGTGATCTTCATCACCGCCTTCCCGGAACGGCTGCTGACCGGCGAACGGCCTGAGCCGACCTTCCTGATCACCAAGCCGTTCCAGCGTTCGACCGTGAAGGCGGCGATCAGCCAGGCTCTTTTCTTCGATCAGGCGACCGCGCCGGTCAACTGAATCGCCCGGTCTGAGTTGCTGGGTTCGCTTTCGTTCAGAACGATACGGACCCAAAACGGTTTTCGTGTGTTTTGGTCATCATGGCAGATCCAGACGAAACCGTTCACCTCAGTGGGCAGAGGGCCCGCGCCGGCGCAACCGCGCATATGACGCGCTACATTCTTGGTGCATCATTGACCCTTGTCGTCGTGGTGTTCCTTGTCATCTGGCTGCTGCACTGAACTTGCGCAGCGTCGGGGTGGGAACCATGTTAGATACGACCGGCCGCGCCGAGCGGTCAGCGAACGGAGCCGCATGACCGAGATCATCGATCACGACGACGACGCAGTGGCGCCGGTGGAGCATGTCGCTCTGTCGGACCCCGAGTTCAAGCAGCAGCTGGGCCAGGTGATACCGCATCTGCGTGCCTTTGGCCGCTCGCTTTCGGGCAGCCGCGACCTGGCCGACGATCTCGTCCAGGAAACGCTGATGAAGGCCTGGGCGGCACGACAGCGCTTCCAGGCCGGCACCAACATGCGCGCTTGGACCTTCATCATCCTGCGCAACCTCTATCTTTCGCAGATGCGTCGCGCGCGCTTCAAGGGCGAGTGGGACGATCTCGTGGCGGATCGTATTCTCGCAGCGCCGGCCAGCCAGGATCGCCATGTCGAGCTCGGCGACATGCAGCGCGCGCTGCTGCATCTGCCGCAGCCGCAGCGCGAGGCCCTGATCCTCGTCGGCGCGGGTGGTTTCGCCTATGAGGAAGCGGCGGAAATCTGCGGCGTTGCGGTCGGCACGATCAAGAGTCGCGTGGCGCGTGGACGGGTCGCGCTCGAGACGATCATGAACGACAATTCGCTGCCGTCACGCCGTACGCACAGCAACGAGCCGGGGATGACGGCGCTCGACACGATCATGGGTGAGGTCGACGAGTTGAGTCGCCATCACAGCGGCGAAGACAGCGACAGCGAAGAATAGCCGCTCAGTGCTTGCTCGGCTCGCATCGGTCGAGCTGGGCAAGGAGCGTGCGAAAATCGTCGGGCGTGTCGTCGGTCGCGCCGAAGGCCGCGCGGAAGACGCCAGCCAGCGCGTCGCTGGCCCGCGGTGCCGCGATGACCCTCGAAGCGGGTGCGGCTGACCGCGGTGCTGGGGTGCTGGTGGGGGTCATCGCGTCTCTAACGGCCGGTATGGCCATTTTGTTTCTTGCAAAGCGCTGGTGGAACGGCGGAAAGCGGTTCGATGGTCATCGGCACCCCGAACGAGGCCCCGAGCGAGAGGCTGTCCGACGCGTGCCGACGTGCGCGGGCGGAGTCGCCTTTCCTGCGCCTGCTGCTCGAGCGCGAGCCTCATATCGCCGCCGCGGCAGCGGATGGCGCATTACCCGCAACAGGTGCCGCGCGGATCGAGGATCCGGCCATGCCGGTCGCGCGGCGGCTGCGGCTGGAGCGACGGCGGCTCGCACTGATCGTCGCCCTGGGCGACCTTTCGGGCCTGCTCGACCTGACCGCGGTGACCGGTGCGTTGAGCGACTTCGCCGACTACGCGCTCGACGCCGCGATCGGCGCGGCGATTGTCGAGCGCACGCCCGGAGCGCCGATCCAGGGCTTCACCGCCATCGCGCTCGGCAAGCAGGGTAGCCGCGAGCTCAATTACTCGTCGGACATCGACCCGATCCTGCTGTTCGACCCGCTGGCCCTGCCGCGTCGCCCGCGCGAGGAGCCGGAGGACGCCGCCGTGCGGATCGCACGACGCGTCGTCGAACTGCTCCAGGCGCGCGATGGCGACGGTTATGTGCTGCGTGTCGACCTGCGCCTGCGGCCGTCACCCGAGGCGACGCCGATCGCGCTGCCGGTCGAGGCGGCAATTTCCTATTATGAGTCACTCGCGCTGCCATGGGAGCGGGCCGCGTTCATCAAGGCGCGCCAGGCGGGCGGTGACGCTGCGCTCGGCAATGCTTTTCTCGATGCGATCCGGCCGTTCATCTGGCGCCGCGCGCTCGATTTCGGGGCGATCGGCGAGATTCGCGGCATCTCCCGCCGGATTCGCGACCACCATGCGCAAGGTCAGGCGTTCGGCCCCGGTTTCGACCTCAAGCGTGGGCGCGGCGGTATTCGCGAGATCGAATTCTTCGCGCAGATCCACCAGTTGATCCATGGCGGCCGCGACCCGTCGCTCCGCACGCCGGCGACGCGCGACGCGCTGGCGCGGCTGGCCGCGGCCGGCTGGATCGGCGCGGATGAGAGCACCGTCCTCACCGATGCCTACACCGTGCTGCGCACGATCGAGCATCGCGTGCAGATGATCGACGATCGCCAGCTGCATCATCTGCCGAGCGGCGAGGCGCTGGATGGCGTCGCGCGGCTGCACGGGGTGACCGATGGCGCGGCGTTGCTCGACCTGCTGCGGCCCGGCGTCGCAGCGGTCGGCGCGACCTATGATTCGCTCGATACCGACAACAATGGCGGCCTGTCGGCGGATCGCGATATTCTCGTGTCACAGCTCGATGGCGCCGGTTTCGCGCATGACGATGGCGTTGCCGAACTGATCGAGCGCTGGCGCGGCGGCACCTATCCGGCGCTGCGCAGCCCCGCCGCCCGCGCTGCGTTGGAATCGGTGTTGCCCGGTCTGATCGAGGCGCTCGGTACCGCGCCCGACCCACATGCCGCGATCGTCCGGCTCGATGTGATGCTCGGCAAGCTGAGCAGTGCGATCAATTTCTTCCGCCTGCTCGAGGCGCGGCCGGCGTTGGCGCCGCTGCTCGGCGCGATCCTCAGCCACACGCCGACATTGGCCGATGCGCTGGGCCGGCGGCCGGAGTTGTTCGATGGGCTGGTCGATGCCAGCGCGCTCGATCCGGTCGGCTCGGTCGCGGCGCTGGTCGGCGAAATGCGGCTCGGTGACGGGGATTACCAGCAGCAGCTTGACCATGTTCGCCGCATCGTCGGCGAGAAAAGGTTCGCGCTCGGGACGCAGATCATCGCCGGGGTCAGCGACCCGCTGGATGTGTCGGCGGGATATGCGCGCATCGCGGAAGCCGCGATCGACGTGCTCGCGGCAGCGACGATCGCCGAGTTCGAGAGCGTGCACGGCAACGTGACGGGAAGCGAGTTGGTCATCCTGGCGCTGGGCCGGATGGGGGGTGGGGCGCTTACCCATGCCTCGGACCTCGACCTGATCTATCTGTTCACCGGCGATTACATGGCGGAATCGGACGGTCCCAAGCCGCTCGGTGCGGTGCATTATTACAATCGCCTGGCGCAGCGCGTGACTGGCGCGCTGTCGGCGCAGACCGCCTCGGGGCCGCTCTACGACATCGACACGCGGCTGCGCCCCTCGGGCACGCAGGGGCCGCTCAGCGTCTCGCTGGAGGGCTTCGAGCGCTACCAGCGCGAAAGTGCCTGGACCTGGGAGCATATGGCGCTGACCCGCGCGCGGCCGGTGTTCGGGGGCGGCCCCGCGCGCGCCGCGACACAGGCCGTGATCGACGCCGTTTTAGCTGGCGCCCGCCCGGCGCGCGACATCATCGCCGACGCGGTGAAAATGCGCGCCGAGATGGCCGCGCACAAGCCGCCGGCCGGGCCGCTTGACGCCAAATTGCTGCCCGGTGGGCTGGTCGATCTCGAATTCGCTGTCCACATGGTCCAGCTGACGCGCCTTGCCGGGTTTGATCCGCATCTCGGCACCGCGATCGAACAATTGCAGGCAGGGGGCCTCGCCCCGCCCGGCTTGCGCGCCGCGCATGATGTGCTGACCGGTTTGCTGGTCACGCTGCGCCTGGTCGCGCCCGACGCGCGGCCACCTGCAAAGGCAACTTGCACGCTGATCGCGCGGGCGCTTGGCCTGGAAGACTGGGACACGGTGATTGCGTCGTTCGATGCGACCCGGCAGGAGGTGTCGCTCTATCTCGCCGCGGTCACTGCAAGCGGCGGAGCACCTGACGGAGACGATCATGGCACTGGATGAAGGCGCGAAACTCCCGGCGATCGATCTGGCCACGCCCGGCGGTGGGCGCGTCAATCTGCGCGATTTTATCGGCAAGACATTCGTCCTCTATTTCTATCCAAAGGACGACACATCGGGTTGCACGCGCGAGGCGCAGGATTTCAGCCGGCTCTATCCCGAATTTCAGGCCCTCGGCGCGGAGTTGCTCGGTGTATCGCGTGATACGCCGATCAAGCATCAGAAATTCATCGACAAATACGACCTGACCGTGCCGCTTGCCACCGACGATACCAATGCCGCGATGGAAGCGTTCGGCGTGTGGGTGGAGAAGAAACTCTACGGCAAGACCTATATGGGCATCGACCGCTCGACCTGGCTGTTCGACAAGGCCGGCGTGCTCGCGCGGGTATGGCGCAAGGTACGCGTGCCCGGCCATGCGGTCGACGTGCTCGAAGCGGTGAAGGAGCTCGGCTGATCGCCGAACGGAGCATCGCCGCTGCGGTTCGTGGCGTTCTCGATACCGCCGATCCGGCCGCCAAGGTGCGCGCGGCGCGTGAGGTGGCGCGGGCGTGGCGCCGTGGCGCGCTGACCGGGGATTTCGACGTTGCCATGCCCGAGCGTCCGGCGCTGCCCGAATTGCTCGGCCCCTCTCGGATGCCAAGGCGCGGCAAGGGCGGGTCGGAACGTGGCCGCATCGCCTTGCTCCATGCGCTGGCACTTATCGAGTTCGTCGCGATCGACCTGGCCTTCGACCTGATCGGCCGCTTCGGCAGGGAGTTCCCGCGCGCCTTTGTCGACGAGTGGATCGGCGTCGGTGCCGACGAGGCGATGCATTTCGCGTTGCTCGACCGCCGGTTGCGGGCGCTCGGCAGCCATTATGGTGCGATGCCCGCGCATGACGGTCTGTGGGATTCGGCCAGTGCCACGGCGCATGATTCGCTCGCCCGCCTCGCCGTGGTGCCGATGGTGCTCGAGGCGCGCGGGCTGGACGTCACGCCGATGACCATCGCGCGCTTCGAAAGCGGGGGCGACGAGGCCAGCGCGCGCATCTTGCGGCGCATCCTCAGTGATGAGATTCGCCATGTCCGTGCGGGCACGCGCTGGTTCGAATTTGCCTGTTCGCGCAAGGGATTCGCGCCTGATTCGCATTGGCGGTCTCTGGTCGCATTGTACTTTCGCGGCGTGCTTAAGCCGCCATTCAACGACTCGGCGCGTCAGTCTGCCGGTCTGACGCTGAATTACTATCGAAGCCTTGCCTCGGCCTGACACCGCGGGTCACACAGGCTCCCGAAGTCCAGGTCATGGAGGGGCCGCGATCTGGACATATAAGGGGCGGGACCGGTTTGCCGGTGATCGCGAGGGTCGTCGGTAACGAATGGTCACTTTTTCTGTAGCGTCGGGCACGCAGGCAATTGCGCGGCTTCGCACCTATTTCACCACCCGCGACTTCATCTTTCATGATGGCCGGGACCTGCGCCGCTTCAGCATTGGCGGGCGCGCCCAGGCAATGATGGCGGGAATTGCCGCCGTTACCTTGTGCTTCTCGGCTTATGGCGTTGCCCAGGCAGCGGTCGGCGCGGTCGCGCTGAGCGGTGTGGTCGGCACGCCCCTGTCGCCCGAAGCCAAGGTCGCCCAGATGCAGGTCCGCGTCGCCGCGATGCAGGCCGATGTCGAAAAGATCCGCGCTGTCGCCGCCGCCCATGCCGCGCGCGTCGAGCAGCGCCAGGCGCTGATCACTGCCGTCGTGTCGGGCAAGGCCGACCAGCACGCCCTCGCGCTGGTGCCGCAGGCGATCGACCCGGCCGCCGACGCGCTCGCCGGCGATATCGTCGCCTCGCTGAAGCAGGTCGAGGCACGCCAGGTCGCCACCGCCGTGAAGGTGCGCAAGGTCGCCGAGCAGCGTTATGCCGCCGCCGCCGCGAATATGCGGCGCCTGGGCCTCGCGCCGGAGCGTTTCGTCGCCGCCATGCCGGCCATGGGCGGCCCTTATGAAGCCGCCAATGGCGCCGAAGCCGCCGCCGACATCCGCGCCGACATGCAGTTCCGCTCGTTGTTCATGACGTGGAAGAAGCTAGACAGTCTGCAGCAGGGCACGATCGCCATTCCTTCGGTCCAGCCGGTCGAGCATCTCGCTTATACCAGCAATTTCGGCGTCCGTTCGGACCCGTTCCGTGGCACTGCCGCCTTCCATGCCGGCGTCGACATCCCCGGCCCCGTCGGTACCCCGGTCTATGCCACCGCCGACGGCATCATCGATCGCGCCGAGCGTGCCGGCGGTTATGGCAACATGGTCGAGATCAACCATGGCAAGGGCATCCAGACTCGCTACGGCCACCTCTCCAAGATCCTCGTCGCGCCATTCACCCGCGTGCACCGCGGCCAGCTGATCGCGCTGATGGGCTCGACCGGCCGCTCGACCGGCCCGCACCTTCACTATGAAGTCCGCATCGACGGCGCGGCGGTGAACCCGGTGCCGTTCCTGCAGAACGCAGATTACCTGCTCGCCGTGCAGGATCGTTCGCTCCGCACAGTGCCCGTCGCGGTCGGCGGCCCGGCGGCCGACTGATCCAAACCTTCGATTTAGCGGTGTCGCGGTTGCCGTTGGTGCCGCGACCGCCTATCTCGTCGCCATGGCGACCTTAGCTCCCGACATCGCGCTCACCGCTTCTGCTGCCGCGCGTGTCGCGACGATCGCGGCGAAGCAGGGTAAACCGGCGATCCTGCGGCTTTCGGTCGAAGGCGGCGGCTGTTCGGGCTTCCAGTATAAGTTCGGTTTCGCTGACGCGCCCGAAGGCGACGACGCGATCGCGGAAACCGATGGCGTGCGCCTGGTGGTCGATTCGATCAGCCTCGATCTGGTGCGCGGCGCGGCGGTCGATTATGTCGAGGAACTCGGCGGCGCGGCCTTCCGCGTGACCAACCCCAATGCCGCGTCGGGCTGTGGCTGCGGCACCAGCTTCTCGGTGTGACCGGCGCGTTGAAGATCGTCAGTTACAACGTCAACGGCATCAAGGCCCGGCTTCCGCGCCTGCTGGAATATCTCGCCGAGCAGCAGCCGGATGTGGTGTGCCTGCAGGAACTCAAATCGAGCGACGAGACTTTCCCCGAGGCGGATATCCGCGCCGCCGGTTACGGCGCGGTGTGGCACGGGCAAAAAGGCTTCAACGGTGTCGCGGTGCTGGCAAAAGGGGTAGACCCGGTCGAGCGCCAGCGCGGTCTCGCCGGCGAGATCGAGGATGAGCACAGCCGTTATCTCGAAGCCGAGGTGAACGGCGTGGTGATCGCGTCGATCTACCTGCCCAACGGCAATCCGCAGCCCGGCCCCAAATTCGACTATAAGCTGCGCTGGATGGCGCGCCTCGCCGATCACGCCCGTGCGCTGCTCACCGAGGAAAGGCCAGTGGTGCTGGCCGGCGATTACAATGTCATCCCCAATGACGACGACACCTTCTCTGTCCGCGCGATGCAGGATGACGCGCTGATGCAGCCGGAAAGCCGCGCCGCCTATCGCTCGCTGGTCGCGCAGGGCTGGACCGACGCGCTGCGCACGCGCCACCCCAAGGGCGGCGTGTGGACCTTCTGGGACTATCAGGCTGGCGCGTGGCAGCGTGACGCGGGGTTCCGTATCGATCACCTGCTGCTCAGCCCGCAGGCCGCCGACCGGTTGCGCGATGCCGGCGTGGACAAGGATTATCGCGGACGCGAAAAGGCCAGTGACCATGCGCCGACCTGGGTAAGATTGGGCTAGGACGGATTGGTTCGGCTTGGGGGTGATGGCATGAAGAAGATGGCACTCGCATTATTGATGCTGATCCCTGCCGCCGCCCACGCCGAGGACCGCGCTTATTGTCCGACCCGTCCGGGCCTCGGCACCACGCCCTGCACGATCGCGCCGGGGCATGTCTCGGTCGAAACCGCGCTGACCGACTGGACGCTGTCGCAGGATAGCACCCAGCGCAGCGACACGATCTTGATAGGCGACAGCTTCGTGCGCGTCGGCCTGACCGATGCGATCGAAGCGCAGGTCGGCTGGACGCCGTTTGGCCATGTCCGAACGCGCGACAAGCTCGCCGGGACCGTGGATAGTTCCAGCGGCGTCGGTGACGTGACTTTGGGCGTCAAGGCGAACCTGCGCCATCCCGATGGCAGCGGCGTGTCGATCGCGGTGCAGCCCTTCGTCACGCTGCCGGTCGGCGGCGCGACGCTCGGTGCCGGCGACTGGGGCGCGGGCATGGTCGTACCGGTCACCTTCGACCTCAGCGACACGGTCAATTTCGCCACCACAACCGAGTTCGATGCCGCAGTCGATGGTGACGGGCATGGTCGACACTTCGCCGCCAGCGAGACGCTCGGGCTGGGCTTCAAGCTCAGCAAGGCGCTGACAGCATCGGTCGAAGGCCAAGTTCTGCACGACGAAGATCCCGCTGGCAAAACGACGCAGGATCTGGCGTCGTTGTCACTGGCGTGGGCGGCAAAGGACGATCTGCAATTCGATGTCGGCGGCGTCGCCGGGCTCAATCGCGACGCCCCGGACATCGAGCTCTATTTGGGCGTTTCCCGTCGATTCTGAACAGGGCCGGTTCGGGCCGTTCTCACCAGAAGCTGGTACGGACTACCGAGAATTGGCGTCATCTGCTATTCATTTTCTGTTCAAGTTTCTCGGTAAATTATTGGAAAATAGGGATTATGGTGTTTGGCATGAGTAATGCACCAACACAGATGCTGCCGGACGGTTCCGGTCAAGCCTGTGGAGGATATCATGTCGAAGACCCTGCTCTCGTCAATCGTCGTCGCGACGCTCGCTTTTGCCGCCCCCGCGCTCGCCGCCGGTCCGGAAGCGACGGTTGCCAATTCCGCGAGCGCCGACGGTGCCGTGGTCGCCAATGCGGGGCAAGCCGCGCCGAATGCCGATCGGCGTTATTGCGTGGTGGAACAGATCACCGGATCGCGCCTCCCGCACAAGACCTGCAAGACCCGCAAGGAATGGCTTGTCGAAGGCTTCGATCCGCTTAACCAGTAAATGTCCGATGATCGCCGCCAAGGAAACGTCATGTTGAAGCTGACGCTAGCGACGCTTGCCGGCACCACGCTCACGCTCGCCACGCCGGCTTATGCCGCGCGTGGCGGCGGTGCGAGCCTGGGTAATGTGGCCATGTCCGGGTCCGGGCAGGCCATGGCGAAGATCGAGCTCTGTCGTCACCAGCGGTGTGACAATGCGCGCCGCAAGCCGTGCAAGATGCGCAGAGGCTGGTTCGCCGAGGGGCTCGACCCGCTGATCCGGTAATCCGCGTCCGCGACCCGTGGCGCCCCCTCGTGGCACTGCGGGTCGGTCGCGCACGGCATCACCATGTCCGGCACAACGTATCTGCATGGTGCCGCGCTAGGCGGGGCCATGAAGAACAGGCCATTTCGTCAGCGCCTTGGTTTTGCCTTGGCCGGCATCGCCATCGTGTGGCGTCGCGAACGCAGCTTTCGCACGCAACTGAGACTGGCCGGCCTCGGCGCGGTGGTGCTGCTCGCGCTACGTCCGGGCTGGCTATGGGCGGCGCTGCTACTATCGTCGGCGGTACTCGTGCTGGCGTTGGAAATGGCCAACGCCGCACTCGAATATCTTGCCGATCAGGTCCATCCCGACATCGCGCCGGGCATCGCTGCGGCCAAGGATGCAGCGGCCGGCGCGGTGCTGCTCGCCAGCGGCGGCGCGCTCGTCACAGCTGCACTGTTCCTGGCCGATCGCTCCTACAGTTTCTTCTCGTAGACCTGATAGACCTTATTGACCTTGCTCTCGATCGCGTCGGCGATCGCGTTCATGCCCTGATTGTCATCGAGCACCCAGCCGATCTCCCCTTCCTGCGTGCCAAAATTGGCCACCGCATCGCGGCGGATATATTCGATCATCATGAAAGCGAGCTGGCCCGCCATGCGCGAGGACTGGAGTTCCTTGACCACACCCATCAGCGGCACGCGCATGGTAAAGGCCTTGGGCGCGCGCAGCCACAGCAGCAGCTTGGCCCAGCCGAACGGGAAAAGATTGCCGTTCAGCGGCTTTAGTGGTTCGTTGAGGTCGGGCAGAGCGATCATGAACGCCACCGGCCGACCGTCCAGTTCGGCGATGCGAATCAGCTGGTTGTAAACGATGGGCTTCAGCTTCACGCCGACATCGGCGATTTCCGGCGGCGTCAGCGGTACGAAGCCCCAATTGTCCGACCATGCATCGTTGAGAATCGCCAGGATGATCGCCGCTTCCTCGTCGAACTTGTTCTTGTCGACCATGCGGATCCTGATGCGTGGGTTGCGCTCGCCCGACTGGACGATGCGCTGCACGATCGGCGGGAATTCCTTCACGACATTGAGGCGATAGGTCTTGAGCTGCTTGACCGGCAGATAGCCAGCCTCTTCGATCCACTCGCGATATTCGGCCTTGGCATGGCCCATCATGATCGTCGGCGGATGGTCGTAACCCTCGATCAGCAAGCCGGGCTCCTCCCAGATCGACATGCTGATCGGGCCGAGCACGCGGTTCATGCCCTCGCCGCGCAGCCAGCCCTCGGCGGCGTTGATCAGCGCGCGGGCGGTGTTGCGGTCCTCGGCATCGAACAGCCCGAACTGGCCGCAGCCCGGGCCGAAGCCCTGCTCGGGCGGCATTTCCAGCGCCAGGGTGTCGATATGCGCCGAGATGCGCCCGACCACCTTGCCGCCGCGCTCGGCGAGGAACAATTGCGCCTTGGCATGGCTGAACCAGCCATTCTTCTCCGGCGTGATCAGCCCGAGCGCTTCGCCCTTCAGCGGCGCGACCCAATTGGGATCGTCCCTGTAGAGCCGGAAAGGAAGCTCGATGAACTTCTTGCGATCGGCCTTGCTGTCGATCGGGCGGATGGTGAGCGGAGCGGTGTTGGCCAAGATGACGACCCTTGCTGGAGTGCGCGTGCAGTCCCGCGCATGGGTCGCGCTGTCAAGCGCGTCGTCATGTCCTGGCCATCGCCGACCTGTTAACGCCACCATATAGCCACTATCTCAGGGCAATGGCCGCATCCATGGACAGTTCGCTTACCCTCAACGCACGGAAGACCTCGGTTCGACCGGGCGTCACCGCGCGCGCGCCGCGCACACCGATCGCCGATGATCGTGCGATGTTGCGCACGGCCGCGGAATTGACGCGCGATCTCCACGCGCCGCAGCCGCTGATCTATTGGGGCGACACGGTCGCTTCGGTCCTGATCGGCTATGGCGCGCTCGCCGTGGCCGCCTCCGCGGTGCCACTTGCCGTTGCGATCATTGCAGGCGTGGTCGCGGTGCTCGCGCTCTACCGCGGCGGCAGTTTCATCCACGAACTGACCCATCTCAAGCATTCGCTGGTGCCCGGTTACCGGCTCGGCTGGAACCTGATGGTCGGTGTGCCCCTGATGGTGCCGTCCTTCATGTACGAGGGCGTGCACAATCTCCACCATGCGCGCACGCGCTACGGCACGATCGACGACCCCGAATATCTGCCGCTGGCGCTGATGAAGCCGTGGACCCTGCCGTTGTTCGTCGTCGTCGCGGCACTGGCGCCGATCGCCTTGCTGATCCGTTTCGCGCTGCTCGCGCCGCTCTCGCTGATCGTGCCGCCACTGCGTCGCTGGCTGGTGGCGCACGGTTCGGGGTTGAAGATCAATCCACAATTCAGCCGTCGCCCGGCCGAAGGCGCGTTGCGCGCACAGTGGATCATGCAGGAAGTGGCGACGAGCCTGTGGGCGATCGGCCTGCTCGCGCTGGTTGCGACCGGCGTGATACCGCTCAAGGGTTTCCTGATCTTTCTCGCTGTCAGCTCAGGCGTGACGGTGATCAACCAGGTGCGCACCCTGGTCGCGCATCTGTGGGAGAATGAGGGCGAGGCGATGACCGTCACCGCGCAATATCTCGACAGCGTCAACGTGCCGCCGCCCTCGACACTGCCGGCGCTGTGGGCGCCGGTGGGGCTGCGCTACCACGCACTGCACCATCTGGTGCCCGGCGTACCCTATCACGCCCTGGGCGAGGCGCATCGCCGCCTCGCCGCAGCGCTCGATAAGGACTCGCCCTATCACAAGGGCAACCATGCCGGCTTGTTGCCGCTGGTGGGCAAGATCGCGCGCTCGACGATGGGCGGGCGCCAGGCCTGACGGTCGGGCGAGATGTTCGAGCCGCCCCTTGCCGAAGACGGGATGTTCGAGAGTCTGGGGCTGATCGGCGACGGAGACGAAATTTCCGCGATTCGCGACGTCGAGCGCTGTTTCGGCGTGACGCTGGATCATAGCGAAGCGAGCGGTTGGCGCACGGTCGGTAACGTCTATTCCGCGCTCGAGGCAGCACTACCGGCCGATCGTCGCACCGCGCCGGACAACTGGACGCGCTTCACGCAAGCTATATCGGATGAAACGGGCATTGATCCGACGAACATAGGTCGGGACACGTTGCTGCTGGCGACCGGAGGTCGCCGACGGTGGCACATCATATTGGCGATCGTCGTGATCGGTGCCGTAGCGGCAGCGATACTGCGCTGAACGCTGGCTGCGCGCCTTATTCCTCGGTCCTGATCAACACCGCCTCGCCGATCAGCAGGAACAGCAGGAAGGGCGCCCAGGCGGCGAGGAAGGGCGGGTAAGCACCGAGATTGCCCATCGCCAGCGCGAAATTGTCGCCGACGAAATAGGCGAAGCCCAGGAACATGCCGATCACTGCGCGGACGAACAGCTTGCCCGACCGCGCCAGCCCAAAGGCGGAGATCGCGCCGAGCAGCGGCATCAATACCGCCGACAACGGGCTCGACAATTTGTGCCACATCGAGCCGGAGAGCGCCTTGGTCGGTCGCCCGGCATCGGACAGGTCGGCGATCACGCTGTGCAACTCGCCGAACGACAGGGCGTCGGCATCGACGCTCGCCAGGGTAAGCTGGTCCGGCCGCACGCCGTGCCCGATGACGATCGCGCCGAGCTTGGTGAGGCGCCCACTCGCCACATCGAAGCGCGTCGCCGGGCCGATCCGCCAGCCATCGCCGTCGCGCACTCCGTGCGGCGCACGTACGATGCTCGCCATCCGGCCGTCCTGGCGATCGTACAGGGTGACATCGACCAGTCGCGCGGCATTGCCCCGCCCGTTGACCTGGCCGACCTGGATCAGGTCGTCGCCGTCGCGCACCCAGACATTGGATCGATCGCCGCGGTCCGCTGGGATCGGCGCGTAGCCCGCCGCCTTCCACACCGACAGCGTCGCCGTCGCGCGGCTGACGATGCGATCGTTGAATGCGAACGACAGCAGGGCAAAGCCGAGGCTCGCCACGATCAGCGGTGCCAGCACCTGATGCGCCGAGAGGCCGGCGGCTTTCAGCGCGATGATCTCGCTGTTCTGGTTCATCGTGCTTAGCGTGAGGATCGTGCCGAGCAACACGGCGAAGGGCGCGAAGGTGGCGATGATCTGCGGCGTGCGCAGGCTGATATAGCGCAGCTCCTCGGCCTGGCCGTTGCCGTGATAGGCGAGAATGTGTCCCGACTCGCTGAGCAGATCCATCATCTGCAACACCAGCACAAGCGTGGCGAGAATCGCGAAGGTGCGGATGATGAAGCTCTTCATCATGTACATCGTCACGGTGCGCGACGGGAAAAGCTGCAGCGCGATCATGCCGGTTCCGCCTTGCCACGTTTCGGCAGCAGCCGTCCGATCAACTTGGTCGCCTTGGAGAAGACGCGTTCGAGCGCACCGATTGGCTGGCCGCCGGGGACGACCGCGATGACGTAGAACATCCAGACGCAGATACCCGCGAAGATGGTGAAGGGCACCCACAGGGCGAAGAATGGGTCGATCTTGCCGAGCCCGCCCAGCGCCTGCCCATATTCGTTGACCTTGTGATAGGCGACCACCATCACCACCGACAGGAACACGCCGAGCGCCGAGGTCGAACGTTTCGGCGGTACGCCGAGCGCCAAGGCCAGCAACGGCAGGAAGAACATCGACAGCACTTCGGCGAGCCGGAAATGGAACGCCGCGCGGCTGGTGTCGCGATCCTGCTCGCTGGCATGGGCGTCATGGCCGATGCGCACCAGCTCGGGTAGCGTGCGCTCCAGGTTGAGACCGCCGCGCGTGCGGAAGCTTTCATATTTGGGCAGCGGTATCGGCAGATCGTGCGAGGTGAAGGTCAGCACCCGCGGCGTCACGAAATCGGGCGCGTTGTTGATCAGCGTGCCGTTGCTCAGACGGAAGATGATTTCATCCGGATTGTCGGTGGCGAGGAACTGGCCACGCTCCGCGGTCACGGCGTACCAGTCACCCTTCTTGCCGGCATATTGCACGAAGATGCCCGACAGCTTGCGGCCCTCGTCGCGGCTTTCTTCGATCCGCACCGTCGCGCCATTGGGGAAATGGGTGAACTCGCCGACCTTGATCGAGGCGCCGAGCGCGCCGGTGCGCAGCTCGAAGCGCAATTTCTCATAGGTGTAGCGCGCATCGGGCTGGATGAAGCCGACGATCGCGAGATTGACCAGCGCCAGACCGATCGCGAACATGTAGGGCACGCGCAGCAGCCGCGGATAGCTCATCCCCACCGCACGCAGCACGTCGAGTTCCGAGCTGGTGGCGAGGCGGCGAAAGGCGAGCAGGATGCCGAGCAGCAAGCCGATCGGAATGCCGAGGCCGAGATATTCCGGCAGCAAATTGGCGAGCATGCGCCACACGACGCTGACCGGCCCGCCTTCGCTCGCGACGAATTCAAGCAGCAGGCGAATACGATCGAGGATCAGCAGCATCGCCGTGATGACGAGGCACGCGAGCATCGGCACTGCGATCAGTCGGGCCATATAGCGGTCGATGGATTTCATGATCGCTTGCGGCAGGCCTTTATCGGCTGAGCGGGGCAGGGGCGAATGCCCCGGTCGGGTGGCTATATCCGCGCGGAGGCGCGGCGTCAGCTACGAAATCACTCCGCCGCGATCGTGTCGGGGCCAGGCCGCGCCGCTGCCATGGCCTCGCCGAGCGCGCGGTCGAGCGCGGCGATGGTGAAGGGCTTGCGCAAGACGTTATGGCCACCGAACGCAGCCTCGTTCGCTTCGCCGGCAAATCCGGTAACGAACAACACCGCGATATGGGGAAAACGCTGGGCCAGCGTGGCGATCATCTCCGGGCCGGTCTGCTGCGGCATCAGCACATCCGAGACGATCAGGTCGACCTCGCCATGCTGATCGAGCAGCGCCGGGGCGGCGAGCGGGTCGCCGCAGGCGATCACGCGGTGGCCGAGTTCCTCGAGCGCCCCGGTCGTCGCGGCGAGCACGCGCGGGTCGTCCTCGACCACCAGTATGTGCAGCGCACCGCGCGGTTCGGCGGGCTGCGCGGGCAGCGTGGTCACGGTCTCGCCGTCGCGGCCGGCCGCGTGGCGCGGCAGGAAAAGGGTGACCGTCGTGCCGCTGTCCGGCGTCGAGTCGATGACGATGTCGCCTTCGGCCTGACGGACGAAGGCGAAGGCCTGGCTAAGGCCGAGGCCAGTGCCCTGACCGGTCGGTTTGGTCGTGAAGAAGGGCTCGAACACCCGTTCGATCGTCTCCGCCGTCATGCCGCAACCGGTGTCTGTCACCGCGATGGTGACATAGTCGCCAGGCGGACAAGTGCCTATCGCGCCCTCGTCCAGTGTCCGTGTCGCCGTCGCGATCGACAGCGTGCCTCGCCCTGCCATCGCATCGCGGGCATTGACCGCGAGGTTGAGCAGTACATTCTCCAGTTGCAGTTTGTCGGCACGTGTCGCCCAGCCGCGTCCATCGTCCGTGACCTTGACCGTGATGGTGTCGCCGATCGTGCGATCGAGCAGATCCGACATGCCGGCGACCAGCTTGGCAGGCTCGACCGGCTCGGCACGTAAGCCTTCCTCGCGCGAAAAGGCGAGCAGCCGGCGGGTAAGCGCCGCGGCACGGTTCGCGCCCTCCATCGCGCTGTCGATATGGCGCGCGACGTCAGGGCCTCCGGCCTTGAGCTGCCGCTCGGCTAGCTCCAGCCCGCCAATAACCACCGCGAGCATATTATTGAAATCATGGGCGATACCACCAGTCAACTGGCCTACCGCTTCCATCTTTTGGACCTGGCGCAGCCGGGCCTCCTGAACGCGCAGCTCCTCGGTCGCCCGCGCCACGGCATATTCCAGTTCGGCGGACCGTTCGCGTTCGATTTCGGTCTCGGCACGCGCGCTGGCGCGTTCGGCCAGCGCGAGGACGATCAACCAGCCCAGAACGATCGCGGCGACCACGATCACCGCACCAAATGCCATCAGCACCACCGTCGCGTTGCTCGAGCGTGCGACCTTGGCCATCGCGTCGTTGGTGCGGCGTTCGAGCAAGGCGCGTTCGCGCGCTATGATCGTCTCGAGCAGGCGATTGATCTGCGCCAGCGCCGGCGCCTGCCGCGCGGCATAATAGCGTGCCAGCGCCTGCGGGTTCTGTTTGTAGCGCGTACTCAGCGCGATCGTCGCCAACTCGTCGCCGCGCGACTTGAAGGCGACACGCAAGGCATCGATCGGCCGCTGGAGCGAAGGATTGTCGTTGGTGATCTGGTCGAGTCGGTCGATCTGATCGCCGGCCTGTTTCCACTGGTCGAAATAAAGCTGGCCCAGTCCGGCATCGGCGCTGATCACATAGCGGCCGAGCGACGCCTCGGACTGCGCGATGGTACCCGACAGCGTCCGCGCGAGGATCATCACCTCATAGCTGTGGCGCTGCAGCTGCAATGCATGGTCGCGTTCGCGATTGGCGCTGCCCACGGTGACGACCAGTGCGGCGAGCACGAGCGCGCCCAGCGCTGCCGTCACGATCAGCATGATCGTGCGCCATTTTTTTCGCAGCCCCCCCGGAGCCGCCGCGTCGGCTTCGTTCCCGCTCATGACCTGCGACTCTACGCGCAAGCGCGACTCGTGTGAAGCCGGCGCGGCCGTGTCAGGCGATCACGCCCAACGCGGTGCCGGCGGTACGGAACATCGTCAGCACAGCCTGGATCTGCTCGACCGTGTGCTCGGCGCAGAGCGAACAGCGCAGCAAATAGGTGCCGGCCGGCGTTGCGGGCGGGCGCGCCATGTTGACGTACAGCCCGGCCTCGAGCAGCGCTTGCCACATCGCCACCGCCTGGGTTTGGTCGTCGAGCATTACTGCAATAATCGCGCTATCCGGCGTCTCGGTGCCAAGCTTGAACCCCATCGCGCGCAGACCGCCATGCAGTGTGCGGGCATTCTCCCACAGATGCTGGCGCTTGTTGTGCGCGTGCATCAGCTTGCGGATCGACATCGCGGCGGTCGCGACCACCGACGGCGGCAGGGAGGCGGTGAAGATATAGGGCCGGCAGGCCAGGCGGATCGCCTCGAATTTGGGATGGTTGGAGACGCAAAAGCCGCCGACCGTGCCCACCGACTTGGAGAAGGTGCCGACGATGAAGTCGACATCGCCCTCGCAACCCTGCTCCTCGTAAACGCCGCGGCCATTGGGGCCGAAAAAGCCCATCGAATGGGCTTCGTCGCTCAGCACCATCGCATTGTGCTTCTTGGCGACGGCGACCATTTCCTTGAGCGGAGCGATGTCGCCGAGCATCGAATAGACGCCCTCGAGCACGACCAGCTTGCCCGGCTCCTTGGGCAGGCGGCCGAGCCGCTTGTCGAGATCCTCGACGCTGTTGTGGCGGAAACGGACGATCTCGGCATTGCCCTGCGCGCAGCCGTCATAGATCGAGGCATGGCTGTCGGCGTCGAGGATGACATATTCGCCCTTGCCGGCGAGCGTCGAGATCATGCCGAGATTGGCCATGTAGCCGGTCGAAAAGACGATCGCGCCGCTGACGCCGTAGAAGTCGCGCAGCGCCTGCTCGACCTCCATATGGTCGCGGAAGGTGCCGTTGAGCATGCGGCTGCCGTTGGTGCCCGAGCCGAACTGGTCGAGCGCGTCCTTGCCGGCCTGGATGACGTCGGGGTCGAACGTCATGCCCATATAATTATAGGTGCCGAGCAGGATCGTGTCCTTGCCCTTGATCACCGCCTCTGTCGGCGACTTCACCTTGTCCATCACGATCGCGAACGGATCGGTCACGCCCGAATCGAGCAGCGCCTGGCGCTCGGCGATCAGGCCGTCGAACTTCGACATCAGGTCGCGTTCGGGCGCGATCGTCGCGGCGGTCTCGGGAAGTGCCTCTGCGGTCAGGCCGGCATCGGTCATCGGTTCAGCCTTTCAGCTTCTGCACCGCGTCGACCAGCTGGCCGACATTCTCGATCTCGGCCTGCATGTTCATCGTGATGATGATGTCGAACTCGTCCTCGATCGCGGCGACGAAATCCATCACCGTCAGGCTGTCCCATTCGAGATCGCCCTGAAAGGTGGTGGCATCGCCCAGCGTCACGCCCTTCTTGTTGAAGGGTTCGATCTGCGCGGCAATCGTCGCGAAAGTCTGGTCACGGTCGGTCATGCATGATCCTTATTCGGTCGGGAGTGCGATTGCCAACCGATTGCGGCGGGAAGGCGGCGCCGGCTTGGCAAGCGCGGCCGTACAGGGCAACATCGCGGCGGGGAAATGGGGGGTATTATGTCGAAGGCGTTGCCGCACGATCATCCTGACTATGAGTTTCCCAAGGAAGTCCACAACATGCTGGTCGCGGCGCTCGCCGCGCATGTCCAGCTGTCGGCGATGGCGGACACCAAGGCGAGCATCCTGATGGGTGCGACCTTCGTCGTTTTCACGCTGACCATCGGCCAGATGGGCTCGGCGACGCTGCTCGCCTCGCCTTCGCTGATCGTGCTCGGCGTATTCTCCTTCGCCGCGACGGTGCTGTCGGTGATGGCGGTGATGCCCAAGATCAAGACGCCCAAGGGCCGCAACCCCAATTACCTCTTCTTCGGTGTGTTCAGCACCATTTCCGAGGCCGAGTTCGTCGACAAGATGATCGACACGATGCGCGACGAGGAAACCACCTACCGCATCATGGCGCGCGATCTGTATCAGAACGGCCTGGTCCTGCAGAAGAAGAAATATTATTATCTGACGAGAGCTTACCAGGCATTCCTCGTCGGCATTATCCTGACCCTGGTGGCGTTTCTGCTTCAGGCGGTCACCGGCTGGCCGCACCACACCTGACGTCAGAGCAGGCCGTTGGCCCGGTACCAGGCTGCGGTTGCCGCCAATCCGTCGGGTGTGGCGATCTTCGGCTGCCACAATTGCGAGGGCGGGCGCTTGTCGGGGTCGACCGTCCAGTCGGGGTGGCAGAAATAATCGACCCGGTCGGGCGTCAGCTTGGCTTTCTTGCCGCGCACCAGCCGGTCGCCGCGGGCGGCCAGCATCATCAGGCCATGGGGCAGGGGGATCGGCAATACCCGCTTGCCGACCGCGGCGCCGAGCGCGCGACCGAATTCCTTGTGCGTCCATCCGCCCGCGACGCCATCATCGGCTTCGAGGATCAGGCGCCCGGCATCGCTTTGCGCGAGCACCAGCAGCAGTGCCGCGAGGTCATCGACATGAATGACCGACAGCCGGCCCGGGCTGGGCAATAAGGCCAGCCCGAATGTGGCGAGCCGAAACATCTCGCGCATTTCCATGTCCGCCGGGCCATAGACGGCGGGCGGGCGCACCACCGTCCAGTCGCGGTCGGACGCCACCACCCGTGCCTCCGCCTCGGCCTTGGACCAGCCATAGTCCGACAGCGCCGGCTCGCGCGCGGCAAGGGAGGAGACATGAACGAAGCGCCTGATGCCGGAGTCGCTTGCGGCGGCGAGCATTGCCTCGGTGCCAGCGATATTCCCGGCGGCAAAGCCTGCGCGGTCGGGCGCGTTGACCACGCCGGCAACATGCACGATCGCATCGGCACCTTCGACGAGGCGGGCCAGTGATCGAGGGTCATCGAGCGCGCCGTCGATCCATTGCAGACCTTCACGCGGCTGCTGCGCCCGGCGGGTCAACGCACGCACCTGGTGCCCCGCGGCGAGCGCCTGCTCGATCAACCGCGACCCGACAAAGCCGGTGCCGCCGGTCATCGCAATGACGCTCACAGCATCGCCATATGGCTGCGGTGAACCAGCGTGCCGCGCGGGGCATAGCCGAGGATCGCGGCATGCTCGTCGCTGCGCCGCCCGGCGATGCGCGCGGCGTCGGCGGCATCATATTCGGCCAGGCCGCGTGCGATCGCTTGACCGTCGGGACCGCGGATAGCGATCAGATCGCCGCGCCGGAAATCGCCGTCGACCCGCGTCGCCCCGGCGGCAAGCAAACTCTTGCCCGATGCCAATGCGCGCACCGCGCCGTCATCGACGCTAATCGATCCGCGCGCGCTCAGCCGCCCCGCGAGCCACACCTTGCGCGCCCGCGCTGGGCCGGTCGCGGCGAATACCGTGCCGCGCCCCGTTTCAGTAAAGCGTGCCAGCGGATGCTGGTGCTTGCCCGACACGATCGCCAACGACACGCCCGCCGTCGTGGCGATCTTCGCAGCAGAAATCTTCGAGATCATCCCACCCGATCCCATGCCCGAGGCGGAGCCGCCATCGGCCATCGCCTCGATGCCGGCATCGATCTGCGCCACATGCTCGATCAACTTCGCATCTGGATTGCTGTTGGGATTGGCGTCGTAGAGGCCATCGACATCTGACAACAGGATCACGCCTTGTGCCCCGGCCGCCTGTGCGACCCGCGCTGCGAGGCGGTCATTGTCGCCGAAGCGGATCTCCTCGGTCGCAACGCTGTCATTCTCGTTGATCACCGGCACCACCCGCAAGGCAAGCAGCCGCGCCAGCGTCGCCGAGGCGTTGAGATAACGCCGCCGGTCCTCGAGATCGTCGAGCGTCACCAGCATCTGCGCGGCGGTCAACCCTTCGCCGCCGAGTAATTCTGCCCATGTCCCGCTGAGTGCGATCTGCCCTGTGGCGGCCGCGGCCTGCGCGTCCTCCAGACTGGCCCGCCCGCCCTTGGGCAGCTTCAGCCGCCGTGCGCCGAGTGCGATGGCGCCCGACGAGACGATCGCGATCTCCTGTCCGGCGCGATGCCGCGCGGCGATATCCGCGACCAGGCTGGTGAGCCATTCGCGTCGCACCGCACCGTCCGGCCCGACCAGCAGCGACGAGCCGACCTTGACGATCAGGCGCGGGCAGGCGGCGGTGTCGAACATATCGGTCAGACCGGCGACCACTCGATCGGCTCTTCGCCATCGGCGTCGCTCACCGGCGCGCCCTTGGCGGGTCCGATCGCTTCGATCAGCCGGTCGAGCACCCAATCGACCCCGGTGCCGGCGGCGGCCGACAGCGGAATGACATCCGCGCCGCTCGCCTCGGCCAACTCCGCTGACAGTGCCTCGATCAATTCGTCGTCGAGCATGTCGATCTTGTTGAGCCCGACCACGACCGGCTTGTCGGTCAGCCCCGCGCCATATGCTTCGAGTTCGTTGCGCACGATGCGATAGCTCTCCGCCACATCGGTGTCATTGGCATCGACCAGATGCAGCAGCACCTGACAGCGCTCGATATGGCCGAGAAAGCGGTCGCCGATCCCGGCGCCCTCGGCGGCACCCTCGATCAGGCCCGGGATGTCGGCGACGACGAACTCGCGATGCTTGTGACTGACCACGCCGAGCTGCGGCCTTGTCGTGGTGAAGGCATAGGCGCCGACCTTGGCCTGGGCGTTGGTCACAGCGTTGATGAAGGTCGACTTGCCGGCATTGGGCAGCCCGACCAGCCCGGCATCGGCGAGCAGCTTCAGCCGCAACCACACCCACGCTTCCTGATAAGGCCAGCCGGTGCCGTGCTGGCGTGGTGTGCGGTTGGTCGAGGTCTTGTAGCTGGCATTGCCGCGCCCGCCATCGCCGCCGCGCAGGAATACCTCGCGCTGCCCCACTTCGGTGAAGTCGGCCAGCACCTCTTCCTTGTCCTCGGACAGAATTTGCGTACCGATCGGCACCTTGATGACGAGATCCTCGCCGCCCGCGCCGGTCATGTTCGAGCCCGCGCCGCCATGGCCGCGCGGCGCCCGGAAATGCTGGGTGTAGCGGAAGTCGATCAGCGTGTTGAGGCCCGCCACCGCCTCGAAGATGATGTCGCCGCCCTTGCCGCCATTGCCGCCATTGGGGCCGCCATATTCGATGAACTTCTCACGCCGGAAGCTGACTGCGCCGGGGCCGCCGGCGCCGGAGCGGACGAAGATCTTGGCTTGGTCGAGGAAATGCATCTCAGCGCTCCGCCGCCGGCTGTGCCGAGCGGTTGTTGGCCAGCAACGCATTGGTCGCCAGCGTGCGTGCGGCCTCGCGCGGCAAGCCCAGCGCCTTGGCCATCGGCCCGCCGAGCAACGCATCGCCCAGTGCCATCAGCACCAGTTGCAGCGTTTCCTCCTGCAGGCTCATCGCGGTGTCGCGGTCATGGTCCTGCGCCAGTTCGTCGACGAGCCGGTGGATCGCATCGAGGATCGGGTCGAGCGCGTTTTGGTTGCCGGTCAGGATCATCCAGCTCGCCATCGCGCCGGCGCCCTTGGCAAACGCGTCGAAGGTCATGTCGACCACCTCGCGCGGGTCCTGGTCGTTGGCGCGCGCGCGCTTCGCCGCCTCGAGGATGCGCGCGGTGATGCTGTCGGCGAGATGCTTGATCAGCGCGCGCTGCAAGTCCCCGGCCGAGCCGAAATGATGCAGCAGATTGGCATGCGTCCGCCCGATCCGCGTCGCCACTGCCTTCAGCGTCACCGCCTGCGGCCCTTCCTCGATCAGCAGGTCGCGCGCTGCCTCGATCGCGGCATCGCGCGATTCTTCAGGGGACAGGCGTTTGCGAGGGGAAAGCATGAGGCGGTTGCGACAATTCTTATATGGGGGTGATGGCGGCCCTGTTCGGCGGTTTCCGCCGTGAAAGCAACTATGGAGCATCGGCGCACCAACGCGCGACAGTTCGCCAAAATTGATTTTGTTCGCGCAGAGGCGCGGTGGCGCAGAGAGGTGTGTTTAACGCCCGCGCTATCTCTCTGCGCCTCCGCGCCTCTGCGCGAACCACTCATCTTCTTCTCTCATGATCACGCGGCAAGCCGATCCATTCGGCATTCCCCGTCGTCGAGATCGAGCACGAGATCGACGCACGGCGTCTCACCCCCGCGCGCCAGCGAGGTGCGCGGCGTGACCGTGCCGGTCGGGCGGAAGCCGAGCTTGGTCAGCACCCGGCCCGAGGCCGGATTGTCGACGAAATGCCCCGCCTTGAGCCGCCTCAGCCCGAGTGTATGCCGCGCGGCGGATACCATCGCGCGACCAGCCTCGGTGGCATAACCACGACCCCAGGCCGACGGCGTCAGCCAATAGCCGAACTCATGCCGGCCCTCGATCCTGCCCATGCCGATTCCACCGATCAGGCGCGGATAAGCACCTTCATGGTCGAAGATGAGGCAGAACACGTCGCTGGGCTGGCGCGGGCGCATGATGTGCGCCTCGGCATCGGCCAGGCTGTACGGCCATGGCACCTTGGACAGATTGCGGGTCACGCTCTCATGGCCGATCGCCGCCGCCAGTTGCGGGGCGTCTTCCAGCCAGGCCGGCCGCAGCGTCAATCTCGCGGTACGCGCGAACATATCAACTCTCCTCAACGCTTTCCCGTGCCGCTGGCACGCCGACATGACGTGTTCGCGACAATGGGGTGGGGAGGGAGCAAGAAAAAAGGGAGCCGGTGCGACCCGCTCCCTTTTTACGGTTTCCTATTGGAAACCCGGGTCGCCCTGGTGGGCAACCCGAACGGTTACCCGATTATTCGGCCGCGATGGCCGGCATGTCTACCGAGCAGAACTTTCGGCCAAGCTTGCCCTCGTGGAACGCCACGCGGCCTTCGATCAGCGCGAACAGGGTATGGTCCTTGCCGATGCCGACATTGCGGCCCGGGTAGAACTTGGTCCCGCGCTGACGCACGAGAATATTGCCCGCGAGCACGGCTTCGCCGCCGAACTTCTTCACCCCAAGGCGACGACCGGCCGAATCACGACCGTTACGCGACGAACCGCCTGCTTTCTTATGTGCCATCTCGACTCTTCCCAGAGCATCGTGCTGAAAGTGGATACCGGTTTTCAGCAAAAACGATGCGACAACAAATATCTGGAGCAGCGCGCTCGCGCTGCTCTGAAACTTACGCTTCGGCGGCCGCGGGGGCGTCGCCCTCGGTGGCCTTGGGCTTGCTCGCCTTTGCCTTCTTCTCCTGAGCACCGATCGCGGTGATCTTCAGGATCGTGTGCAGCTGGCGATGCCCGTTACGACGACGATAATTGTGACGACGGCGCTTCTTGAAGATGATGACCTTGTCACCCTTCGCCTGCGCGATGATCTCGGCGGCGACCGTGAGGCCCTCGACCGACTTCAGTTCCGAACCCTCGCCCGCAAGCAGCACGTCGCCGAGCGTGATCGACGCCCCGGCTTCGCCCTCGATCTTGTCGATGACGATCTTGTCTCCAGCGGCAACGCGATATTGCTTGCCGCCCGTGCGCACGATTGCGAACATGGCCCTCATCACTTTCCAAATGCATATGCCCGCCCGGGCAGGCCCGGCGGGAGAAGGGGCGTCGCTAAGGGCGGCGACCGATTCTGTCAACCGCAAAGGCGCAGCTGTGATGCAGTCAGGTCGTTGTTGCGCTGCGGCAACAGCTGGCAATTATATGGCCGTTTCGTCCATAACGCTATTGTGACACTTTGATGAAGGCATAGGATCGATCGAACGCCGGGCAGGGGATGTCCATGGCGTCAAAGGGGATCGCATATGTCTCGCATCAGCATGATCGCGCTTTTTGCCACTGTTTCCACCGTCGCGCTGGCCCTGCCCGCGGCGGCCCAGACGGCGCCGGCACCTGCTCCCGCCGCCGCGCCGGAGCCGGACGAGGCCAATACCGTGATCGTCACCGGCACACGCGCTGTTAATCGCACGGTCGCCGACAGCCCGGTGCCGATCGACGTCATCTCGTCCGAAGCACTGTCCGCTTCCGGCCTGGGTGAGACCAACAAGATCCTCAACCAGCTGGTGCCGTCGTTCAACTTTCCCCAGCCCTCGATCACCGACGGCACCGATGTGATTCGCCCCGCCTCGCTGCGCGGCCTGTCGCCGGACCAGACGCTGGTGCTGGTCAACGGCAAGCGCCGCCATGTCAGCGCGCTGATCAACATCAACGGCTCGGTCGGGCGTGGCTCGGCGGCGGTCGATCTCAACACCATTCCCGCACTCGCCATCGACCGTATCGAAGTGCTGCGTGACGGCGCCTCGTCGCAATATGGCTCGGACGCGATCGCCGGCGTGATCAACATCCAGCTCAAGAAAGCCAATCACGGCGGCAAGGCCCAGGTCAGCTACGGCAAATACGTCACCACCGAGGAAGGTGTCGCCAATGTCACCGGCCTCATACTGACCGGCGGCCAGCCGGCTCTCGATCCGGCCGACGCCGCCGGAGCGTCTCCGTCACGCATCCTCGCAGCCAGCACCAGCGGTGAGAGGAAGGCGCGCGACGGCGATCTGTGGACATTGGCAATGAATGTCGGCGTGCCGATCGGCCCGGGCTTCATCAACATCACCGGCGAATATCGCGACCGCGACAACACCAACCGCGCCGGCGCTGATCTGCGCCCCAACTACAACCGCCCGACCGCCGCCTTCGACCCGCGCGAAATCACTTTCAATCGCCAGAATTTCCAGTTCGGCGATCCGCACACCGAGGATTGGAACGTCTTCGTCAATTCGGGCATGCCGATCGGCGATTACGAACTCTACGCTTTCGGCTCCTATTCGCGGCGCGACGGCTTGTCGGCGGCGAACTGGCGCCAATCGTCCTCGGCCAACAACCGCGATTTCTCGGTGCTCGCGCCGGGTGACACGCCGAATGCTACCAATTTCGCGCCACTGCGGGCCGACGGGTTCCTGCCGTTCATCGGCACCAAACTGACCGACTATTCGATCGCGGTCGGCATCAAGGGGCAGACCGCGGGGTGGAATACCGATCTTTCCCTCGTTTACGGCCACAACAAGTTTGATTATCGCACCGAGGAAAGCCTCAATACGTCCTACGGCCCGGCCAGCCCGACGTCGTTCGATTCGGGTGGCCTCGCCTTCGGCCAGTTGACCGGCAATCTCGACGTCTCACGTGAAATCGAAGCCGGCTTCGCCAAGCCCCTGACCATCGCGTTCGGCGCCGAATATCGTCACGAGAATTTCAAGATCCGCCCGGGTGAGACCGCGTCCTTCGCTGCCGGTCCCTATTTCGTGCCGTCGCAGACCACCACGGCGGCGAATTGCACCACGCTGCGCGGCGTCTACACAGTCGCAACCGGCATTTGCAGCTTCCCGGGCCGCGCGGCGGGGTTGGGTGCGCAGGGCTTCCCGGGCATCCCGACTTCAGCGCGCACCGACGCCAGCCGGCACAGCTGGGCCGCTTATGGCGAGCTCGACACCGATCCGTTCACCAATTTCACGGTGACCCTGGCTGGCCGCTACGAGCATTTCTCGGATTTCGGCAGCACCTGGAACGGCAAGTTCGCCGCGCGTTATGAAATTGCGCCGGGCTACGCGATCCGCGGCTCGATCTCGAACGGCTTCCGTGCGCCGTCGCTGCACCAGCAGTTCTTCCAGACCACTTCGACCAACTTCATCAACGGCCTGCCGGTCGATATCTCGACCCTGCCGGTGTCGAGCGCCGTCGCGCTCGCGCTCGGCTCCAAGCCGCTCAAGCCGGAGAAGTCGCTCAACATCTCGGCCGGTGCCACCGCCAACCCGTTCCGCGGCTTCAGCCTCACCGCCGATTATTACCATATCAAGATCACCGACCGGATCGTGCTGTCGGAAAATCTCGGTGCGGCGGGCAGCGGTACCGCGGCGGTCAATGCCGCGGTCAAGGCGGTGCTTGATGCCAACGGTTTCCAGTCGGTCGGCGCGGCGCGCTTCTTCATCAACGGTCTCGACACCACCACCGAGGGTGTCGATGTCGTCGGCAGCTACCGCTTCAACGCCGGCGGTCTCGGCAAATGGACGCTGACCGCCGCGCTCAACGTCAATCGCAACAAGATCGACAAGCGCCTCAATACGTTGGGGCCACTCGCCACCATTCCCGGCATCGTGCTGTTCGGCCGGGTCGAGGGCATCCGCTTCACCGATGGCCAGCCCAAGGACAAGCTGGTGCTCAGCGCCGATGGCACCTTCGGCGATTTCGGCATCAACGCCCGCACCACGCGCTACGGCAAGGTCATCTCTCCCGGCGCCACTGTACCGATCGCGGATCCCGTCAGCCTGACGCAGCTTGGCCCTGACGATGTCACGCTGCAGCCGAAATGGATCACCGACCTGGAAATCCGCTACACATTCAAGAGCCACGCCACGATCGCGATCGGTGCCGACAATCTGTTCGATGTCTATCCCACCCGCCTGCCAACCGGACCCCGCCCGGCCGCGATCGGTGGGCAATATCCGATCGCCAACTACTACCTGCCGTACAGCAGCTTCTCGCCGTTCGGCTTCAACGGGCGCTTCCTCTATTTCCGGTTCACTGCCTCGTTCTGAGCCATCGAGAGGGGAAGGGGGCCATGTGCCCCCTTTTTCTTTCAGCGATTTCGTATCTTACGAACCCGTCTACTCTTTTTATGTCGGTCGGGTAACCCCAATGCCGCGCGGTCTCTGCGATCGAATATGTCGCCGAGCCAACGGAACACTCGCTTGACGAGATAAATGGTTCCGAGCTCAAATCCGAGGTAAAGGCCGAGAACAACGGCAAAGGCGATACATGCGCCGGCTGTCTCGCTCACGCCGACTTCTTCACCGGCATATGTTTCATGTTACTGCCGCACTCGAAGCGCTCAGGGTTGCCGAAGCTTGCCTCAGTGCCGGTGCTCGCGCCGCAACTGATACCGTCCATCGGTGAAATCATTGAACAGCCCCGAGATCGCCGGATGGTCGATCGGCTCATCGCTGTCGTCGGGCACCAGATTCTGCTGGCTGACATAGGCCACGTAGCTCGACTCCATATTCTCGGCGAGCAGGTGATAGAAAGGCTGGTCCTTGGCCGGGCGGATCCCTTCGGGGATCGCCTCATACCATTCCTCGCTGTTGGCGAAGATCGGGTCGACGTCGAAGATCACCCCGCGAAAATCAAACATGCGGTGGCGCACGACGTCGCCGATCGTGAAGCGCGCATGCGATACCGGTGGCATCGGCACGGGCGAATCGGTCGGCAGGGAAGGAATGTGGCTGCGGGGCATGATCATAACTTAATGACTGTTTTGCGTCGCACAACCCGCATCCATGCCACATGCTGTGGACAGCGCTTGTCTGCACCAAACCTTTACGTTAGAGGCCCGCGCTCATTCGATCCGCTCCCGCCGTCGCCCTGACGCGGGATGCTGCAAAAACCCCTCGCGGAGAGGTGCCAGAGTGGTCGATTGGGACGGTCTCGAAAACCGTTGTGCCGCAAGGTACCGTGGGTTCGAATCCCACCCTCTCCGCCATGGGGTCCTCCACAGTGAGGTTGCCGGTCTGTCGAACCGGACTTTCTCCAGAAAACCGATAAGTCGTCGATCGGATCGCTCACGACCAGCGCCAGCGGATTGCGCCGCAGATGTATCGAGGTCGGCTGTCCCGTGAGACACGTCCGACATATCGCCGCGGGCCGGGCTATTCGGCGTGGATCACCTCGACCTTGCCTTTGGGTACTTTTGAGCAGCAGCACGAGCGGCAGGACGAGGATCGAGATCCACGCCATCAGGTAAAAGTAGGATTGAGGTCGGGGCTGTAGGGCGGCAGGAAGACGAACCATGCGCCCCGTTCCCTGAGGATCGCCTTTGCCACTTCGCTTTTGTGGCTCGACAGATTGTCGAGGATGACGACATCGCCGGGTGC
>NZ_JAQGLG010000217.1 GCF_028292965.1 Sphingomonas bacterium | reverse complement strand
CTCGTGGTCGAAAACCATCCGTACCGCGCGATCGCGGACCTCCGGCGCAAACTTGTTCGTCGTCTTGCTCATATAGGCTCCACCTTCTCAGGAGTTGGAGCCTCCGGCAAACCCGGGGCGGTTCAATCGCACTTTGCTCCGGCAGTCTTGGCAAACGAGTCGATCAATTTTCCGATCGTGCCACCAATCGAGCTGCAGGCTGATAGCCGCATCGAACTCGAACGGCACATCGCCGAACTCACGGACCTGCTTTGCGGCCAACTACCTGTCAAAAGATTGTGGCTCCGGGGTCAGCGGCGCGAATATCCATGGGTGCGCGACAAGGCGCTGTCGCGCCGGCTATATGGCCGGTCGCTACCGTCTCTAACACCCTCGCTCGAACGCTATGCCAAGAGCAATCCTGAGAAAATGAACTTTGGGTTCGCTTGGGCCGGGCCGAACCACGGTTGGAAGAAGCCATTTATGATATGGCTGATGCGCCAGAACGCGCATTGGTTCGCGCGTGACGACCGCTTCCTACCGTTGCTCAGCGATATTCTCAGCGATACCAATGACGAACGCTTCGTCGAACTGATGGTAAAAATTCAGCTGAGCCCGGTCGAAGTCGGTGATCCGCCGCATCTCCCTTGGCCCGACGAGGCCGATGATCTGCGGCAATGGTTTTTCGTGTCGATGAAGCGTCGGCAATTCGCGATCACGATGCAGCAATACGGCTATTACACGTCGCTGTTGGACCTGACCTACGACCTCGACGTCGCGCTCTATTTCACCCAAGCGAGCATGGTGGACGGCAAAATGCGATGCGCGCCGCCCCAGGCAGGGCGGGTGATCTACGTTTTCGCCGAGAGCCGCGGCGACTTTTTCGAGCACGGCGCCGAGCTCTTTTGGGGAACCGACGGATGGCGCCGCGAGCAGCCGCCACGGCTCGAACGGCAGAAGGCCGGCTTCATCAAGGGCGCAACCAATCGCAATCAGAATTTCTACGGCAACATGATCGTCGCGCGGATCACGCTCGGCTCGAACGAGCCGATGACGCGCCTTGCCGATGCCGCCCTGTTTCCGCTCGAGACGGACGACTTGCTCTACGCGACGTTGACAGCGTCGCGTCCGCCGCTCGAAGGTCTGTATTGAAGATCGCGCTTAGCAATTCGGATCAGCGCCCATTCTGGTCGTTCACTCGCACCCTACCGGAGGCCGGAAGCTGCTAATCACCGGAATTTACCGCGCCAAACGGCGCGGCGGAGCGCGACGAGCGCGGCAGTTCCCATCCCCATGATAGGGACGATATCGGCGGAGGGAGGTTGCCGCAATGGGATGGGCGGCGGCGGCGAGCGCAGCTGTCTAAAAAGGGGTAATGGTGTCTGTCAGCGTAATTTCCAGTTCAGATGTGTCGTCAGAACTTCGTTGCCTGGCTCGGCTCAGGCGCGCGCTCGCACGTGCCGGCCCAATCGCCCGACCAGCCGGAGATCGTCATCGAACCGGTCTGCCGATCGATATAGACCTTCGGATTCGACCCGAGCGCCAGGGCGGCGGAGCCGGTGATCCTCGTCGGCTCGATTTTGATGTTCTTGAACTTGAACCAGCCATGATCGCCGCCGTGCACATAGGGCACAAGCTCATCCGGCACGCGGATGCGACTGTTCGGCCCGTCGATCACGACGTCCACCTGGAGATTGTTTCCGGTCGAGCCGTGGCAGGTCAGGCGCAACGGCGCCTCCGCATCAGCCGCGGCCATCGCCAGCAGAAACAACATGACCATCGCAGCGCCTTTCCGGTTGCCCTACCCTGCTCGAATTGTGGCAAGTTCCAGGAAAATTGGAAGAGCTTCGCTGGCGTGCGAAGATCGAGGCGGGAACGGATTGGCGGCGGTTTTAAGCGGTGCGGAGTTTGGTGCATTTGGTAAACTGACACCCCTGTCTCGCTGATCGACTCCGTTCGCCATATCGTCCTCCTTACAGGAGAACAGTCACCCTTTTCTCTGTCTCATTTGCGGGGTGCACTACACGCGTGTCACCGGAATAAGGTCTTGACTTGGCGGCGCTCAGACGGTTCGCTAATGAGATGAAAAAAGTGACCGAGCTAACTGAGGCAGATCTTCGCGAACTGATCGCGAATGGCGTTCAGGAGAGCCTAACCCTAGAATATAAGGCCTCTGCAGCCCTCTCGAAGGACAACCATCATCGAAGAGAGCTGATTAAGGATATAAGCGCTTTTGCTAACGCAGCAGGTGGTTTATTAATCTACGGTATCGAAGAAGCCGATCACTTGCCAGTCAGACTGGATGGCGGCACTGATCCTCAAGCCATCAATCGAGAGTGGATCGAGCAAACGCTGCAATCCAATATTCAACCTCGCATCGACGGGTTGCTGATCGCTCCAATTGTTCTGGAATCTGGCGGTACCGTTTGGGTCTTCGAAATACCCCAAGCGACTTCACTGGCGCCCCACCAAAACCTGATTGATCGAAAGTACTACAAACGTTTCAACTTTTCGTCCGTGGCCATGTACGACTATGAGGTGCGCGATGCGATGCGCAGAGGCGCCGTTAGCCATCCCGTAATCTGGTATGGTTGGGAGCGGGACGACGCATGGGGTGGTAACGACGCTCGCGGCATCCTGTTCGCGAATCTCGCCAATCTGACTGACGAACCCATGATGTATGCCGTTATGGATTTATATATCGACGAGAGATTGATAGCTGAGGATACAGTCGCTGCGGGAATGGAGGTGATGCACGACGCCTTTATTCAACGGGCAGATTTTCCGGATGGCCGGATCAAGATCGTGCGCTATCGCTCTAAACACAACATTCCGGCACAGATGCCAATTTTCCGAGGGCAAACTTGGTCGCTACTACGTACCTCAATTCGCGTGCCAGCGAGAGGAGATTATTATCTTGGCTATCGGATCGTGTGCCCAGGATTCTCATTTTCTGGCGGTGAACTACACAGTATCTCGGGCTTCGAGTTAGCAGGCATTGAAGGAACTAGTGACTTAATGATCAGGACTCCTGATGGACTGTCAAACTAAACTGTTAAAACATATTTCCTAGGAATCCGGTAGCGGCTCACTTATCTCGCGCCTCCTAAGCGGACAGCAATTAGGTGTGCTGTCACCGGGACCCGAAGCGCCGCTGATCGATTTCGTTCGCCAATAACGTCCTCCTTACAGGAGAACTGTCACCCTTTCTCCGTCCCATTTGCGGAGTGCAGTCCATCATCATCCCTGTCACTGTTATTCCTTATCTGTTCGGCGCGAATTCAATGCCGGTAATCGTGGCCGTAGCCTTGCCCTCCGCCCATTCAGAAGGTACGCTTTTCGCATTGTAGAAATGATCTCTCTCGTTCTGCCAAATATAATTTGGTCGCAATGGCGTATTGTTTTCACTTGAGTAGCCATTTTCCACGACAATGACGGGGTTGTATTCCTCCTCTGCGATAGGCTTACCCATGGCATCTTGGAAAACGACCCTGACTTTGACGCGATTCAGCGTTCGATTACCGTTGTTTTTGATTTTGAAATTGACGCCAGGAACGCGGCCGTCCAACAAGCTATCATAATACTTGGTTTCGAGGTCATACAGCTGCAAATTCCCCCGAATGTAGGTGGCTTCCTCCGCTGAGGGCCCAGTCGTTTCGGTGCTGGGCAGATTCAGACTGCCCCTGACTGCGGGCACAGCAGCCGGCATCGAGGCGGCTCCACCAGGCGTTCCCTTGGCCGCACCACCGAAGAGGGTCCATCCGATAACACCCACAGCGAGTAGCATGGCAACGCCAGCCACCGTTTTGGCGGGAGTATCATCGGCACTGAACAAGGGTTGTTCAATTTCACGCCGCGTCTTCACACTGGCGTAGATCAACAGCCCGACACCGATGGCGAGGACGAGCCAGCCCCACTGCAACTGGATGGTACCAACAGCGGCTTTGGCGACGCCGGCGAACGGATTTCCTTCAAGGTCAGCCATGCTGCTTCGCATCTGCGAGAGCCGAAACTGGAGCATGGCAAAGTGGTAGCCAAGGATCGCGGCAGCACCCAAACCGGGCCAAAAAGCGTCGCGCTGGCGGTTGTTGAGCGCCATTGCGCCGCCGACCACCGCTAGGGCGAACAGCGCCAACCCGATCAGGTTAGTGCCGTCGTTGAAGAGATTGATGTTGCCGAGGAACGGCAGGGTCACGATGGGACAGAAAAGACCCACGATCAGAAGCGCGGCCCCTCCTAACGCCAAATTCCTATTGTTGGTCACGGAGCCCCCTTGCTGGGCGCGCCTCGATGGTCCGCCGCTACACAAGTTGATCGCGCAGTTCTCGTGCTAGATCAAGCGGCAGAGGCCGTTCGGCGTCTGGTCTAGTAGGGCGACCTTTTTGAGCGAAGAACTGCTCTCCCGCCCTTGCCGTCCAACCCGTCAGACCGGAACCGGCCAAATTCCAGACCTCGGTATTCAAATCGTTCAATCAGCATCCTCCCGCAACTCCCGATAAAGATCCTCCCACTCCTCCTCCACATCCCGCCGCGCCGCCTGCCGCGTCCAGTGCACCGCCGGCTCCGGCCACCGTGGCGCGACGCTTTCCGCGAAGGTCAGCGCCAGCGCGTCGGCCTCGTCCGGGCTGGCCAGGCCGCGCGCCTTCATGTGTTCCTTCTTTTCCAGCAAGATCGAGACCTGGTCGGCGGCATAGCCATATTCGGTGCCGGTCAGATCGGCCGCCAGCGCGTCGCAATCGGGGATGGCGCCGCCGGGGAGCCAGGCGCGCATGTTGGCCCACATCTGGGCGCGCTTGTTCGCGGTGCGCACGTTGAGGTCGCCGGCCCACACCGCCTCCCCGCCCTTGCCGCCGAACCACACTTCATGGACGTTCGGCACGCCGAGCTGGCGCAGGCGATCGACCACCGCGGCGCCGATATTGCCGGCGTCGACGAAGATCGCGTCGGGGCGGTGGAGCTGGGCCTGCAGCGCGACGTCTCCCGCCAGCGTCATCGCGTCCTGATCGGCCCAGCGTTTCCATAGGCGGCTGCGCGCGTCGCGGCCGCTACGGATGGCGAGCACCGATCGATCCCCGCCGTAACGCGCGCAATCCAGGCCGAAGACGACCGGGTCGGCGACCATACCGTGGACCTCCCGCACGCGCGCGGCGGAGACGTGATCGGCGGGGATGAACTGCATCGACGAGGCGCTGGGGAACTGGCCGCGGACGCGGACGCGGGCGATGTCGCTGTCTTCGCCATAGGTGGCGACGATCTCGTCGAGATATTTGCGGTTGGTGCCCTCGACCGTGCGGCTGTCGATCTGCGCGGTGTCCCACAGATGGCGCGCGGCGCCGAACGCCTCGCGGAACGGGCCGCTGTTCTGGGTCGGGTTGCCGAAGGCGAGGAAGATGATCTCCGTCCCGGCGTCGGTGAGCGCGCCGAGCGCGACCTCCCAGATTTTCGCCGGGATGCCGCTGGCCTCGTCGAAGATCAGGATGAGGCGCTTGCCCTGGTTGTGCAGGCCGGCAAAGGCATCGGTGTTGGCGAGGCTCCAGGTGACGAGGTCGCAGCGCCAGGCGCGATCATGCCCGGTGGCGGTGGAGACGAGCGCGCCGGAGAGCGGGCGGAACCAGTCGGCGGTGATGGCGGACCGCGACCATTTGGCGATTTCCGGCGCGGTGCGGGTGATCAGCTGGTTCTCGGTATTGGCGGTGACGAGGATGCGGGTGTCGGGGCAGGTATCCAGCCCCCATTTGACCAGCATGGCGATGAGCGCCGACTTGCCGATGCCGTGGCCCGAGGCGCGGGCGAGGCGCAAGGGCGTGTGGCGGGTGGCGGGGTTGGTGAGGTGCGCACCGATGCGGGCGAGGACATCGGCCTGCCAGGCGCGCGGGCCGGGGGCGGGGGCGAGCTGGCCCCTGCCCCAGGGCCAGGTGAAGCGGGCGTAATTGAGCGGATCGTGGCGGAAGCCGGCGATGGACTTCATCACGTCGGCGGAGGGGGTTTCGGTCCGCGGGATCGGCTGCGTCACGCTGTTCTCCTGCGGAAGCAGGAGCCCAGGGTTGCGGGCGCTACGTTTGTGGCCCTGGGTTCCTGCCTGCGCAGGAACACAAGAAGGGGCAGCGGGCCCCGGCGCGGGATCAGTCATGTTCGCCGGCGGCGCGGGCGACGTTGGCGAGTGCCTCTGCCAGGCGTTCGGCGAGGTCGTGATTGTCGTTTTGGGTCTCGGCGCGGCCGCTCCACTGCGCAGGCTTGCGGATGGCGAGCCAGCGGAAGGCGGCGGCGCTTTCGCCATGTTTGTGGCGCGTGACCGGGATGACCAGCGGCTCCTTCGCGCCGAACGGCAGGAGGATGCGGGTTTCGGTATAATCATAGCCGACGGCGCGGCGGTAGAGCGAGAAGGTGACGCGCGTGTCGGCATCGTCGCGGCCGGCCGTCCTGGCCTCGGCCATGGCGGGGTGACGCGCGCACCAGCGGGCCAGCGTCGATTCGCTGACGCCGACCAGAAAGGCGACCTGCGCGTCGGTGGCGCCGATCTCCCACGCCATGCGGGCACGGAGGGCGTGATCGGCGGTGTAGAGGGTGGGGCGGCCGTCGTTTTTCATGCGGCGGGAATAATGCGGGCTGGCGTTGAGTTGAATCACGATGGCGGCCGCGCGCGCGGGGAGCGCGGGGAGGTGAAGGCGCTTGCTCTGGATCAATGGCGGCACCGGTCACATGCGATAACCGTGCGGTGGACGTCGCGACTCGTCAACAGGGGGATAGTTTACCTGGCGCGACGTCAACCAGCTGCGCGGACCCCCGCGCCCGAACGCCGATGCCCCGCTATGTCAGGCGATCATTGCCTGACATAGACCATGCGGTCCTTCAGGGTTTCGCCGGTCGGGTCCGAGCTGCGCAGCACATAGCGGAAGGCCATCTCCTTGCCGTCGGGCGAGACGGTGACCTGAAGCTGCGACAGGACCTTGCCCTTCAGCGTGACGGTCCACAATGCGGTGCGGTCGTCGGTCTTTTCGACCAGCAGGGCATCGAAGCCGGGGCCGGCCTGGGGCACGGGCTTGCCATAGGCATAGGGAAGATGGGTGACCTGCTTCTCGCCGCCGGCCATCAGTTCGAGCGTCTCGGTGATCATCACACCCTCGGCGGTGGGCGAGAGGACGAATTCCTTGCTCTTCACGCCGGGATTGTTGGCGATGGTCGATTTCGCCAGGTCGAGCCGCCAGGTGCCGAGGAAGGGATCGGCGGCGTTGGCGGCGGCCGCCAGCAGGAAGGTGGCGGCGATCGCGGTCAGCCAGCGGACGATGCTCTTCATGCCTGTTTCTCCTGCGCCTGTTGGTGCGCGCCTGATCAGACAGCAAAGGCCGTAGCAGGGCAACCGGGCGACGGACACGCGGCGGCGCGAGGCCGAAACGCGCCGGGCCGCGACGGCCGCGTGCGCCCATCTGCGCCGGACGCGCGTTCTTCCCCCCGCGACGGCAACCGGCGTGAGCGATGGCGGGAGTGAGCGATGGCGGAGATGGGCTGGCCCGAGGCGGCGAACCGGCGACTGCGCGCGATGTTGTGGCGGCGCTGCCCGATCGCTGAAATGGCGATGCGGATGGATCGATCGGTGGGCGACGTGCAGTGCCAGATGCGCAAGCTCGGGCTGGTGGCGCCGCGCGGGGGTTAGCGCGCGGAAAGGTCGGGTGATGCCGCCTCAGCTCCCCTCCCTGTCATGGGATCGTTGCAAAAGACGGGGCGCTTTTTAGGGGCCGTGCTCCTGCGCAGACAGGAGCCAGGGTACCACGCGCTACGCCTGTGGCCCTGGGTTCCTGCACACGGTTTTTCCGGGGAGCGGGCACGTTTCTCAATGTGGCGGAATTACGCACCGGAACGCGCTATGCACGCCCCGGCTGTACGAAAGCCGTCAACTCGCCTATGGAGCCAGCGCGACGTCGTATGCGACGGATAGCGGAAGCCCATGCATCCCTTGTCCTTTTCCTGCCTCGAGCCGGCCGCGCCAGTGCGCAGGCTGACCTCAACGAAAAGGACCAGTGTCATGGTCGACGGTACCGTAAAGTTCTTCAATAACGACAAGGGTTATGGCTTCATCGCGCCGGACGGCGGCGGCAACGACGCGTTCGTGCACGTCACCGCGCTGGAGCGCGCCGGCCTGACCACGCTGACCGAAAACCAGAAGGTCTCCTTCGACCTCGAGCCCGACAAGCGCGGCAAGATGTCGGCCGTCAACATCCAGGCACTCTGATCCTCGCGCCGGGGCGCTTCGGTGCCCCGGCAAGAGACGCAAATTCTGCCCCGGCGCGCACGCGTTGCGGGCGCCGCGACGCTGTGGCGCGCGGCAAGACCATGGAAGACCCCACCCCATGTATTCCCCCGAACTGATCGATATCGCGGCCATCCCCGGCGGCGGGGAGTTGCGCCTGATGCGCTATGGCCCGGAATTCTCGATCGAGTTCGAGCAGGACGAGTTGATGGGCAGCCAAGCGCCGCAATCGGAGCAGGCGCTGGCCGATCTCGCCTCGGCGCGGACAGTGGGGCGGCAGGACCGGGTGCTGATCGGCGGGCTGGGCATGGGTTTCACGCTCGGCGCGGCCTTGTCGGCCTTTCCGGCGCATACCAGGATCGTGGTGGCGGAGCTGGTGCCGCAGGTGGTGGTGTGGGCGAACGGGCCGCTGGCGCATCTGTTCAGCGACTATCTGTCCGATCCGCGCGTGACGATCGCGGTGCGCGACGTGCATGACGTGATCGCCGCCACGCCCGGCGGGTTCGACGCGATTCTGCTCGACGTCGACAATGGGCCGGACGGGTTCATCCACCCGGCCAACGACCGGCTATATTGCAACTGGGGGCTGCGCGACGCCTATGCCGCGTTGCGCCCGGGCGGGGTGCTGGCGATCTGGTCGGCCTATCCCGACGACGCCTTTGTCGTGCGGCTGAAGGCCGTGGGGTTCGCGGTGGAGGAGACGATCCTGCCCGACGCGGGCGATGCGACGCGCTCGCCCTATACGATCTGGCTGGCGACGCGGGCGGCCTGACCAGCGCCGCTCAGCGGCGGCGATCGCTCGGAGGGGCGGACACGCGGTAGATCGCCGAGCGACCGTCGGACCAGATGGGGATGAGGTCCGGCTGATGCGCCCGCCCGACGGGGAAGCCGATGGTCCAGACGTAGCGGAAGGTGGCGCGGTCGAAGGTCGCCAGCGCTTGGTCGAAATCGGTGCTGCCGGGCACGGTCGCCGGATAGACCAGTTGCGAGGGATCGCGATCGAACGGCGCGGCGGCGGGGTGGCGCGGGTGGAGGATCTGCTGGCCGGCCAGCGCCCATTGCTCGTTGGTGAAGACACGGTGGCGCGCGATGGCCAGGCCGGCGATATGGCTGAGCCGCGGGTTGTTCCAGTTATCGGCGGCCGGTTCGTCGACCAGGACGAGCACCGCGGTGCCGGCGGGCAAAACATCTGCACCGCGCGCCGCCGCCGCCTGCCCCTGCGCGAAGAGCGCGAGCGCCGCGGTGGAGGTGGCGAGGCGCAGGACGAAGAACAGCAACCCGGCGATGGCCAGCCGCCCGGCGAGATGCGCTTCACCGGGCGCGACGCGCAAGGCGAGCAGGGCAAGCGCGAGCGTCGCGGGCAGCAGGCGCGCGTCGACATAGGAAGCGCCGGCGTAGAAGGTCGGCAGCAGGAGGAAGGCGGCCGCGCCGAGCATCGCCGGCACCGTGAGCAGCGGCGCGAACGACACCAGCCGCGAGCGCCATGCGGCGGCGAGCAGGAGGAACAACGCCGCCACGCAGAGGATATCGTAGAGCTGCCAGCGCTCGCGCAGCAGCGACATCGCCCAGAACAGCTTGAGCGGCAGGTCGAACCAGTCGCCGGTCCCACCGGCGGGCATGTGTGCGTTGCCGGCCATCAAGATCAGCACCGGCAAAGCCATGGGCGCACACATCATCACCGCGCCGAGCGCGGCGCGCCACCAATTCTGGCCCGCGGCGCGGCGCAACGCCCATTCGGCGCCGGCGACGAATAGGCCGAGCATCGCCCAGCCGAAGGAATGACAGAGCCAGACCAGAGCGGCGATCGGCACGAAGGCGAGCGGCCGAACCCATGCTGGCGCGCCGCGCGCGAGCCGCAGCCACAGCGCCAGCCCGGCCAGCGCCAGCGCGACCGACAGCGAGAAATTGACGAAGCCGAACTGAAACGGCGCGGCATAGGCCAAAGGCAGGGCGAACAGCGCGGCGGGCTGCAGCCGGCCATGCGCCTCGCGCGACAGCCATAGCATGGCGGCGATGGTCAGCATCGGGATCGTCGTCACGACCAGCTTCGTCGCCGCCTCCAGCTCGAGCCATGGCCTGAGCAGCAGCACCAGCTCATCGACGCCGAGATTGCCGATCAGCGCCCAATCGACGCGGTAATGCTGCGCCAGCGGCCCCTGCCCTGCCTCGGCCATGATGCGGAAACGGCCGATATGCCCCGGCAGATCGGTGAGCGGCGGGATCGCCGGCCACAGCAGCGGCACAGCACCGAGCAGGATGACGAGCATGACAAAGGCGCGGGGCTGCCACCAGCGCCGTTCGGGCTCCGCGCTGTCGGGCGGACAGTGACTCAAGGCTGGCGGGGAAGGAGCATGATGGCGCGGATCATGGCAGGAAAATATTGCCGGGCGGTGAAGCTGCGGGGCGCGGGGAAGGATGTATCAGGCGCCGGGCGACACCATGGCGCGCAGGGCAAGCGCATTGGCGATGGCCGCGCCGGAGGCGGTATTGTCGAAGATGCACCAGATGTCCGCGTCGCCAGGCGCCATGTCGGTTGCCAGCGCGGCGAGGGCATGCTCGTCATAGGATGAGCGGTAGATCGTCGGCGAACCGTGGAGCCGGTAATAACGCAGGCCGGGCCAGCCGCCGGGCTGAGCGGCGGCCGGCAGGATGGCGGGATCGGCCGCCACGCGCGCCACGTGCAGCGCGGCGAGCAAGTCGTTCGCTTCTGTCGTGAACCACGATGCGTGGCGCGGTTCGCAGGCGATATGCGCGGCGGGCATATTGCGGGCGAGGTGCCGGAAGAACGCCCCGGCAATGATCGCGTCGAATGCCAGGCTCGGCGGCAGTTGCACGAGGATGACGCCGAGCTTGTCGCCAAGGCCGGCGACTTCTGCCGCGAAGCTCGCGAGTTGCTCTTCGGCATTCGCCAGTCGCGCGACATGGGTGATCGTCTTTGGCAGCTTCACCGCGAAGGCGAAGTCGGGCGGCACGGCGGCGGCCCAGCGTTGATAGGTCGCCGGGCGATGCGGCCGGTGGAAGCTCGAATTGATCTCCACCGCGTTGAGCCCGGCGGCATAGCGTTCGAGCCCGGTGCCGGTGGCCGGGAAGCCATCGCGCGCCGCGGCCGGGATCGCCCAGCCGGCCGTGCCGATGCGCGCGATCATAGAAGCGCCGCGCTGCCGCCGGGCAGCCACGGCACGCATCCCTTGCCCATCGCCGCATCTCCCTGTTGTCGCACGATCGGAACGAGGCCGATGCGGTCCGGTTCCAGTAGCATTCGCGGTCAGGCCGCGGCCGCAGCCGGGGTAGCGAGCGCCGCGACGACCGCGGGCAGGATGCCGCGCGCCACGATCCCCATCGCGCGGGCATTGGGGTGGATGCCGTCGCGCAGGCTGAGCCCCTGCCCGATCGCGCCGTTGAGGAAGAAGGGATAGAGCGGCACGCCATGCTTTGCCGCAAGATCGGGGTAGATGGCGTTGAGGCGGTTCGCCAGCGAGCCGAGCAGCAAAGGCGCCATCATGCCGGCGAGCAGCACCGGAATGCCGCAGCTTGCGAACTGGTCGAGGATCGCGTCGAGATTGCGCCGGATCTGCTGCGGATCGACGAAGCGCAGCATGTCGTTGGCGCCGAGTTCGACGATGGCGAGATCGGGCCGGCGATCGAGCCGCGACAGCAAGCGCGGCAGCCGCGCGAGGCCACTCGCCGTGGTATCGCCTGAGACGCCGGCGTTGCGCACATACGCGCCGGGATGCGTCGCGCGCAGCAACGCCTCCAGCTGCGCCGGGAACGAGTCCGCCGCCGCCAGCCCATGGCCCGACGTCAGGCTGTCGCCAAAGGCGAGGATAAAAGGCGCGACATCCGACGCGCGGGCCACGCTCACTGTGCCGATCCCCGCGCCACGACGGCGCTTTGCGGTGCTATTGCGAACATCGTCATATCCTTCCGGTCGGTCTGGATATGGGATCGACGCACCGCATTTCCACTATTGGCGGCGCTGGTCGGGAAGCGCAATCGGATGCAATCCGGGTCAATCCTGCCGCACGGCTGCAACTTAACCGGCCACGCCGATTTATAGGCACGATGCCCCATTATTATTTCAATCTGCTCGACGGTGTGCGTCTAGACGACGAAGAGGGCCAAGACCTGCCCGACGACGATGCCGCCCGCGTCGAGGCAACGCGTAGCGCGCGCTCGATCTTGGCCGATGCGGTGTGGACCGGGCGCTTGCCGCTTGATGAGTCGATCGAGATCGTTGCCCATGGCAAGGTCATCGCGATCGTCGAGTTCAGGGACGTGTTGACGCTACCCGACTAGCTCTGCTCGGGGGCCGTATACAGTTGCAGATACTGATCGTTGAATTCACCGATCGCCCGCAATCGTTTCCAGTCGAGAATCTCGACGCGGCGATCCTTGATCTGGGCGGCCCCCTCCTCGCGCAGTGCGCGCAGCATGCGATTGGCGTGGACCGAGGTCAGGCCGGTGACATCGGCAAGCTGGATCTGGCTGAGCCGCCAGTCGAAGGCGCCATCGCGGCTCCCGCTTACCGCGGCGCGGCACGACAATTCGCAGATGAGATGGGCGATACGCGCCTTGGCTGGCAGGCGCCCGTTGCGCAGCGCCCATTCGGACAGGATCGCGGCATCAACCATGCAATCGCGCCAAAAGGCTTCGGCCAGCATCGGAAAGCGGCGCCCCAGGGCGTGGAAATCGTCATGCGGCACGCGGTAGATCACCGTCTCGGTCAACGCATTGAGCGCGTTCGCCGCATCGGGCAGCATCACCGAATGAAGATCGGCCATGTCGCCTGGAAGATGCAGAGCGGTGATCAGGCGTTCGCCGTTGCGCGTCTGGCCGAAGCGGCCGGCCAGGCCCGAAACGATCAGGCACGAACGATCGACGCGCTCGCCCAGCCGTACGAAATCACGATTGGGGGCTATGGCCACCAACTCGCCCGGCAACGACAGCAGCGCCTGTTGCTCCTCGGCGCTGAGGACGGAGCGCAGCGTCAGCCGGTCCAGCCACCGTGCCAGGGCCTGCTCCAGATCGGTCGTTGTCGCGCGTACCCTGTGCATCCATGCTCAACTCACCACAGGGCATGACGGGTCCAGCGCGCGCGCAATGCCGCAAAGAGTCGCGGCGCTTGCTTTGGATCAGCGCGATTTTTGGGAACGATGGCGTAACTGAAATCGTAACAGCGGCATGACCACGCCGACTTCCTCCCTGTTTCGCTGGCAGCACCGCTCGCAGGACGAACTGCGCTCCCTGCTGCACGCCCATGTCGATGCGCGCGATTTCCCCTGTGTCGGCGCCAAGTCGGCACTGGCGCGCGGCACCCTCCAGGTGCTGGCGTGCGACCGGATCGACAGTGCGTGGGATGATCTGCGCATTCATGATGGCCTGCTCGCCTGGGCGCGTGCCTATCGTGACGATCCGGCGGCGTTGCGCAGCTTCGCGGTGGTGTTCGAAGGACCAGTGGGGCTGTCGGAAGCGGCGTTCGAGGCGGCGCTGTGGGCGCGGCTCCAGTCGCTGTCGGACAAGGATGTGTGGCGCGGCCAGGATTACGACCCGCGCGTCAGCCCCGATCCGGAGGATGAGCATTTCTCGCTCAGTTTCGGCGGCGAGGCGTTCTTCGTGATCGGCCTTCACCCGCATGCCAGCCGCCCGGCGCGGCGCCTGGCGCGCCCGGCGTTGGTGTTCAACCTGCACGACCAGTTCACGCAATTGCGGGCGGCAGGCAAATATGAGGGCATGCGCGAGAAGATCCTGGCGCGCGACGCGGCCGTTACGGGCAGCGTCAATCCGATGCTGGCGCGCCATGGCGAGGCGAGCGAGGCGCGGCAATATTCCGGCCGCGCGGTGGGCGAGGCGTGGCGTTGCCCGTTCCGCTATAGCGGAGAGGAAAGCTGATGTCGCCGGTGACGATCCCGCCACGTAGCGGCACCGCCTTTCGCCTCGTCGCCGGTGAAGTGCTGATCGTGATCGATCCACAGGGAATGCAGGTTGCCGACCTGATCGCCTTCAACGCGGATGACCTGGGTGAGGCGCTCTCTTCGGGGCGGACGCTCGATTATCAGGAGACCATTCGCCTGACGACCGGCGACAGACTCTGGTCGAACCGCAGCCGCGTGATGCTGGAGATCGTCGAGGACAGTGTCGGCCTGCACGACTTCCTGCTCACACCCTGTTCGCGCGAGACCTTCGCCCTCTGCTATGACGATCATGACCCGCATCCCGGCTGTTTCGGCAATCTGTGCGCGGCGCTGGCGCCCTATGGCGTCGCGCCGGACAATATCGGCAATGCCTTCAACTGCTTCATGAACGTGCCAGTCGATGGCGAGACCGGACGATTGAAGGTGCTGCCGCCGATCAGCAAGGCCGGCGATCATATCGCCTTCCGCGCGGCGATGGATCTGGTGATCGGACTGACCGCCTGCTCGGCGCGCGATTCCAATGGCGGCAGCTTCAAACCGATCGATTACCGCATCGAACAGGCGACCGATGTCGAGCGCGCCGCCATGGTGATCGCGTGCCTGGCCCATGGCTGACCGCTGCTGGCCGTCGTTTTCCGCGTCCCGCCCTGTTTCCGGCGATCGGGCGCACCTATATATAGGCGAGCGAGGGGCTCTTGCCCAAGGACGTAAGATGACGAAATTCAAGCTTATATTGGCCGCGGCGAGCGGCATGGCGCTGTTTGCCGCGGCGCCGGCGGTGGCACAGCATGGTGGCGGATCGCGTGGCGGCGGTGGTCACGGTGGCGGCAGCTTCCATGGCGGCGGCGGCCTCCACGGCGGCGGAAGCTTTGGCGGCGGCGCTTTCCGTGGTGGCGGCGCGCGCGTCGCGCAGGGCGGCAATTATCGCGGCGGTCATGGCTATAATGGTGGCGGCTATCATGGCGACGGCTATCGTGGCGGGCATGACCGCTGGGGCGAGCGCGGCTATTATCGTGGCGGCTATCGCGGCGGATATTATCCCGGCTACGCCTATGGTGGCTATTACGGCTACGGCTATGGCTACGCCTATCCCGGCTATTACGGCGATGACGATGAATGCGTGGTCTGGGATCGTCGCATCGGGCGCTATGTGGACATTTGCGACTGATCCGGCATGAGGCTGGGCGAAGCGTGACGTACGACAGGTAAGTGCTCCTGCGAAAGCAGGAGCCCAGGGTTCGAGGCGTTACGCCTGCGGCTCTGGGTTCCTGCGTGCGCAGGAACACGGCTCGTTGTTTGGCCGGACAAGCGCCAAACAAGTTCAGCATGACGACGCTCTTTCAGAGCGCTGTCGCAACCGATTCCAACACCCCACCTACCGTAATGCTACGGACCCGTGATTCCGCGTGATTGTCCGGCAGCGGGCGGCATGGTGGAAGGGTGCATGGTCAACCCCGCCGATCGCTGCATGAAGCGCCGCCTGCTTCACGCCTCTTCCCAGGCCTATCAGGCCGGGATCGGCGATGCGCCCGATTCAGTCGGGTGGATCGAGCCGCCGATCGTCATCCGGCGCAATGCCGAGATCGGTCGCCGGACGATCGATCAGGCGCTGGTCGGGCGGGTGCGCGAAGGCGTGATCGTGGCGATTCGCGGCTCGCTGCCGCCCTTTCCCAGCGGCGGGCAGGACGGGTTCGCGGTGCTGCTCGACTGGCTCAACGACAGCCTTTCGCTGTGCATCGAGGCGCCCGAATATGGCGGTGGGGTGCATCTCGGTTTCTCCGACTCGATGTACCGGCTGTGGGAGGATGCCGATGGCCAGCCGGGCATCCGCCGTGCGATCCAGATGATGCTCGACGTCAATCGCTTCGACCGCGCGGCGCGGCCGCATCTGTTCCTCACCGGGCACAGCAAGGGCGGCGCGCTGGCCAATCTCGCCGCACTGCGCGCCGCCCGGCTCGGCGAATGGCGCGCCATGCCGATCAGCGTCGCGACGATCGCCGCGCCGCGCGCCGGCAACGCCGCCTTCGCGCGCGCCTATGCCGCCGAGCGCATCGACTGCCTGCGCTACGAGATTTCGTCCGATATCGTGCCGCATCTGCCGCCGGGTCCGCAAACGCCGCGCTGGCTGCGCCGCATGGCGCACGACCTCGTCCCGCGTCTGGCGCTGAGCGACTATCATGCCGTGGGGGTGCGGGTGAGCGGCGAGCGCGGCGACCGCGCCTGGGCGACCGCGTGGCTGGCCTATCTGGCCGGGCTGTTCAGCCGCGACGGGATCAGGTTGATGCTGCGCTCACCCTCGGCGCTCGCCGCGCACGCCATATCGCCGCAATCGACCTATGATCGGCTGATCTGCCGTGGCGAGGCAGGCTGCACCCACCGCTGAGCGATAGCTCCAGGTTACGCCGCGAGCTTCACGCCTGCTTCCACCGCGACATAGGTCAGCGTGAACAGATCCGTTCCTTCATCGTCTGAGACCACGACGCGCGTCTGCCCATCGCAGGCGATGTCGTTGGCGACGCGGTCGGTAGAACGTTCCAGCAGCCGGAAAGCCTCGGCGCGTGCCGGCCGGGTGCCGACCCATTCGGAGGCGACCGCTTCGAGCGCGCCGCGATGGTAGATGCTGAAATGGAACATCATGATGCGTACCTCAAACCGGGGGTGGGAAGAGCCGCGATCGTGGCCAGGGCCAGCGCCCGGGCGTGAAGTGCCTCGCGCCGCGCGGATTCGCGATCGACCGCGGCGATCATCGCGCCGCGTTGTGCGACGGGAAATTGCGGCGTCGCCGGCGCGGCGGGTTGGAGGGGCTCGCGCAGGTTGATCTTCACCGGCGCCGCGCCGAACCGCGCGCTATGGCGCCTGACCGTCGCGAAACAGGCTTCGAGCGAGGCATGACTGCTGCCATCGACCAACACACGCCCGGCCGCGTTCAATCGTCTCCAGCTCCATATCGTGGAGGTTAAGTCCTTATTAATAAAGCCGGCAATCGACTTTATGAATACCTCATAACGTTCTGTATGATCTGTCATGAGCTATAAACTCGTTGCTGCCGCTATAGTTTCATTTGAGAAACTAATTCTCAGATTAGTGATCAAATACTTTTCTTGATGTGGTCCAGATAGCCGATGGCGAATAGATCATCTCGCGACCAGCAACCATGACGATGCTCACGCGAGATGGCATCGATCGCGCAATCATATTGGCCTTTGCGCGGCAGGACCGCTCCCCTTGGGCGGACAGCGGAGGAAGCCCGATATGCACCTGCGGCGCGTCATCCCGTCCGAGATCCGCGAGCGGATGAAGGATCTGCCCAATCGCTGCATCATCCATCTCGGCGGCGGCCTGCCCGACCCTGCGCTGTTCCCGGTCGCCGCCTTCGCCGAAGCGTGCGCCGCGATCTTCGCGGACCCGGGCGAGGCGCGGATCGCGCTGCCATATGCGCCGAGCGAGGGCCATGCCTCCTTGCGCGACTGGCTGGCGGAGAAGATGGGCGCGCTGGGGGCGCCGTGTCGCGCGCCCAACATACTCGTCACCAACGGATCGCAACAGGCGCTCGACCTGATGGCGAAGCTGCTAATCGACCGCGGCGACATGGTGATGGTCGAGATGCCGAGCTTCATCGGCGCGTTGCGGACGTTCGATATGTACGAGCCGCATTATGTCGGGGTGCCGACCGACAATGCCGGCTGGGCGGCCGCCGCCCCGGCGCGATTCCGTTACGCCGGCCGGATTTCCGTAACCCCACCGGCACGACGCTGACACGCGTCGAACGCGAAACGCTGCTCGCCCGGTCGCACATGCACGACATGCCGATCGTCGAGGATGGCTGTTACGACCGGCTGCGTTACGATGGCGAGGACATCCCTTCGTTGCTCGCGCTGGATATCGCGCGGCGTGGCGGATCGCCGGGAGTCGGGTGCTGTACACCGGCACCTTTTCCAAGACGCTGGCCCCGTCGCTGCGGGTCGGCTGGATCGTCGCGGACGCGCCCGTGATCCGGCGGCTGACGCTGCTCAAACAGGCGTCGGATCTGGCGACCAGCGCATTCAACCAGATGCTGGCGCTGCGGCTCGCCCGGACCATTTTGCCGGCCGAGATCGCGCGCGCCCGCGCCGCCTATCGCTCACGCCGCGATGCCATGCTGGCGGCGCTGGCGGCGCATATGCCACCGGGGGTCGAGTGGATCAGGCCGGAGGGCGGACTCTATATCTGGCTGACCCTGCCCGGGCATCTCGATGGGGCAGCGGTCGCGATGCGCGCGCTGACCGAACATGGCGTGGCGACGATCTCGGGTGCGGCCTTCTACCCCGTCGCGCCGGTGCGCAACACGCTGCGGTTGAGCTTCTCGCTGGCCAGCAAAGAGGATGCGACGGAGGCGATCAAGCGGCTGGGCGGGTTGATCGGGGAGATGAGCGGGCGGGTCGAGGGTTCGTTCATCCCATTCTCTTGATATTGTTGCCCAAATATATCGTCATACGGGACCGGCTTGGCGCCTATCCCGTTCACACAAGCGAAAAAGAATTGCCACCCCGGCGAAGGCCGGGCCCAGTTGGGAAACAGGGATGAATGGGCGTCGCGTCCCGCTACTTCTGCCTTCCCAACTGGGCCCCGGCCTTCGCCGGGGTGGTGAGTGCTTCTATGGAATGGGCGCAAGCCAAGTTCAGCTTACCGTTCCCGACAGCAGCAGCTGGACCGACAGCAAGCGGCTGCGATCCGTCCCCGCCTCGGCGAGCAGCGTGTCGATGCGGCCGAGGGTCTCGCGCGTCTGGTCGGCGACGTCGCCGCCGCCCGCCGCGATCGCCACCTGTCCCGACAGATGCACGACGCCGCCATGCGCCAGCGCCATACTCAGGCGCGGCGTGGCGCCGATCCGCGTGATGTCGTTCTGGCCCATGGCCGCCCTTCCCGACGTAAAATGCCCGGCGTCAGCGATCCGGTGCGCTGCTGTTTCCCGGCGCCTCGTCGCGGCGGACATGGGCGGTCATGCCGACTGCATCGGCGTCATCCTGAGTCTGCGCGTCGGGCGCCGGCGGGGCATCACGCAGTTCGGCGGCAGCCGCGGCGTTGGTTTCGGCCGGCACGGTGCCATTGGTCGACGGCAGCGGCGGTTCGACGACGTTTTCCTCGATCGTCGTGGTGACATTCTCGCTGGTCTTGGGCGGCGGCGCCGGCTTGAACCAGTCGCAGCCGGCAAGCGTCGTCAGCGCGAGCAGGGCCGTGGCGGTGGCGATCTTCTTCCTCATCGTCATCATCCTTTTATCTGCGCCTCGAGATCGGGCAGGACCAGGCCGGCGGAGCGGGCCTCGATCTTGGCCGCCAGCGTCTTGTCCCATGTATAGGGGTCGTCGCGGAAATTCATCTGCCCGCTCGTGCTGGCGAATGCCGTCCAGTAGAGCAGATAGACCTGCACCGGCGTGGTCAGCTGGACGCGCTGCGTCTTGCCGGTGGCCACCGCCGCGGCGATCGCGTCGGCGCCCCACGCCGGATCGTCCTTCAGCACCAGCGCGGCGAGGTCGGCCGGCTTTTGCAGGCGCACGCAGCCATGGCTGGCAAGGCGGCTGAAGCTGTCGAACTTGGCGCGCGACGGCGTGTCGTGGAGATAGACGGCATAGGCATTGTCGAAATCGAACTTGAAGCGGCCGAGCGCGCTCTGGTCGCCCGCCGCCTGTTGCAGTCGCGTGCCGTCGATCACGGTGAAGCCGTTGCGCTTGAAATAGCCCGGATGGGCCTTCTCCTTCGGCCATAGCTCCTTGGTGGCGATAGAGCTCGGCACGTTCCACGGCGGGTTGAGCACGATGCTGCGGATGGTCGAGGACAGCATCGGCGTCTCGTCGCCGGGCCGGCCGGTGACCGCGCGCATCGACAGCACCGGCACGTCGCCGTCGAACACCGTCAGCACGGCGGCGGCGATATTGACCTGGATGCGGTCGCGCGGCAGCTCCTGCGGCAGCCAGCGCCAGCGCTCGAGATTGGCCATGATCTGGCGCACGCGCTGGTCTGCGGGCACGTTCAGCGCGGCGAGCGTCTGCTTCGACGCCAGGCCTAGCGGGTTGAGGCCGTAACGGCGCTGCGCGCGCTGCACGGCGGCGGTCAGGTCGGCGTCGAACGCGTCGCCGGCGAGCACGACGTCCTTGTCCTCCACCGCGAGCCGCTGGCGCAGCGCGACGACGCGCGGGCCGCTGGAACCGAGCTTCAGATCGGGGCCGGCCTCGAGGAGCGGCCAGCCGCCGGCGGCGGCGATGGTGCGATAATTGGCAAGGCCCTTCACCAGCCCGTCATAGCCCGAATAAGGCGGCGGCAACGTCGCGATCCATGCCGCCAGCCGGTCGCGCTTCACCGCATCGGCAAAAGCCGGCAGCGGATCATAAGCCGGCGGACGCAGGCCCCAGTCATGCAGGAAATCGGCCTTGTCGAGCCGCCCGGCATGGACAGCGCGGGCATGGTCGAGCGCGGCACGCACCAGCGCCTCGCCGTCGAGCGGCGGCGTGCCGGCGTCGGACGGGGTGTAGCGCAGGCCCTGCGCCATCGCATCGGCATCGAGCATGGCCCGCAGCTGCGCCGCCTGCGCCGGATTGAGGACCGGCAGCGGTGTCACCAGTTGCACCGCCGGCACGAGGGGCGGCGCGAGGGTCGGGGTGCGGGAAGGTGTTGGGGTCGCGGTCGGGCGCGGCATGAGTGGCGCGGCCTGCTGCGCCCAAAGCGGCGCCGCGCCGAACGCCAGCCCGCCCAGCGCCAATAGCACTATCCCGCGCGTCAGGCCGGCTTTGGCCCTTATCGTCTTGCCATCACTGCACTTCATGATCTGTCATCGTCCCGGATTCACGGCCATCTCTGGCACGCGGTTTCTCGACCTAAACTGAACGAACCCCGAAAGGCCAGCAAAGGGTGCGGGAAATTCGATGCAGGCGGGGTGCAGAAGGTGCGACGGGTGCGTTTCTCACGGGCCATGGTTCAGCGCTTCAGGGCAGTGATAGGTCGCGTAGTTTACAAGTTGGCTGGCCAGTATCTGGCTTTCGTGTTACACCTCACGCCAACAGTGATAACACGGCCGGGGAGAGGTTGATGAAGATGCGATTTTCCCTACGGGCCGTGGCGCCCGCCGCCCTGATGGCGGTTGGTCTGTCGACAAGTTCAGCGGCTCAACGAACGACGCCCGTTGTCCTCGATCCGGCGCACATGCCCCGGGTGGCGACGGTCGACGAACGCTATCAGAGCTATAATATCGAGATGATCCAGGTGATGGGCGGCCGCTGGTGGTCGCCTTACGGTGCCACGGCTGCGTCGGCGGCGGGCGGTTTCGCCAGCTCGCCGATGCAGTATCGGCCGCCGACCGACCTTGCCGATCCGCGCTTGCGCAAGCTCGCTGCCGCGTTGAGCCCCGCCTTTGTGCGGGTGTCGGACAATTGGGCCAACACCGTCTATTTCCAGGATGACGACAAGCCCGCGCTCGGCGCACCGCCGCCCGGTTTTCGCGCCGTGATCACGCGCCGGCAGTGGCAAGGCGTGATCGATTTTTCGCAAGCGCTCGATGCGCGGGTCGTGACGTCCTTCTCGATCGGCGACGGCGTGCGTGATGCGAACGGGGTGTGGACGCCGGTCGAGGCGAAGAAGCTGCTGGCTTTCTTTCGCCGTTCGGGATCGAGCATCGCCGCGGCCGAGTTCTTCAACGAGCCCAATCTCGGCGTCACCAGCGGCACGCCCAAGGGGTATGACGCGACCGCATATGCGCGCGATTACAAGGTTTTCAGCGCCTATATCAGGGCTGCCGATCCTCGCATGAAACTGCTCGGCCCGGGCCCGGTCGGCGAGGACACGCCCCTGCCCGGCCTGCCCAAGGGCATCCCGACCGAGGACATATTGCGCGCGACCGGCCCGGGCCTCGACGGTGTGTCATGGCATTTCTACGGCGCGGTATCGCACCGTTGCGCGGCATTCGGCCCGCGCTTCCAGACGACGCCGGAACAGGCGCTGACGCCGGCATGGCTCGCCACGACCGACAAGGTTGCCGCTTATTATGCCGGCCTGCGCGACCGCTACGAGCCCGGCAAGCCGCTATGGCTGAGCGAAACAGCCGATGCCGCGTGCGGTGGCAACCCCTGGGCGGCGAGCTTCGTCGACAGCTTTCGCTACCTCAACCAGCTCGGCGTGCTGGCGAAGCGCGGCGTCAAGGTGGTGATGCACAACACGCTGGCAGGCAGCGATTACGGGCTGATCGACGACGTGACGCTGGCGCCGCGGCCGAATTACTGGGCGGCCTTGCTGTGGCGGCGGCTGATGGGGACCATCGTGCTCGACGCCGGGGCGTCGCCGTCACCCGATCTGCATCTCTACGCGCAGTGCCTGCGCGGCCGGCCGGGCGGCGTGGCGTTGCTGGCGATCAACGCTGATCGTGGACAGACGCATGACGTGGCGCTGCCCGTCGCCGGCCTGCGTTATACGCTGTCGGCGAAAGACTTGCTCGGGCGGGAGGTGGATCTGAACGGGCGGCCGCTGCGGGTGACGGCCAACGGCGCCCTGCCGCCGATCGAAGGGGTGCGTATGCGCGCCGGCTCGATGGCGTTACCGCCGGCGAGCATCACCTTTCTCGCGTTGCCCGGCGCGGGCAATGCGCGCTGCCGCTGACGACCGGTCAAGGCGGCCGCGCTCAGCGCTCCTCTTCCTCCAGTTCGGGGTAGAGCAGGCACAGCATCCGGCGCAGGACGGCGATCGAGCGCGCGATCTCGTCGGGGTCGTGCAGGAACACCGCGTCGATCGACAGGCCGCGGACGGCGGCGAGGAACACGCGGTGGATCGTCGCGCTGTCGGCATCCTCGATCAGGCCGGCATCGCGGTGGCGCTCGCTGATCCAGACGTGGCGGCGCGTGTCGAGGCGTTGTTCGATGAGGCGCAGCTTGTCGGCGAGATCGGAATCCGCGCGTGACGCCAGCTTGATCTCCATCACCGCGAGCGCGGAAGGACGGCTCATCACATCCCACATGGTCGACGGCAGGGCGCGCATCCAGACCTGCGGCGACAGCGCCTCGGCCGAGCGATTATAGAGCGCGGCGTCCTGCTCGAACACGGTCGCAACCACCGCGAGCATCAGCTCGGTCTTGGTCGAGAACTGGTAGGTGATCGCGCCGCGGCTGATCCCCGCCTCGGTGGCGACGGTGGCCAGCGTCGTGGCGCCATAGCCGATACGGTGCAGGCTGACGATCGCCGCCTCGATCAGCCGGGCGCGCGTTTCGGCGGAGCGTTCGGCCTGTGGACGGCGTGGAGGTCTGGTGGTGGCGGCCATCGACCCTGCTTATCGGCTCCGTGGCGGATGGCCAACCATGGTGGCAGGCAAACACTCAGGCCTCCGCCAGCTCCCGGCACACCAGCGCGGTATGCTCGTCAGCGGCGAAAGTGCAGTCGATCCGCACCTCATCCAGCGTCACGTCGTGCGGCGCGGCAAAGGTGGTGATCGTCTCGAAGAAGCGCAGGTCGCCGCGCGGGGTGCGGAAGGTAAAGGTGATGATCGGCGAGGGATCCTCGTCGAGATCGCGCGACCGCCAGCGCTGGGGCACGTCGGGATAACGGAAGATCTCGTCGAGCAACTCGCGCGTGCGGCGATCGGTCGGGTTGGCGGTGAGATCGTCATGGAGATGGCGGATGAAGCGCCCGGCGATCTCCGGCCAGTTGACGATCACGCTGCGGATATCCTCAGGGTCGAACAGCTGGTGGAGCAGGTTGCTGTGCTTGCTCGGCCGGCCGCCCATCATCAGGCCGCCCAGCCTCACCGCCGCCTGATTGGTCGCCAGCACCTCCCAGTGACGGCTGATGACGAACGCCGGATAGGGTTCCTGATGCGTGATGATCAGGTCGACCGCCTGTTGCACGCGGGCCAGCGCCGGCGCGGTCAGCGCGCGCTCCGGATGGGTCGCGGCATAACCCGCCGCGCGCAGCAGCGCGTTGCGCTCGCGCAGCGGCATGCCCAGCGCATCTGCGAGCCGCGACACGGTATCCCGGCTGGCCGAGGCCTTGCCGGTCTCGACGCAGCTGAGATGGCGGGTCGAGATCCCGGTTTCGAGCGACAGATCGAGCTGGCTCATGCGGCGCGCGGCGCGCCATTCGCGCAGCAGCGCGCCGATCGGCGGCGTGGGTCGAACAGGAGTCGCGCGCGCCGTCATCGGGGAACCCTGCGATCGTCACTTCCGCGATGGCGCGGGTGTCAGGCGCTCTTACACGGGTTCCCGGCCCTGCCCGTCAAGCCATGAAACGCGATCGTCATGCCGAAATGCCGGAATCGCGCCGGGTGCCGTCAACGACGAAAGGCCGGAAAGCAGGGTCGCTGCTTCCCGGCCTTTCGCTTGCGGCCCTTGATGTGCCGCGACGCGCTTACCGATAACGCCAGCCGCCATGGTGACGATAACGGTTCTGCCAGTAGCGATGGCCATCCCAATAGCCCTGGCCGCGGTAGAAATTACCGATCACCAGACCCGGCGCGACCATCACGCCGCCACGATCGTTGGGGCGGCAACCGCCACGCGGACCCCGGTGATAACCGCGGCCGCAGCCGTCTGCGGCAAAGGCCGGCGGCACGGCCGACAGAACGACGCCGGCGGCAAGCGCGGCGAGCATTATCTTCTTCATGATGATGACCTCTCTACTGACGATCCTCGGTAAGGCCCCTTTTTCGGGACTGGCGTAGAACGCCGGCCCGGCAATGTCGTTCCTTGGCTGCGCAGCGGCGGTTGACCGGGCCGGCGCCACCCGCCAACCTCATGGCGTTTAATCAACGCGGGTGGGTCGGGGCTGAAGCTCACAGTGCCGTGAGGCGCTATATAGATTGTTTTCAGCCTCCTGATGGACCCGATAGTTACTTTGTTCCGCTCGTTACCGACGATCAGAACGATCTTCGATTTTCGCTTCACTTGTGATCGGCTCATTTGAGCGCTCCATTGTTACGGATGTCCTCGAGTAGCGTGGCAGATTGAGGGCGTATTGGCCTGATCCTCGCCCTTCAGCGCAGCGCCTCGGCCAGCGCGCGCTCGGTCAGCGGGCGCATCGCGGCATAGCCGTCGCGATTGGGGTGGAGGCCGTCATTGGCGAGTGTCGGCTTGATGCCGTTCTGGCCGTCGCTGAGTAGCGGGTAATAATCGACGAAGATCGCGCCGCGCTGCCGGGCAAGTTCGCGCAGGCGCACGTTCAGCGCGCGGATGCGTGTGGCGGGGCGCGCCGGACCGTCGGTGGCGGGCGTGATGCTGGCGAGCACGACCTTGATGTGGTTGACCCCGGCAATGTCGATCATCGCGCGGATATTGTCGAAGATCGCGTCGTCGCTGGTCGGGCCCGTGTTGCCGGCGATATCGTTGGTGCCGGCCATGATGTGCACGGCGCGCGGATGCAGCGCGACGACGTCGGCATAGAAACGCAGCAGGATCTGCGGCGTGGTCTGCCCGCTGATGCCACGATCGACCAGCCTGTCGCCGAACAGATCGGGTTGTGCGTAGCGCCAGAATTCGGTGATCGAATCGCCGAGGAACACGACATCGGGGCGCACCCCGCCGCGCAGCACGGCAACGTTCTGCTCGCGGTAACGGCAGAGATTGGGCCAGTCGCGTGCCTGATGTTTCGCCTGCGCCGCCTGCAGCGCGCCGAACTTCGCCATCAGCGCCGGCGCGATCCCGGCCATGCTGAACCCCTTTGCCGGCACGGTGATGCGTTCGATGATCGGTGCCAGCTCATGCTCGTCGACGGTCGGCGCCGTGGCGCAGGGGCCCCCGGCGGGGTTGGATGCCGTATCGGGCGCCGCCTGTTGCGCGGCGGTGGCCGATCCATCGAGCAGCAGCACGATTCCGGTCGCCAGTCCGGCCAGCCGGTGAAGCGATGTGCGCAGATGGGCCATCCGGGTTGCGCGCGGCCGGTCGTCAGGTTTCACGGTCTTCCTCCCGCTCCGGTGAACACGCGTTCCGGGGCGGGAACCGAGCTCGTCGCCCGTGCCTAGCGCCGGCGCGGGCAAAAATCGCGCCCTTTCTGCCGCTCACGCCTCGCTTGTCAGCGCCGCCTCGTCGACCAGGGACATGACCACCTTGTAGATCAGCTGCCCGGCATCGTCGGTCACCTCGACGCGCAGTGGCTTGTCGCCATCCAGCAGATGCGGTTCGTTGTGGAGCACCGACCCGGCATAGGAGATACCCGCGATGCGCGCGGCGGCGGCATCGGGCAGCGCCATCCCCTCATCGTCGTTTTCGCGGCCATGGTCGACGATGTTGAAGAAATAGCGGGGCATGACTCGACCTCCCGAAACCTCCACGTTCAACGCCGAAATCACGGAAAGGATGCCGCCACCCATGCGATCAGCCGCACGGCGGGCCGAGCTTGCGCATCAGCGTCGCGACGGCGCGCATGGCCTGCGCCGGTTTCATCACCCGCGCCAAGTCGACCGGCGCGGCCAGCCGCGGCGTGCCTGACGCATGTGCCGGCGGTGATGTCTCATCAATTTTTAACCCATGTTGGTTTCATAGTTTATTATCGCAGCGACACGCCCTGTGTTTGCGCGTAAGATATAAACCACCATCGGCCCGTTTTCGTGGCAGTCGGTGGCTGAGAGATGCGATGCGCTCCCGTCCATGAGGGAGCAGCATGCACCGCCAGGACCAAAGCCTCTCGCTACTGGCAGACAAACTCGGTTTGTGGCTGCCGCTCGACGGCGACCATCGCGCCGCGATCGTTTCCCTGCCGCACGTCGTCCGTACGCTGCGCGCGGGCGAGTTCATCGTGCGCGAGGAGGACCGGCCGCGCCACAGCTGCCTGTTGCTGTCGGGCTTCGCCGCGCGGCACAAGCTGGCGGGCAATGGCGCGCGACAGATCCTCGCGCTGCACATCGCCAGCGACCTGATCGACATGCATCAGGCGATGCCGACGCGCGCCGACCATAATATCCAGGCACTCAGCACGGTGACCTTGGCCTATGTGCCGCTCGACGCGATCCGCGACCTCGGCGCTCGGCAGCCGGCGGTCGGCGAGGCGATGTGGTTCGAGACGCTGGTCGAGGCGGCGACGCTGCGCGAATGGATGCTCAATATCGGGCGCCGCGACGCCCGCACCCGCACCGCGCATCTGTTGTGCGAGATGGGCGTACGCTTGCACGCGGCCGGCCTTGGCGAGCGCGACCAGTTCACCCTCCCCTTCACCCAAGAGCAGATGGCCGACGCGCTGGCGCTGACCAATGTCCATGTCAGCCGGATGCTCGCCTTGCTCGCGGCGGAGGGGCTGATCGAACGGCACAACCGCCACCTGACGATCCTCGATTTCGCGCGGCTGGCGACGGTTGGCGATTTCGACCCGCGGTATCTGCACCTCGAACGTTATGGCGAGGTGGCGGGTTAGTGCCCGCGCCCTTCCTGAATCGTCGCGCTGCACGCGTTTTGCCCGTTCAAATAAGCACCACCCCGGCGAATAAGCACCACCCCGGCGAAGGCCGGGGCCCAGTTGGGAAACGGTTATAAAAGGGCGTTGCGCCCTGTTATTTCCACCTTTCCATCTGGGCTCCGGCCTTCGACGGGGTGGCATTTCTTCTTGTTTAAACGGCAAGCGATACAGCGCGACTCCGTCGCTTCCCTAACCCGCGAACGCGGCCTGCGTCGACGCCATGTCATGGGGGTGCTCGGTCAGCCGTTCCGCATCCCAGCCGCTGCGCTCGATGGCGAAGAAGTCGCCGCCATACACGTGGATCGCGCCGCTCAACTTGCCGATCGGGTTGGTCACCGAGTGGATGATGTCCTTGCCCAGCACGCAGACGTCACCGGTTGCCAGCGCGCGGGCGCCGGCCGCCTCGATACGGCCATCGCTGTCGCCCTTCACCCGGCGCCAGAAGATATTGTCCTCTCGCCCGCCATAGATGCCGAGCACCGCCCAGGTGCGGTGGTCGTGCGGGGCGAGCGTCATCATCGGCCGCCATACGACGTTGAGGATGGTGAGATCGGCGGCATGGTAGAGCGGGGTAAGCCCGGCCCCGGTCGGCTCGCCGACCGCGGCGGTGATCGCACTGGGCTCATCGAAGGCGCGGGCGACGATATCGTGCACCGCGCGGTGCGTCGCATCGGCGCGGACCGCGGCGCGGCAATCATCGATGAAGCGGTGGAGGTCGAACATCGTGCCGAGACTAGGCGCTTCGCGGCCATACGGAAAGATTCGACGGCGCCGATCGCATCAACGTTAACGGCATTTTATCCACGCCACGGCGACAAGGGCCGAAAGGGGACCAGCCATGTCATCGCCCATGCCGTTCGGCATCCGCCAGCAGCGCCAGATCATCCTGGAATATGTCGAGGACGCGCATGCCGCGACGGGCAATCTCGTCCCCGGCGGGCTGGGGCAGTTCTACAAGGCGGTCGACGGGCTGGTCGCCACGGACGGGCAGAGCCGCGACTATGTTTCGCGCGTGGCGACGACGCTACGCCGGCTCAACGACACGCTGCGCAGCCGCGCGGCCGACGAGCAGGAAGTGACGCGCCTGCGTGACGATCTCTACGACACGGCGCGGCAATGGATCGTCAACACGCCGAGCTTTCACAGCGACGACACGGCCCGCGCCTGAGCATCGTGCGAAAAGGTGGGAGCCGCTTTTCGCAAGAACGATGCGACCAACAGGTAGTTTTACGGAAGGCCGGCGCCACGATGCGTTAAGCGGCGGACGATATTCTCCCCTCAAGCGTCCGGCTGGTCCCGGAAGCGCTCGACAAACGCCCGCCCCTTCCCTGACCGGAGGGGCGGGTTTTTCGTTTCATGAGATCAGGTAGCGCGCCACCGGGATCCAGCCCGGCGCATGATAGAGCGTCGAGGACAGCAACTGGCTGGCCAGCAGCAGCGGCAGCGCGACCCAATAGACCGGATGGACCCGCCCGCGCGTCGCCTGGTCATAGAACATGGCGATGACGATCAGCAGGTCGTAGCCGAGGAACATCTGCGCCATGAAACCCCAGAAACCGTCACCGACGATCGGCAGCATCCATACGCCGATCGTCCGCCCGAACCCGGCATCGAGCAGGCAGATCGTGGCGAGCAGCATCAGCCTCTTGTGCGCCGCCGTCCGCTTGCGCAGCGCCAGGCCAAAACCGGCGAGCGCGCCGAAATTCACCATGTCCATGATCGGCACGATCATGAAATTGAGCTGCGACTGACCGGCGAGGAAATGCCCGCGCTGCGCGGCGGTGTTGGCGACGAGGCCGAGCACGACCATCACCGGCACCAGCGCGACGGCGATCAGCCCGAGCGAGCGATGCAGCGCGAGGCGCCGCGACCTGATCAGCCACACCTGCAGCGTGAACAGAATTAACCAGCCGAAGAACGCCGCGCCGTGCACCAGCACGATCCAGTCGGGAAAGGGCGAGAGGCCGCGGCCATGCTGATAAAGCTCCGGTCCGAAGCCCGACAGGATCGCCGCCCACGCCGCCGCCGCCATGACGAGGAAGAACGCGCGGTCGTTCGCGTGATAGGGCCGAAACGTCTGTGCTGCCGTCGCCATGATTTCCACCGAAACCCCGGAGCCAAAGCGTCGCGCAATGGTTACGGATCGTCAACGACATTCGCCCCCCCCCGCTCTAGGTCGCCGCCGTCACTCGGGCGCGGTTCCTGATCATCAGGCCGCCGAGCACGATCGCGACCAGCAGCAAGGCCGGAACGTCGCCGATGAGGTGCCCGTGCTGCATCGGCTGCCCCCATGCCTGCACGCCCATGATCGCGGCGTGCACGACGCTCGACCAGATCGTGAACCAGATGAGCGAGGCGTGCGCCGCCGGCCGCCGTGCCGCGCGGAGCAGGAAGATGCCGAGCGTCGCGTAGATACCGACGATCATCATGAAATAATCGTTCGATGCGGGTGCGCCCTCATGCCATGCCCAGCCCGATGGCCACACCATCGACATCGGATAGAGCAGGCAGAAGGTCACCCCGAACACGATCAGGGCCGCGGACAAAAGCCGGTCTCTGTCGAACATCCTATGCCTCCTCCTTTCGGCGCTCTGAAGCGGCGCCGCGTTTGCGACACTATGTCCTGATTTCGCTCAAGGGCAAATAGTGTTGGCCGCGCGGACTTCGCCAGCCAGCCGGCGCGTCAGTAAACAAACCTGCGCTCGAACCACGTCGCGGCGTCCTCGCCGTACAGGATGAGGATGGCGAAACCCTCGACGCTCAGCTGGATGATCGAAAGGACGAGCGCGGCCATGCCGCTTCCGCTTGCCGGTACGACCACGCCGATGCCGCGTAGAAAGGCGACGCTCGTCGCCAGCCCCAGCACCCAGCGCAGCCCGAGCGCGCTGCGCGCCGCGCGCGATTTCCCGAAAAAGACCAGCAACAGCAGCGACACGGCGAAGGCGATCCCGAACAGCCGGATCGCCATGATCCGCAGGGCCAGCGTGTGCGCCGCCTCCGGCGCGAGCGCATAGCCGAAACTGGTCGTCTGCGCGGCGGACAAGGCGAGCAACAGCGACACGATGACGGAAAAGCCGAACAACACCGCGAAAACGGTGATCGATAGCGGTCGTTGCACGGCTGGTCCTTTATCCGCGTGTCTTGCAATAGCGATCGACATCCGCCCCCGACCATTGCTCCTGGGCGGCATAGGGGCACCGTTCCGGCGAAGGCGCAGGCGGGGGAGCGACGGTCACGTTGAAATCGACATCGGCGGTCGAACAGCTGAAGTGCAGGTTGTTGCGCGTCGGGTTCGGCGTCGTGCCGGTCACCACTTTGTCGCCCAGCTCGAGCTTCAACTCGGCATCCCAGGTGTAGGTGAGTTTGAACTTGACCGGTTTGCCATAGGGCACGCGGCCGGCCGGGATCTGCTTGCCGTCGACCGAGAGCGAGACCAGATAGGAATCGGGCTGCTCCGGATACCATGTGGCGACGACGCCGTTGCAGTGACATCCGGGCGTGGCGGCATCGCTGTCGTTGAAGGCGACCTTCGCCGTCGGACGCCAGCGGCTGAGCCCGTTCGACTTGCTGATCATCATCTCGCCGGTGAATTGCGTCACGTTCGGGGGCACGGCGATGTCATGCTCGGCGAAGGTCCCCTCAGGCGCGCGGCATTGCCACGACTGCGCATTCGCGCCCGAGCAGGAACTGCACAGCAGCGCGCACAGGGCGATCAGCGGACCGGCTCGACCGATCCGCCCGCAGGCGTGACCTGTTGTAAAGGTTGCATTTCCGCTCATGCCGGATCCTTTCGACGGTAGGCGGTCGCGATATCAGCCATGGGTAAAGCGCTCGTGAAGGCCGTTCGCGCGGTGGGGGTTTTTCGGGTGACGGTGGTCGGCTTTGGACGGGGAGAGATAAGTGCGCTGTCACCGGAACCCATCTCCCCCATGGTCACATAATCGAGCTTGCCGCTCCCGGCACGGTGTCGCGTGCGCTTTCTATTAAGAATCAGTGGGGTAGCGACGGTCGACTGGCGCGTTGATGCGACGGCCTGAAATGCGGGGAGCGATCGGGAATGGCGATTTTGATCGGCCTGGCGCGGTGGAGCCTTTCGTGGCTCCTGTTCTCAATCGCCGTTCTGGCGATTTTGGTGGGGTGCTTTGCGGCATTCGCTGCGACGCAGGAACCGTCGCATCGGGCAATCCTCTGGGCAGTGGCCGGCGGTTGCGCCGCTCTGGGCGCCCTGACTTTCTTCCTGCATCAGTGGCTTTCCAGATCGCGGAGACCGCGCCTGTCGGCAATCAGAATGCCGTCAACCCGACGTCTCGTAGACCAGGCCCTCGCGGCCGTTCTCGCCATCGCCGCGCTGCTGTTCCTGCGGACGTCCGTCGGAAGCCCGTTCAACCGCTGGTTTCAGGAGCAGTCGAAGATCGTCGAATTGCTTATCCTGGCTGTGGCGGTCGCCCCGATCGTCATCGCCATGGAGGTGATCGAAAGGGCCTGGCGTCGTCGCCGTCGACGCGCCAGCCCCGCAAAGGCCTCAGCGAGTTCCAGCGCCAGTGATGTACATCACGACGTCAAGGTCCCGGACCAA
>NZ_JAQGLG010000184.1 GCF_028292965.1 Sphingomonas bacterium | reverse complement strand
CCGTCGTGCCAGGTTCATTGCGGTTGCCGCGAAATCGCCGCATCATGGCGGCCGATTCTTTCCCGAAGCGGTGATTCCCATGGCGGTTTGGCAATTCGAACTGGACCCGATCCCGGCGCGCGCGGCGCTGATCGAAGGCGTGCCCGCGATCCATCTCGGGCAGGAAATACGCGACACGATCGTCCTCGGTCTGTCGCCGGACGACCGAAAACAGCTGATCGAGACGTTCGACGATCTTCTGCCCAGCCAACAAGCCTGGAGCCCAGGCCTGATGGTGTGGGGCAATACGCGCGGCACCGATATCCAGTTGTACCTGGACGAGGATGGCACCGACGCGCTGAAGGTGCGGATCGATGCCAAGACCTTCACGACCGAACTGATCGATGCCTTATGCGTCATCGCGCTCGCTTTTGACTGGGTCTTTCTCACCGAACGCGGCGCTGTGCTTCAGCCAATAAGTGAGACTGTGTTGCGCGCCCTGCTCCACTCGCCCGCGCGGCAATATGTCGAGGATCCGGGCCGCGCGATCGCCGAGGCGGCCGAACGCTTGCGGGAGCCCGGCTGAGACGGGCTCCGGCCTGTTGACGACCGCACGCCTTGGGGGTTGCGCGGTCAGCGCAGCACGGCATGAGGCCTGTTCATGGCAAAATACGATCCCTTGAGCAGGTATCTCCGCCGCCGGACCGAGGCTGCGTGGATGATGACCTTTCGCGACATCGAGCGGGTTATCAATGCCCTGCTGCCGGGGAGCGCCGTTGTCCCGCAATGGTGGGCGAATGAGGATGAGGACAGCCGGCATGTGCAATGTCATGCGTGGCGCGAAGCTGGTTATGACGCCTTTCTGATTGGTCCCGAGCAGGTCGCATTCCGCCGCCGGCAGGACACCGCCGGCAACAGCCGGGATCAGGCTGGCGAATAATAAGCCGCGAACGGATCGCCATCATGAAGATACCCGAAGGGCGTCATGACTTAGGATCCCCCCATCCCGCGCGACCGCGCAGATAACATAGCGCAGCACGCCCGTCCCGGCCTCAGTACATTCCGTCATGGCGAGATTGCCGGTGATGGCGTCGCGCACCGGTGTCTCGTATTGTGCGCGCAGACCGGACGGCGGGTGCGGAAGGACGCCTACCTCAGGTCAGATATCCGAGTTCATAGAGCCCCCAGCGCCGTCCCTTGAACAGCAGAGGCACCAGGACGCTGCGTAACGGACGGTAGCGCCCCTCGCCGAAATCCTGGCGATAGGTGAAGAGGAAGAACTCGCCGTCATTGTCGAGCGCGTGGCGTGTCTGCTGGTCCATGAAGATCTGGCGGTTGCGCGAATGCTCGAGATTCCAGCGTCGCTCGCCCGGCCGCTGCGGCAGGCTGCGTTCGCTGACATGCGTCGGCAGATGGCCGTTACGGTCGATCAGGCAGCACCCCACGATCATCGCGTTGGCCGCCGTCGCCGCGTCGAGCAGCGGGCGGAGCGCCCGATCGGCAAAGGACACGAAGGCGGTGAGGAATTGCGGTGGATCGCTGTCGGGCACCGCGCGATAGGCGGTGTCGAACAATGCCGCCTCGTCGAGGCCTCCGCCGCGCAGCGCGTCCTCGATGGCCTGCCGAACCTTCGATGCCTCGCGCAACGCGGCCGCAATGAACGGCGTGTCACGCGTGACGACATCGGCATGCGCGATCTCGTTGAGCATCTGGTTGGAGGCGCTTTCGAGCGCGTCGATCTGCGTGCGCATCGCGGCGAGCTGGGACATATTGGCCGAGGACGCATCGGAGAAGCTGTCGAAGCCGGCATCGAGCGATGCCACATGATCGGTCATCGCCGCGCCGACTTCACGGATCGCCGCCGCCCGCAGGCCGAACTGGGCGACGGATTCGGTGATCAGGTCGAGCACGCCGCCGATCTCGTTGGTGTAGGTGCGGATCGAGCGGCCGCGCGTGCCATCGGCGCGCATCCGATCGACGATCGTCCGTGCCCGCTGATCGAGTGCACCGACATCGCTGCCAACGCGCCCGGAGGCCTCGCGCGCGGCGTCGGCAAGGCGCTTGACCTCTGATGCCACGACGGCAAAACCGCTCGCGCCATCTCCGGCGCGCGCCGCCTCGATCGATGCGTTGAGCGCAACGACCCGCGTCTCGCGCGCCAGCTTTGACAGCTCGGCGGAAATGGTACTGACCGACTCGAACGCCGCGAAGAACGCCTCCATTTCCTCGACCGTCTGAAGCACATGGTCGATCAGCTCTTCGATGTGCCGCAGCGCCTGGTCGGTGCCGGCATGGCTCCTGGTCAGCACGTCCGTGGCGTGGCGGGCAACCTCGTCTATTTCGCTGGCCGCGCCATCCGCCTCGCGCTGTAGCGCGGTCAGATCGACCACGCTGTTGCGCAGGTGGTCGAGGAGCTTTCGCTCGGCGATGATCCGCTCGCTGACCTGATTGACGAACCCCGCAACGTCGCTGCATTGCAGCGTAAACCCAGCACAACGGTCACCGATCCGGGCCAGGGAAAGATCAGATTTCAGCTGTTTTCCGTGCACACCGGCATGATGTCAGGTGTTTGCTGCATTGCAAGATGAATATGCATCATTGTCGCCTGCGTCGATCGACTCTGCGCCGTCGGACCTACCGATGGTCATGATCTGTCTCCTGGACAAAAAATGGGCCGCGCGCGCAAGCGCCCGACCCAGGTCGCGGGGGATATCGCGGGTGCCCTCAGGCCGAACGCCGGGGTCGCACCAAGCCGACCGGCGCCTCCGCCTGGTCGGCTCTCTTGAAGGCGTGGATCGGGACCCCGGCCTCGCGGAGCGTCTGGTAGAGATTGGCCTGGAGCCCCGACCCTTCGCAGAGAATCGCCTCGACCGGCTTCAGCTCGGCGAGCTTGCGGTTGCGGGTGAAGGCGACTTTCTTGCCCGTCCCGTAAAGGCCGTAAGCGACCAGCGGCACGCTGGTCCCGGGCCGTGCCGCCCAGGCGGCGGCGATGGCGTCGGCCCCTTTACGCTGCCCCGTCGTCACCAGGGTCATATGGGGGACGCGCGCCTTCACCTCGTCGAGCCGGGCCCAGAGCGGTTCCCAGTCATGCCAGACTGCCGGCCCTGAAAAAACGACGATCGGCCCTTGCGGGAGATGCTTCTCGCGGGCGGCGAGCTGCCGTGCGCGCAGAAAGTCGAGCGCGGCGATCTGGCTTGCGGTCGAGGCCGAAGATGCCTTGGTGCCGCGGGCCGGCGACCAGGGCCAGCCCGACTGGACGCGGTACATCTCGGCGGCATAGTCGCGCATGCATTCGATCGCCTCGCGCTGCTCGGCGGTCGATTGGCAGAGGAGCTGCTTGTCCTCCAGGTCGCGATTATAAACCTCGCTCATGTCGGGATGGCGGGCGAGATCGCCGATTTCCTGCGCGATGGAATCCTCGCGCCGTTCCAGCTTGCCGGCGACGAAGTGGAAGCTGTTGACGAAGCCCCAGGCGATCTCCGGCGCGAGTGGTTCAAGCCGGGTGCCGGTGAACAGATCGAAGATGGTGGCGATGATCCCTGCGCATTCGGCCTGCGCGGCGATCGGCTCTGGCATGTCAAGTTCGGCCGCCTCGGCGCCCGCCTCGACGATGCTGAGCGGCATGGGATCGCCGAACGCCGCCCGGAATTCGGGGGTGGCGATGGCGTCGGCGTACAGGGTAGCAAGGTCGGCGAAGCGATCGACGCTCCGCGGGGCTGTGCGGTTCATGACGGATGCTCCTGAGAGGAAAGAAGGGCTGAACCGGGGGAGAGCGACTGCCCTCCCCCGGCGGTTTCAGCGAACCCTCAGAAGGGCACGTGGTCGTCGAGATCCGCCCCGCCCCCGACCAGGGCGCCGTCATTGCCGGCGGTGCTGTCGCCGAAGCCACCCTCGCCGTCCTGGGGATAGTCGCCCCGGCTGGTGCGGACCGCCGGGCCGAAATCATCGCGCCGCTGCGGGCGCCGCCAGGCGACGCGGTAGCCCTCGGTATCGCTGCCGAACAGCGCAACCGGGAGCGGCTCGGACAGGCTCGGATCGTCGATCGTGCCCTGGAGGAACACCTCGCCCGTGGTGTGCCTGGCGACTGCTTCCCACAAGGCGCCGACCTGCACCCAGCGATTGCCGACGTTCAGCGCGACGATCTCGAAGATCGGCGCCTTGGTGTTCTCGCTTTCGACAGCGCGCAGGCCCAGTTTCGGCAGATCGATCGTGCGGGTGGCGATCGAGCCCAGGAGGCGGCCGTTATTTGCCTTGAATTCACCGATGTTCATGTCTCATTCCTTTGACGTTCGTCGCTTTCGAACCATTCCGAAACGACACTCCTCAAAGTCCCTCTTTCCTCTGCGGCGATGCGCCTC
>NZ_JAQGLG010000198.1 GCF_028292965.1 Sphingomonas bacterium | reverse complement strand
GCACGATCTCGCGGACCTCCTCCTGGTCGATCGAGCCGTCATGCTGCGTCGAGACGACCACCGAGGTCGCCCGCACCGGCTTGCCGTTCTCGTACTGCAGGCTGATCTGGCTCTTGGCGTCGGGCCCGAGCAGCGGCGCCGCCCCCGAGTGGCGGGCGTCGGCCATCGACTTCAGGATGGCGTGCGAATAATGGATCGGCGCCGGCATCAACACCGAGGTCTCGGTGCAGGCGTAGCCGAACATGATGCCCTGGTCGCCGGCGCCTTCGTCCTTGTTGCCGCTTTCATCTACGCCCATCGCGATATGCGCAGATTGCGGGTGCAGCTTGTTGGTGAACTCGAAGGTCTCCCAGTGGAACCCCGTCTGCTCGTAACCGATCTTCTTCACGGTCGCGCGGACATTGTCCTCGATTTCGGCCTGGACGCCCGGCGCCCAGTTGCCAGCCTCGTCCATGATGCCCTTGCCGCGAATCTCGCCGGCAATGACGACCGTGTTGGTGGTGGTCAGCGTCTCGCAGGCGATGCGCGCCTGCGGGTCCTTCGACAGGAACAGATCGACGATGCCGTCGGAAATCTGGTCGGCGACCTTATCGGGATGGCCTTCGGAGACCGATTCGGAGGTGAAGAGGAACGAGGCGCGCATCACTTTACCCTTGCCTGAAGCCACTCCGGAGTCGCACCGGAGCTGATATAAAGCTTTTGTTATATGAGGGTGCCCTAGCGGGACGTCCAGCGGATGGCAACGGCGAACAGCAGCATCGCCGCTGCAACCAGCAACGCCGCCCAGTTGCCGATGCGGGAGAACAAGGTGGGCGGATAAGCGGTGGGGATGGGAAGTTCGATCGCGCCAACCTGGCCGAGCGGCACGCTGTCGAGCACCCGCCCGTCCGGCGCGATGATCGCGGAGACACCGGTTGGTGTCGCCCGCAGAATCGGCAACCCTTCCTCGATCGCCCGCATCCGCGCCTGGGCGAGATGCTCGGGCGGGCCCCAGCTACCATACCAACTGTCGTTCGAAGGGTTGAAAAGCACGGCGGGCCGGTGCGTCTCGTCGATCACCTGTCCCGAAAAGATGATCTCGTAGCAGATCTGCATGCCGACTTGGCCGAAAGCGGGGAAGGTCATCGCGCGCGGCCCCGGGCCGGGCTCGAAATCGAAATCGCCGGGCACCAGGCGTTGCAGGCCGATCAGCGACAGGATCGGGCGCATCGGCAGATATTCGCCATAGGGCACGAGATGCGCCTTGTCGTAGCGCCCGAGGATCGCGCCATGGGCGTCGAGCGCGAAGATCGAGTTGGTGACGTTGGTGACATTGCCGGCTGCGTCGAACTTCAGCGCATTGCCGCCGGTCAGCACCATGTCGTTCGGGCCGAGATGCGATGCGATGCGGCGGCGAATCTCGCCCGGCGGTGCGCGCCAGTAGAAGCGCAGCGGATAGCCATCCTCGATCAGGAAGCGCAGCGCGCCTTCCGGCCAGACGATCAGCCGCGGATTGCTGCCCGGCGTGCCGAGCAACCCTTCTATCGCGGCGAGGTTATTCTCGGCATAATCGTCGGTCGGCCGTTCCTCTTCGCCCAGATTGGGCTGGATGACGCGAACATGCGGTGCGGTGGGCGAGGGCGTGGCCGGCGCGGTCGCCACATGGATACGAGCCAGCGCCGGCACCAGCACGATCGTCAACATCGCGGCGATCCACGGCAGGCGGCGCGGTGTTACGATCAGCGCCGCGCCGGCCGCGAGGATGGTCAGGCCTGAAAGCGCATAGGTGCCGACATAAGCGGCCAGGTGCGCGACGAAGGTCGGCACCCAGATCACGCCGAGCGGATTCCACGGATAGCCGGTGAACAGCGTCGCGCGTAGATATTCGCTGGCGACCCACGCCGCGCCGAACACCAGCACGAAGCCGGGGCCGACACCTGTCGCGCCGTCGCCCACCGAGCGCGGGCTGGCAAGGCGCCACGCCAGCCCGCCCGCGAGCATCGGATAAATCGCCAGATAGGTCGCCGCCAGCGCAACGGCGATATTGCCCAGCCAGTGCGGCATCGCGTCCTGGAAGGTGAACGCTTGCTGCATCCAGTAATTGCCGATGAAGAAATGCCCCAGCCCGAACAACCAGCCGCGCAGCAACACTTGGCGCAGCGTCGGCGCGTCATGGATCAGCCACATCCACGCGGCGAAACAGGCAAGCGCGATCGGCCACCATGCTAGCGGGGCAAAGCCGGTCGCGGCGAGAGCGCCGAAGAAGAGCGATATTAGCCTGGGATAGCGGCGCAGGATGGAAGCGCCTGCCGCGACGTTAAACTGATTCACGTCCACTATCCCGATTCGTCATGCCGGACTCGTTCCGGCATCCAACGCACAGCATGCGCCACCGTCTAAGCGTTTGCGGCACGTTGGCCCCCGGAACAAGTCTGGGGTGACGGATAGTGTGGCGCGCAGTATCATCACCCCATGACGCTCCGCCCGTTCCATCTCGCCTTTCCCGTCCACGATCTCGCCGCCGCGCGCGCCTTTTACGGCGATGTGCTCGGTTGCCCGGAGGGACGCAGCGCCGATCACTGGATCGATTTCGATCTGTTCGGCCACCAGATCGTCACGCACCTCGATCCGGCGGCCAAGCCGCGCGCGATCTCGAACCCGGTCGACGGGCATGACGTGCCGGTGCCGCATTTCGGCGTGGTACTGACGATGCCCGACTGGCGCGCGCTCGCCGACCGGGTCGCCGCTGCCGGCGTAAAATTCGGCATCGCGCCGCACATCCGCTTCGTCGGACAGCCCGGCGAGCAGGCGACGATGTTCTTTCAGGACCCGTCGGGTAACGCGCTCGAGTTCAAGGCCTTTGCCGAGGACGCGATGCTGTTCGCGAGCTGACCGCGAACCGCTTCTGGACGCTGATACGCAGGCGGCTGCAGCAGCCGATTGCACAAGAGGACCAGTCGTGCGACGTCTCGGGCGATGGATCGCCTGAGAAAATTCGCCGCCCGCTATGCTGCGGCTCGCCGTTATGGCGTGACGTTCCTCGGCACGAGTTACACCCACATACCACGGACGATGCAGTTTGGCGGAACACGGCGGCAGATCAAATTGCCCGACGACGCCCCGCTGGTCGCCGACTTCATCGATGTGGTCCTCGATGATGATTACGGACTGCGCGAAATTACTGGATCCGTGCGCACCATCGTCGATATCGGCGCCAATGTCGGGATGTTCTCGAACCACGCGCGAGACTGCTTCCCCGAGGCAACGATCCACGCTTATGAGCCGTCGCCGACCACTGCCGAGTTGGCGCGTTTCAACTCCAGCCATCCGCTGACGACGGTGTATGAGGAAGGGGTTTCTGGTGCCGATGGTCATGCTGACATGGTTGAGCTGGGCGCCTCGAACATCGCCCGCACTCAGGCATGCGACGGCGGCGCGATCACGCTGACTAGCTTCGCGAATGTGCTGGCGCGCGCTGGCGGGCACATCGATATTCTCAAGGTCGACTGCGAAGGTGCCGAGTGGGATTTCATGACCGACGCGGCCCTGTTCGCGAACGTCGATCGGATCCGAATGGAATACCACCTGATCGATGGGCGAGATCTGCACGACGTGACGCGGTTGGTGCAGTTCCTCGGATATCGGGTGGGGAAACTCACCTGCAACAGCGGCTTCGGTATCGTGTGGATGGACCGCTAAAGCATCGTGCGAAAAAGTGGGCACCGGCTTTTCGCAAAAGCGATGCGACAACAAAGAACTAGAGCAGGCGATGCGCGTCGGATTTTACGCAGCCTGCTCTAGAGCCGGGCAATCACGCCATTGCCGTGGTGGTGTCTTAGCCCGGCCGCACTTCGATCACGCCGCCGCGCAGCAAACCCTCGGCCGTGCGGGTGAATTCAGCCAGCAACGCGGCGAGCACCGGCTCCAGCCCCTGGTCCTGGATCATCCCGATCGCAGTGGTCACGCCGCCGCGTGCGTCCTCGATCAGCAGGCCCGAGGCGATCATCCGCGCGACATGGCGGCGCACGGTCTCGCGCGGCAGGCCGGTGGTCGCGGCGATGGCGTTGCGCGAGATCGGAACGACCCATTCACGCGGCAATATTTCCGTCCCGCTATGGCCCGGCAGAATGCAGCGCTCGCGCATCAGCTTCTGCACATTGGCGACCGCGATCGTCACATAGATCAGCAATTCGGTGGACCCGAGCCCCATCGGTGCAGAGAAGTTGCGGTGCATCGTCAGAAACAGATTGGCGAGGCCGGACATGGCGACGCGCCAATTGGCCGACATCTGGGCGGGATTTGTGACGATACGCTCGCTCATTGCGTGAGCCTGCGTGTCACCCCGGCCCGACGCCAGCGCCGCGCCTACCCGAAATGAGTAATCCGGGGCTTGCGGTAAAGATTCACTGAACGAGGTTGCGCTACAACCATGGTCGAGGGGCGCGGTGCCCGTTTCGGATGTCAGCCCGGGCCGTGGTTTACGCGAGAGCGGGAGGCGGCGTCTTTGACGCGATGCCGGCGGGTTGCGGTGGTTCGGGGGACCCACCGCAACCCGCAGTTCCCGCCTTATTTTCCTGTGGGCGCGAGCTTGGAACTGACGCGCCAGATCACGTTGCCGACATCGTCCGATACCAGCAGCGCACCGGTACGATCGGTCAGCACATCGACCGGCCGGCCCTGTGCCTGGCCCTTCGCGTCGAGGAAGCCGGTCAGCACATCGATCGGCTTCGCGTTCGGGGCGGGGAAGCCATTGTCGCCGAACGGCACATAGATCACCTTGTAACCCGACACCGGCACGCGGTTCCATGAACCATGCTGGCCGACGAACGCGCCATTGGCGAAGCTCGCGCCGAGCTTCGCGTCGCCTGCAAAGGCGATGCCGAGCGAAGCGGTGTGCGGCCCGAGCGCGTAATCGGGGCGCTTGGAATATTCCTGCAGCTGCGGATTGGGCGGCTGGACGCGCCGGTCGGGGTAACCGCCCCAATAATACCACGGCCAGCCGAAGTGATCGCCAAGCTCGATCTGGCTCATATAATCGGGCGCGAGGTCCGAACCGAGCATGTCGCGTTCGTTGACCGCGACCCACAGCATCTTCGAATGCGGCTCGAACGCCATGCCATTGGGATTGCGCAGGCCGGCGGCATAGATGCGCACGGCCTTGGTGTCGGGGAACACCTGCAGGATGACGGCGCGGCTCTTCTCCGCCGCCAGGCCGTTCTCGGCGATGTTGGTCGACGACCCGACGGCGACATACAGGCTCTTGCCGTCGGGATCGGCGACGACGTTGCGCGCCCAGTGATTACCGCCGCCTGACAGCTTGGTGACCAGTTCGGGCTTGGCGGTGATCTTGGTCTGGCCCGGCGTGAACGGCACGCGGACCAGCGCATCGGTGTTGCCGATATAAAGATAGCCGCCCAGCAGTGCCATGCCGCACGGCGAGTTGAGCCCCGAGATCAGCACCGTGCGGCTCTCCGCCACGCCGTCGCCATCGGCATCGCGCAACAGCGTGATACGATTGGCCGAGGGTACGCCGGCACCGGCCTTGTTCATGATGTGGTTCATGACCGCACCGGTCAGCCCGCCGCCTTCGCGCTTGGGCGAATTGGCCTCGGCGACCAGGACATCGCCATTGGGCAAGCGGTAGAGCCAGCGCGGATGGTCCAGCCCGCGCGCGAACGCCTGCACCGCCAGCCCCGCCGCCGGCGTCGGCGCGGCGCCCGCCGCCCAGCCCACCGCATCGGCGATCTGGATCGTTGGATAGGTCTGGTCGCGCGGCGCGGTGATCTTCGGCCGCTTGCCCATCACCGCCTCGACGCTGAGCTTGGCCTCGTCGGGCCGACTGAGCCAGAACCAGAAGCCGGCGAGAATCACGGCAAGCATGCCGAGGGCGATCAGGATCTTGTTGCGCATTGGGGTGAAATAGGAGCCCGGGCGAGGCAAGGGAAGGTGATTTTGTCACATGGGTGTGGCGAAAGGAGAATCGCTCACCGTACAACGCGATTCACTTTTGGCGGTCCCGCCGCCATCCTCGCGCTGCCTTCGCCTCGCAGGGGCCGGCCGCTCTTTCTCATCGTCCAGATAAAGCGAACGGGACCGCTCCCTGTTCCGCGCCGCCGACTCCCTGTTCCGGAGAACAGGGAGCGTGCGCTAAGCCGTTTCGTAGCCATGCAAATTGTATCGCCTTGCGCGGAGCATCGGACGCGAAAAAACATTTCTCCGATAACAGGGAGAAACAGGGAGCTAGCAGGGAGATGCTGCGACGCGAACAGGGAGTAGCAGGGAGATATCAGGGAGCGACCGAACCGGCGATCAGTCCTCGCCCTCCGGCGCCGGCCGTGGCGGATGCAGGCGCAGCTTGTTGACCCGCCGTGCATCGGCATCGATGATCTCGAGCCGCCAGCCGCTGGCATGGTCGAGACAGGTGCCGATCTCGGGCACATGCCCGGCCAGCACGCCGGCCAGCCCGGCCAGCGTATCGACATCGCCATCGACCTCGGCGAGGCGCGGGTCGATCGTCTCGCCGACATCCTCCAGCTCCGCGCGGCCATCGGCATCCCAGGCGCCGCCGTCGAGCGGCACGAGCAGCGCCTCGGGCGCGTCGTCATGCTCGTCCTCGATATCGCCGACGATCTCCTCGATCAGATCCTCGATCGTGACCAGCCCTTCGGTGCCGAAATATTCGTCGAGCACGATGGCGAGATGGACGCGCTTCTGGCGCATGTCGGCAAGCAGATCGAGCGTGCCGCGCGACATCGGCACGAACAGCGGCTCGCGGATGAAGCCTGAAATATCGGCCGGGTGCGGCGCGCCGGTGGCGAGGATCGCAAACACGTCCTTGATGTGCACCATGCCGATGATCGTATCGAGCTTCTCGCGGTACACCGGCAGGCGGCTGTGCCCCGCTTCGGCGAAGCGCGCGACCAGATCGGCGAAGGAAATGCCTTCCTCGACCGCGATGATGTCGGCGCGCGGCACGCCGACATCGCCCGCGTCGCGTTCGCCGAAATGGAGCAGGTTGCGCACCATCTGGCGTTCGAGCTGCGACAGGTCGCCCTTGGCGTCGGGCGCCGGGTCGTCCTCATGCGCGTCGATCGCATCCTCGAGCTGGGTACGCAGCGAATCGTCCTGATTGCCGAAGATCAGCGCCTTCAGCCCGCGCCATATACTGTCCCCGCCATGGTCGCTGGGCGCGGTGCTACTTCGGTCTTCGGCCATCGCGGCGTGTCAGTCCTCACGAATCAGATAAGGGTTAGCCAGGCCGAGCGAGGCCAGCGCATCGATCTCGATCGCTTCCATCGCCTCGGCCTCGTCATCCCCCAGGTGATCATAACCTAGCAGATGCAGCGTGCCGTGCACGATCAAATGCGTCGCATGATCGGTAATGCTGATCCCGCGCTCCTCCGCTTCGCGCGCGCAGACGCCGTGCGCGAGCACGATATCGCCGAGCAACACCTCACCATCGTCCGAATTGGTCGTGACGGTATCGAGCAGATCGGGCTGGATCATCGGGAAGGACAGTACGTTGGTCGGCTTGTCCTTCTGACGATATAGCGCGTTGAGCTTCTGGACCTCGGCGTCGTCGGCGAGGCGGATCGAAATCTCGATCGTCGCGTCGACGGTCAGCAATTCGCCCTGCGGCGTCCGCTCCATCGCGGCCCGCGCGGCGCGGTCGGCGAGCGCTTCCCAATCATGCTGTGGCCAGACATCCTCGATGGACAGGGCGATCTCAAGCATCCACGCCCTCATAGGCCTCGACGATCCGGCCGACGATCGGATGGCGCACCACGTCTTTGGCGGTGAAGCGGGCCAGTGCGATCCCGTCCACGCCTTCGAGCCGCATCGTCGCATCGGCGAGACCCGACGAGCCGACCCCGCCCGGCAGATCGGTCTGGTTGGGGTCGCCGCAGATCACCATCCGGCTGTTCTCGCCGAAACGGGTGAGGAACATCTTCATCTGCCCCGGCGTGGTGTTCTGCGCCTCGTCTAGGATGATGAAGGCGTCGGCCAGCGTACGCCCGCGCATGAAGGCGATCGGCGCGATCTCGATCTCGCCCGAGGCGATGCGCCGCTCGACCTGCTCGGCCGGCAGGCAATCGTACAGCGCGTCGTACAAGGGGCGGAGATAGGGATCGACCTTCTCCTTCATGTCGCCGGGCAGGAAGCCGAGCTTCTCGCCCGCCTCGACCGCCGGGCGCGACAGGATCAGCCGCTGCACGCTGCCGGTGATCAGCTGCGCCACCGCCTGCGCCACCGCGATATAGGTCTTGCCGGTGCCCGCCGGCCCGAGCGCGAAGATCATGTCGTTCGACACCAGCTGCTGCATGTAATGCGCCTGGGCCGGGGTGCGCGGCACGATCGTCTTCTTGCGCGTGCGGATCATGATGCCCGGCGCGGACGAGCCGTCGGCGCGGATCAGGCCGGCAAGCATCGGCTCCGCCGCCATGGCGATCGAGGCGTCGACCAGCCCGGTATCGACATCCTCGCCGCGCTGGATGCGCTTGTAGAGATCGTTGAGCACGTCGCGCGCCATCGCCACCTGTTCGGCCGACCCTTCCAGCCCAACCTTGTTGCCGCGTGCCGTGATGTACACCCCCAGCCGGTTCTCCAGCGCGACGAGATGCTGGTCATACTGACCGAACAGTTGGGCGAGGAGTTGCGGCTTGTCGAACAGCAGCTCGACGCGGCTGCGATCACCGATCTGGGCGGGGACTGGTTTACGGCTCATGCGGCTCCTTCACGAAAGGCGGCGGTTGGTCGGGAAATGGATGTCGGTCTGCCGATCGAGGCCAACGACAGCGGCTGCGGCTGGTTCCGCGGCGGCGTCTCGGCGGGAAGGGCACAATGCATCCGCCACCGACTGTGGCAGAGCGGCGCGACGGTTAACAGCGCGAAGTTGCGGGGCGCGTCAGGTTCTTTCCGACTGTGCGCCAGAAGTCACAGCGGCCGCATCTGCCAGCGCGCGACATAGGCGATCGGGATGCCGAAGCCGAACAGGTGGATCGAGAAGCTGAGCAACATCATCAGCGGTTTGGTGGTCGGCGCATAACCGAGCGCCGACAATGGCAGCACGATCCAGCTCATCACCGCATAGGCGATCAGGCCACACAGCAAGCCCCCGATCAACGGTCGCGCGTAGAGGAACGGCAGCCGCGTGGCGGCGGCGACATAGCAGCCGGCCGAGACCAGCGAGATCAGCACATGCCAGCCGACCCCGGCCAGCGCCGATCCGATACCGCCGCTATAGGCCGCCGTGCCGCTCACCCCGCTGGCGATCGACTGGAACACGAGCATCGGCGAATGGCCGAGGGAGGCCTGGATCGGCAGGACAAAGACCATCTCGATCACCGCGGCGGCGAGGCCTGCGATCAGGGCGGCGCGGATCAACTGCGTGGTCGTACCCGGCATGGCATCCCCCAACGACGTCCTACGCGGCGACCTTCACCCGGGCTGCACCGGCGACCGAGTTCGGCCCCGCGCTGACGATCTCGATCGAGAGTATGTCGCCGATCGTCGCATCTGTTACAAGATGCACCGAGTTGAGCCAGGGCGACTTGCCGAGCATCTGGCCGGGCAGCTTGCCCCGGCGCTCGATCAGCACGTCGCACACCCGCCCGACCGTCGCGGCATTGAACGCCGCCTGATCGCGGTTGAGCGAGGCCTGGAGGCGCTGCAGCCGCTCATCCATCATCCCGGGTGCGATCTGGTCGTCCATCTCGGCCGCCGGCGTGCCGGGGCGGGGGGAATATTTGAAGCTGAACGCCTGCGAATAGCCGACCGCATCGACCAGCTTCAGCGTGTCGGCGAACTCGGCCTCGGTCTCGCCGGGAAAGCCGACGATGAAGTCGCCCGACAGTGCGATGTCCGGCCGCACCGCACGCACCCGGTCGAGCACGCGCAGATAGGAATCGGTACTGTGGCTGCGGTTCATCGCTTTCAGCACGCGGTCGCTACCCGATTGCACCGGCAGATGGAGGAACGGCATCAGGCTCTCGACATCGCCATGTGCGTCGATCAGCCCCTGCGTCATGTCGTTGGGATGGCTGGTGGTGTAGCGGATGCGGTTCAGCCCCTCGACCCGGTCGAGCGCGCGGATCAGGTGATCGAGCCCGCGCCCGTCTTCGTCGGCCCAGGCGTTGACGTTCTGGCCGAGCAGGGTGATCTCGCGCGCACCGGCATCGACCAGCGCCTTGGCCTCGTCGACGATCGCCGCGAACGGCCGGCTCACTTCGGCGCCGCGGGTATAGGGCACCACGCAATAGGTGCAGAACTTGTCGCACCCTTCCTGCACCGTCAGGAACGCCGTCGGCCCGACCTTGCGCCGCGCCGGCAGCGCGCCGAACTTGCTTGCCAGCGGCATGTCAGTGTCGAGCGCCGCCTCGCCCCGCGCGGCCTTCGCCACCAGATCGGCGAGGTTGTGATAGGCTTGCGGCCCGACCACGACATCGACCTTGGCGCGCTTGATGATCTCGGCCCCTTCGGCCTGCGCGACGCAACCGGCGATGGCGATCATCGGGTCGCTGCCATGCTTCCGCAGGCGCCCGATATCCGAATAGACCTTCTCGGTCGCTTTCTCGCGGATGTGGCAGGTGTTGAGGATGACCAGGTCGGCGGCATTGGCGTCGTCGGTCGCGGTCATGCCCTGCGCGCCCATCAGTTCGGCCATGCGCTCGCCGTCATAGACGTTCATCTGGCAGCCGAAGGATTTGACGTGGAAGGTCTTGGGCGTGGGTTTCATGCGGGCCCCATAGCAAATCCTCCCCGGGACGGGGAGGGGGACCGCGAAGCGGTGGTGAGGGATCTCCGCTGGCGCTACGTTTGCGGCAAGCCCCCTCCACCATCCTGCGGATGGTCCCCCTCCCCGTTCCGGGGAGGAGCGGCTATATAGGCCACCGGCGCGACATCATAGGCGAACGGCCTGAGCGGGTGGCCAAGCACCGCGACCAACGCCTCTTCAATCCGCCGCCGGCTCTCCGCGGTGATCGCCTTGCGGCCGGGAAAGTCGCCGGGCTGGAACGGCTCGAGGAAATGCACGCGCAAGGGAAAACTGCCGGATCGCGATAGCATGCGTTTGGCATTGTCCAGCCCGCTCTCGGTGCCGACCCAGCCGATCTCCTCGCTCACCGCGCCATATTCGAGCAGCACGGGCTGGACCATCACCCCGGCCGGTGCCGGTTCGAGCACGCGCAGCATCGAGGTCTTGAACGGCAACAGCGACAGGCCGTCGGTCGTCGTGCCTTCCGGAAATACCGTCACCGACCAATTCTCCTCCAGCGCGTCGCGCAGCTGGTTGATCTGCTCGGCCACGCCCATGCGGTTCTCGCGCTTGACGAACACTGTGCGGTTGAGCGTCGACAGCCAGCCGACCACCGGCGCGCCGCGCAACTCCTCCTTGGCGACGAAGGCGGTGCCGCTCTGCCCGGCGATCGCCAGGATATCGATCCAGCTGAGATGGTTGGCGATATAGAACACGTCGCGGCGCAGCGGCACGCCGATCCGCGTCACCCGCGCCCCCGCCATGCGTGCAGCCCAGGCGAGGAAGATCTTCGGCCAGGGCGATCCGATGCGGAACAGTCGCCACAGATAGTGCAGCGGCACCAGCAAGATCAGCGCGAGGACCAGTCCGCCGGCCCGCAACACGATACGCAGCCAGCCCAGAGCGTCGATCGGTGCGGCAATGCCCGCTGCTGCATCGGCGCGGACTTGGGGGTCGATCGCCGTCAGCGCGTCAGGCCTTGCGGTCGAGCGAGACGCCGTAGAGTTCCATACGGTGGTCGACCAGGCGGAAGCCGAGCTTCTCTGCGATCGCCTTCTGCAATTGCTCGAGCTCGGGGTCGACGAACTCGATCACCTTGCCGGTCTCGACGTCGATCAGATGGTCGTGATGCGATTCCGGCGCGGGCTCATAGCGCGAGCGGCCATCGCCGAAATCGTGGCGGTCGAGAATGCCCGCCTCCTCGAACAGCCGCACGGTGCGATAGACCGTGGCGATCGAAATGCCGGGGTCGATCGCCGAGGCGCGCTCATAGACCTTCTCGACATCGGGGTGATCTTCCGCCTCCGACAACACGCGCGCGATGACGCGGCGCTGGTCGGTGATGCGCAGGCCCTTTTCATTGCACAGGGCTTCGAGATCGATCTTGCGTGCCATCGGGCCGATGTAGGCCTTTGTGGCTTATTGATAAAGGATAGAGTGACTCGCAATAAGTGGCCCATACACGAAAACGCCGCCGGCGACGCGAGGTCGCCAGCGGCGCTTCAAAACCCTGTTGCGGATCGGCTCAGCGCTTGCGGCGCTTCGTCCCCAGGCCGATCTTCTTGGCCAGCGTGCGGCGCTGTTCGGCATAGTTCGGCGCGACCATCGGATAGTCGGCAGCGAGGTTCCACTTGGCGCGGTACTGGTCGGGCGTCATCTGATAATGCGTCATCAGGTGGCGCTTGAGCATCTTGAGCTTCTTGCCGTCTTCAAGGCACACAATGTAATCGGGCTTGATCGACGAACGGATCGAAACGGCAGGCTCCTGCTTCACTTCGACCACCGGGGCCGGGCCACCGAGGCCGGCCAACGCGCCGTGGACGTTGTTGATCAGCAGGGGCAGGTCCGACACCGCCACGCTGTTGTTACTGACATGCGCCGCGACAATATCGGCAGTCAGCGTGATCAGGGTTTCCTGCATTTCGTCACTATTATCCATTGTTTTCCTTTCGACCCCCTGGTCGGCTGGCTCAAATTACAGCCATAATGGAGGTATCGCGCTTATCGCGAGCTCTGGCAAGTCACAATGTGGATTACTATAGTTTTTACGCAATATCACGATGATAGGTCAGGGCATGATATGTTTGTCCCGACACGCCGCGATAGTAATTGCGTCGCTCTCCGACCTTGGAGAAACCTGATGCTAGGTAAAGCTTGACCGCATCATTGCCTTCACGGACCTCCAGATGGACGCGTACTGCGCCGCCTGCTTGGGCCTGGGCGATCATCGCACGTAACAGCGCCGCCGCGACGCCTCGCCGCCGCGAAGAAGGCCGCGTCGCCAGCAACAGCAGCTCCGCCTCATCGGCCACGGCGCGCGACAGCGCGAAACCGGCCGGCTTGCCGTCGAGGGTGGCGACGGTCAGCCATACGCCGGGCATGGCGAGGATGCCGAGGCACTGGCCGCGCGTCCACGCCTCGCCGAAACGCGGGTCGAACGCCTCGCCCATGATCGTCTCGACCAAAGCGAGATCGCCAACCCCGCCGGCACGCAGCTCGATCAGGTTGAGCATCGTGCTCATGCCGCCGCGAGCGGTTTGGCGTCGGGCGCGCGACCATAGATCGGCGTCGGCGCCAGCGCGGTGAAGGCGGCGGGCAGCAACAAGGCGTCGACGGCGCGGGGCAGGGTCTCGTTCACGGCGGTATCGGGCTCCAGCGCGGTCAGGAAACGAACGCCGTTGCCGATCGCGGTGCGGCCGGCGAGGCCGGCCAGCGCGACCTCGGGCCGGCATGACACCAGGCCGGCGATCGGCGCGAGCGGATGGGCGGCGAAGGGCTGCATGAAGACCTCGCCATGCCCACCTTCCATCACCACCGCAAGCGACTCCCGGTTCGGATGCCGGGCGAATCCAGCCGCGGCAAGCAGCGTGAGCGACGAATAGCCCGATGCGCTCGCATTCCACCCCAGCGCCAGCCCGCGCGCCGCGGCTATCCCGACGCGAATGCCGGTGAAGCTGCCAGGCCCGACGTCGACGAGGATATGGGCGGCGCGGCCGCCACCGGGCAGTTCGGCGATCATCGGCAGCAACCGCTCGGCATGTCCGCGCCCAACCACTTCGTGCTGTGCGGCCACGACGCGGCCGCCCTCGATCAGCGCGACCGAACAAGCCGCCGTCGCGGTTTCGATGACGAGTGTGAGCGTCACGACTCTCCCTCTCCCCATTGGGGAGAGGGCCGGGGAGAGGGGCAGCAGGACACGAAGACGCGGCCTATAGTACAACCTGTCGACCGCAAGCCTTCAAGCAACAATATTGAACTTCTCGAACCCCGGTCGCGGCAACCGGTCGAAGATCGTCGCGGGGTCGCCATGCCCGAGCGTCGAGATGAAGTTCGACTTCACCGAAGGCGTATCGGCAAAGAATGCCGCATCGACCTTGGCATTGTCGAACCCCGACATCGGCCCGGTGTCGAGCCCCAGCGCGCGCGCCGCGATGATGAAATAGGCGCCCTGCAACGTCGCGTTGCGAAAGGCGGAGGTGGCGCGACCCACCGGCTCGGCGAACCATGGCCGCGCATCGACATGCGGGAACAGCTCGGGGAGATGTTCGTGAAAGTCGTTGTCCGTGCCGATGATCACGCTGACCGGGGCCTTGAGGATCTTCGGGGCGTTCTGCGCGCTGGTGCATTCGGCGAGCTTCGCCTTGGCTTCGTCGCTGACGCACCACACCAGCCGCGCCGGCAGCTGGTTGGCCGAGGTCGGCCCCCATTTCATCAGCTCCCAGATGGCATGCAGCTCGGCTTCGCTCACCGGCTCGTCGGTATAACCGTTATAGGTGCGCGCGGTACGGAAGATCGTGTCGAGTGCGGCGTCATCGAGCGGCTTGCCCATGGCGATAACCTTCTAACGGTGAGGGAGACGAAACGAGGTGGCGATCGTCAGACCGCGCGCACCTCGGTGACTTCGGGGACATAATGTTTGAGCAGCGATTCGATGCCGTTCTTCAGCGTCGCGCTCGACGACGGGCAGCCCGAACAGGCGCCCTGCAACTGGAGATACACCTTGCCCTTGTCGAACCCGCGATAGACGATGTCGCCGCCGTCATTGGCCACCGCTGGCCGCACGCGCGTCTCGATCAGTTCGCGGATCTGCGCCACGATATCGGCGTCGGCCGGGTCGTCGGCAAAGCTCTCCTCGCCGCCACCGACCGAGAACCCGGCGCTGGCCGGCTTGAACAACGGCATATCGGCCGAGAAATGGTCGAGCAGGATCGCCAGCACATCCGGCTTCAGGCCGGACCAGTCGACGCCCGGCGCCGCGGTGACCGACACGAAGTCGCTGCCGAAGAACACACCCGTCACATCGCCCAGATCATAGATCGCCTCGGCCAGCGGCGAGGCCTCCGCCTCTTCGGGGGTGGCGAAGTCGCGCGTACCTGACGGCATCACCGCCCGGCCGGGCAGGAACTTCAGGGTCGCCGGGTTGGGCGTGGTTTCGGTCTCGATCAGCATGGATGCCATGTGGGCCGCCCGAGGGCGCGGATCAAGCGGGGAGTCTGAAACGGCGTGTTTCCGGTCCGGCGCATCGCCGGCCACCGCGCGTTAGGCAAATCGTAGGCGATCGCGGATAAAATTCTCCGCATGAGCGCTACTTTCTCCTTCGCGACCGACAAATCCCGCAGTCTGGTCAGGATCACCATGTCTGGCCTGTTCACGCCGGCCGATATCAGCGATTTCCTCGAGGCGCGGCACAAGGCGCATGCCGAACTGGGCTGCGCGCCCAACATGCATTTCACGCTCAATGACGTGCGCGGCATGAAAATTCAGCCGCAGGAAAGCGTGGCGGGTTTCCAGGAAATGCTCGCTGCGCCGGAATATCGCTCGCGTCGTCTGGCCTTCGTCGCCGCGCGCACGCTGGCGCGCAGCCAGTTGATGCGCGCGCTGTCCAGTCGCGAGGCGCGCTGTTTCGAGGATGTCGCCCATGCCGAGGCGTGGCTGTTCGCCGAGGAGCGCGACAGTGCACCGCGCCGGGCGTTCGGGTAATCCGCGCGGCGATAAGGTGACCCTCCTCGTCACCCCGGACTAGTTCCGGGGTCTACCGGGCAACCAGATCCAGATTGAGCGACTCCGGCAAGAACCTCGTCGGCGGTTGTGTGGATGGGTGGATGCCGGAACAAGTCCGGCATGACGAGCCGGTGTTGAAGCGCCCGGCCTTAACCGTCGTGGTGCACGATGCCGTCAGATATCCATCTGCTTCACCGCCGCATTCCAGGCGATGACATTGTCGCGTGCTTCCTTCACGAAGGCGGTGCGGCGGACGATGCTGAGGAAGGTGTCGGCGATCCACTTGCCCGGGTTGCGCAGCGGCCGCGCGAACTGGATCAGCAGCACCACACGCGTGTTCCCGGTGTCGTTCCACACCTCGTGCTGATAGGTGTCGTCGAACACCAGGGTCTCGCCCTCCGCCCAGCGCACGATACGGTCGTCGACGCGCATCCGCACATCGCCGTCCTTGGGCACGATCAGTCCGAGATGGCAGGTGATCAGCGCCTTCGTCACGCCGCGATGGTCGGGAATGTGCGTGCCCGGCGCGAGGATCGAGAAGAAGGCGGTGTTGAGGCCGGGGATCTGCTCGATCACCCTGGTGGTGTTCGGGCAGCGCTCGAGATTCTCCTCGGCGGGATAACCATAGCCCCACAGAAAGAAGGAGCGCCACATATTGACCCTCGCGATGGCGCGGTGGTCGGGCGAGATCGTCGCGAGGCTCGGCGCGGCCTCGGGCTGCAGCGCGACGGTGATCGCTTCCTCGCGGATCGCTTCCCAATTGTCGCGTAGCAACTGCGTCCAGGCGAAGTCGCGCATGTCGAGTACGGGGTCGTTGGACACCAGCGAGGAGGAGGAGATCAGCGCGTCGAAGAAACCGCGCAGATGCTTGCCGACGCGCAGGATCAGCGGGCGACCACCCTCGGCCTTGAGCTCGTCATCGGGGTGCGGGGCGCCGGACACCGCCGTGACATCCGGAATGCGCGACGGGTAACTTGGCCTCGCGCCCGAATTCGGCCGCAATCCGGCGTCGCTGTCCTTGATTTTAACGCTCGCGTTCAAATCTGCCTCCACTGTGCTGATACTACCGGTCTGCCCCTCATCAGCACCGGCTTCTGGCCTTCCTTGGTGAAACTCGTGTCTGTTCGTTCAGGTTCGGCTAACGGGATAGTTGGTCGAAATCATGGCGGGACCGTGAGACTATCGGCCCCGATTGTCAGGAAATGGGTGGCGAAAAGCCTCCGCGCAACGGTGCGCTTAACCCCGGTTAAGGTTCACGTAAGGTACGCTCGTCTCTCTGGGCCGTTGCCAGTCTCCGGCCGCATCCCTAGGTTGTCATAATGCATTTCCTCTCCCGCGCGGTCCGCGTCGCCCTCGTCGCTCCCCTGCTGCTTGCCATCGCGCCCCAGGCCATCGGTCAGAAGGCGGCGAGCGCGCCTGCCGATGCCGAGCGCTACATCGTCGATCGCAGTGCCTGGCTCTACAAGGGCAGCGACATCACCCCCGATCCGGGCTGGCGCTTCGGGACGCTGAGCAACGGCGTGCGTTATGCCGTGCGCCGCAACGGCGTGCCGCCGGGGCAGGTGTCGATCCGTGTGCGGATGGACGCCGGCTCGCTGATGGAGACTGACGCCGAGCGCGGTTACGCCCATCTGATCGAGCATCTCTCGTTCCGCGGTTCCGAGTTCGTGCCCGATGGCGAGGCCAAGCGCATCTGGCAGCGTTTCGGCGCGACCTTCGGCTCAGACAATAATGCCGAGACGACCTTCACCGGCACGACCTACAAGCTCGATCTGCCCAGCGCGACGCCCGAAGGGCTCGACGAGAGCATGAAGATCCTCGCCGGCATGGTCGAGAAGCCCAACATCACCAGCGCCGCGCTCAATGCCGAGCGGCCGGCGGTACTGGCCGAACGGCGCGAGAGCCTTGGGCCGCAAACCCATTTCGGCGATACGATGTTCTCGACCCTGTTCGCCGGCCAGCCGCTGGCGCAGCGCCAGCCGATCGGCACGCTCGACACGCTGAACGGTGCCACGGCGGACTCGGTACGCGCCTTTCACGATCGCTGGTATCGGCCCGAGCGCGCCGTCGTGATCGTCTCCGGCGATATGGATCCGGCGCTGTTCGAAAAGCTCGTCGCGCAGCATTTCGGCGACTGGCAGGGCATCGGCCCCAAACCGGCCGAGCCCGATTTCGGCAAGCCCGCGCCGACCGAGCCGTCGACCGCCGCGGTGGTCGAACCCGGCCTGCCGGTGATCGTGCGCACGGCGACGCTGCGCCCGTGGAAGTACAATGACGACACCGTGATCTTCAATCAGGAGCGGCTGGTCGATCAGGTCGCGCTCGACGTGATCAACCGCCGGCTGGAGACGCGCGCGCGTACCGGCGGCTCCTATCTCGTCGCACAGGTATCGCTCGACGACGTGGCGCGATCGATCAACGGCACCTTTCTCTCGGTCCAGCCGATCGGTGACGATTGGGAAGCCGCGCTGAAGGATGCCCGCGCGGTGATCGCCGACGCGCTGAGCGCCCCGCCGTCCAAGGCCGAGATCGACCAGGAACTGGCCGAGCGCGGCGAATCCTTCCGCACCGCGATGCAGACCGCCGAGGTCGATGCCGGCTCGAAGCTCGCCGACGACATGGTCCAGGCGGTCGATATCCGCGAGACCACCACCTCCGCCGCCACGATCAACGGCGTGTTCCTCCAGGCCAAGAAGAAAGGCATGTTCACCCCGGCGCGGGTGTTCGCCTCGACCCAACGTGTGTTCAAGGGCGTGACGACGCGCGCAGTGCTCAACGTCCACACGCCCGCGGACGGCCTCGCGACCAAGCTCGCCGCGGCGATCGGCGCCACCGTCAAGGGCAACGGCGCGCGTACCGCCCAGGCATCGGTCGGTTTCTCCAAGCTGCCAAAGCTGGGCAAGCCCGGGGTCGTCGCGAGCCGCGAGCATGTCGACCTGTTCGATCTCAAGATGGAAAAGGTGGTGTTCGCTAATGGCGTGCGCCTGCTGCTCAACAGCACCACCGCGGAAAGCAGCCGCGTCTATGTCCGCGTGCGCTTCGGTGGCGGCTATGGCGCACTGCCGGCCAATCACGGCTCGCCGATCTGGCCCGCCAGCCTGGCGTTGATCCAGGGTGGTATCGGGCCGTTGAAGCAGGGCGATCTCGACCAGATGACCGCCGGGCGCCGCATGGGGCTCGACTTCGGCATCGGCGACGACGCCTTCCAGCTCGGCGCGATGACCTCACCGTCCGATCTGGACGATCAGCTGCGGCTGATGGCGGCGAAGATCGCCTTTCCGGGCTGGGATCCCAACCCGGTGCTGCGCGCGCGGACCTTCATGATGTCGAGCTATGAGTCGCTCGACTCGTCGCCCGACCAGGTGCTCGGCCGCGACCTGGAGCGCCTGTTGCACGATGGCGATCCGCGCTGGGGCACGCCGCCGCGCGACGAGATCGCCGCGGTGACGCCCGAGGCGTTCAAGGCGCTATGGGCGCCGTTGCTCGCCAGCGGCCCGATCGAGGTCGAGGTGTTCGGCGACATCAATGCCGACAAGACGATCGAGGCGGTGGCGAAGAGCTTCGGCGCCTTGCCGGCCCGTACGGCGAGCAGCGCGACGCCGCCACCGGTGCGCTTCCCTGCGCATGTCGCAACGCCTGTGGTGCGCACGCATAATGGTGCGCCGGACCGTGCGATCGCGGTGATCGCCTGGCCGACCGGCGGCGGCCTTGCCGATATGGACGAGGCGCGCCGGCTGGAGATCCTCGCCAACATCTTCTCCGACCGGCTGTTCGACCGGCTGCGCTCCGAGGCTGGGGCGAGCTACAGCCCGAACGTGTCAAGCGACTGGCCAACGGGAGCCGCCTCGGGTGGCCGCATGATCGCGATCGGCCAGGTCGCGCCGGAGAATCTGCCGCTGTTCTTCAAGCTGTCGCGCGAGATCGCTGCCGACCTGGTGGCGCATCCGGTCAGCGACGACGAGTTGAAGCGCACGATCGGGCCGATGACCCAGCTGATCCTGCGCCAGTCGACCGGCAACCAGTTCTGGATGAACCAGCTCGGCGGCGCGACCTATAATCCGGCTACCTTCGAGGCGACCAAGCGCGTTTATCAGGACGTTGCGACTGCCACGGCGGCGCAGCTCCAGGCGACGGCGATCAAGTACCTCCGGCCGGAGAATGACTGGACGATGCAGGTGGTGCCGAAGGCGAGGTAGGAAATCCTCCCCGGACGGGAAGCAGGGCTATCGCATATGGGCGAGGAGGGATGTGAGGAAAGCATCGTCCCATCCAGCGCGTTTGATTTTGGTTTTGATGGAGCCTTT
>NZ_JAQGLG010000177.1 GCF_028292965.1 Sphingomonas bacterium | reverse complement strand
CCGATATAGCCGAACACTTCGCTGCGCTTTTCCGGCGGGGTCACGTCGGCGATCACCGAGCTGGCAGGCCCGTAGACCGCGCCCGAGACGCCGGCGATGGCGCGGCCGAGGAACAGCCAGGCGAGCGTCGGCGCCATGGCCATCAACGCATAGTCCACGCCGAAGGACAGCATCGAGGCGAGCAGCACCGGTCGCCGCCCGAAGCGGTCGCTGAGATTGCCGAGGATCGGCCCGGCGAAGAACTGCGCGGTGGCGAAGACGACCAGCATATAGCCGCCGATCCGCGTCGCTTGTTCGAGATCGACATGTCCAAGCACCGTGATCAGGTTCGGCAGCACCGGCATGACGATCCCGAAGCCGATCGTGTCGATCAGCACGGCCGCGAGGACGATCGGGACGGCGGGGTGGGCGAAGCGCGGCATGGCGTGGGGTGTGCCACGGATCGTTAAGGCAGGACAGATAGGTGTGAGTGTAGCGCGACGACCCCTTCGCGGCGGACAAGCAGCCGCGCCGCTATGGCTCAGATCGTGATCGAGGTGTCGTGCGCTCGCGGATCGGCGCCATGGCGGTTGGCACCGACGGTGCCCGGTAGCACCATCAGGATCATATAGCCGACTGCGCAGGCGAGGAGCGGAACACTCCAGAAGCCGACGTCCGGCCAATTCGGGTCGAAGGCATGAAAGTGCACGCGCACATCCTTATAGAGGTTCGCGACAACCAGCGGCGGCAGCATCCATACCCACCATCCCGCACGATCCTGATCGTGCATGCGGCGGACGAAGAGGGCGAAGAAGGGAAGCGTCGGCAGGAATTCGACAAACCACCGCGCGACGATTCCCGCGCGCCAGGTCGGCATCGCCCATTCTACGAAAGTGAACAGGACGGAGAAGATCATGGCGGCGGCCCACCAATGGGGGATGTCCAGGCGGCGCGCCCTGCCGCGCCGATCAAACGTACCGGCCGCGGTGCGCCCGACGGACGCGGCAAATTCGCGCAACGAATCCATTATGAGCGGCTCCCTTCAGACGCGATCGACCTTCGCCTGACCGGCGTCATCAGGCAAGCTGTTCCGTCCGGCTATTCGACCCACGCCGCGACCGCTTCGATCACGCGCTTGGTCTCCTCGGGATCGCGTACCTTCACCGTGTCGATGCCCGCGGCCTTGACCGGATAGTCGTTGCCGCCGGGGAATATCGCATCGCCGAGGAACAGCATCGCCTCGCGCGCGATGCCGGTCGCCTCGGACAGCCGGCCCATGGCATAGGCCTTGTCGATGCCTTCGCGGGTGATATCGATCGACGAAGAGCCGCCGATGTTGATCGAAAAGCCGGGTAGCATCGGCTGGACGATCGCCTTCAGTGCCTGTCGCTTCTTCGCATCGGGATCCCATTTGTCCTTGACCTCGAGCGGGGCCTGCTGGCCGAGCGCGGAGAAGGTGATCTGGCTGCCGCGATCCTCGATCTGCTCGCCATAGGGTTTGTCGATGCGCAGACCTGCCTCGTCGACCGCCTTGTTGAGACTGTCGAGGATCTTCGCGCGTTCCTGGTCGCTGAACAGGTCGGCATAGACGCGGGTCCATTCGCCGCTTTCGAAACGAAACAATTTCGTGCCGGTGGTGGGCATCACGAGAAAGCGTTCACACACCGCGTCATTGGGCAGCGCGCCGACCAACTGCTTTTCGAACTGCGGCCAGTCGCCGCCCGAGATGACCGCAACGGTCGTGATGCGGGTCAACCGGGCGAGCAGCGCGCCCATTTCATTGTCGATGCGCTGTTTGCTCTCGGCAAGGGTGCCGTCCATGTCGAAGGCGATCAGTTGTTTCATGCGGCGCGGTCTCTCGCGATAAGGATGATGGTGGCCGCGGAACGCACGACGGTGAGGGTCGTTGCATGGTGGCAACGATAATGCACGGATCAAGTTGAAGGTCGTCTGTAGGGCACGTTTGCGGGGCTTCCCGAGGAACGCGATTTGTGCCAGAGCGCGGCCATACCCGATCTTCAGAATCGGTTTCCTTCGCAGGAGCTGCCCATGGCGACCGCCGCCGATCTCGACCGCCCCGCCGACGCCAGCGACGCGTTTCGCGCCGAGGTGCGTGCCTGGCTCGAGGCCAATTTCCCGCCCGCGCTGAAAGGCAAGGACAATCCGCTGTCGTCGATCGACGGGCCGACCGAGATGTCCGCCGATGAGGCGGCGTGGAAGAAGGCGATGGGCGACCAGGGCTGGGGCGTGCCGACCTGGCCGGCGGCCTATGGCGGTGGCGGGCTCGATCGCGCCCAGGCACGGGTGCTGCAGCAGGAGATGGACCGGATCGGCGCGTGGAACCCGATCGGCGGGATGGGCGTGATGATGTTCGGCCCGACTTTGCTCGAATATGGCAATGAGGCACAGAAGCAGGAACATATCCGCGCGATTGCCAAGGGTGAGGTGCGCTGGTGCCAGGGTTATTCCGAGCCGGCTGCCGGCTCCGACCTCGCGGCCCTGCAGACTTTCGCGGAAGACAAGGGCGATCATTATGTCGTCAACGGCCAGAAGACCTGGACCTCGGGCGGGCAATGGGCCGACAAATGCTTCGCGCTGGTGCGGACCGACAAATCGAAAAAGCACGAAGGCATCAGCTTCCTGCTGATCGACATGACCTCGCCGGGTGTCGAGGTGAAGCCGATCCGGCTGATCTCGGGTTCTTCGCCCTTCTGCGAGACCTTTTTCACCGAAGTGAAGGTGCCCAAGGAGAATCTGGTCGGGCGTGAGGGCGAGGGTTGGACGATCGGCAAGCGCCTGCTCCAGCATGAGCGGCAGAATCTGTCGGGCGGCGGGGCGAGCGTGGCGCGGCTGTTCGCCGGCAAGCCGCTGTCGCAGCTGGCCAAGGAATATCGCGGCGACGATGACGGCAAGATCGCCGACAGCGACCTGCGCATGCGCATCGTGCGCCAGGAGATGGACAGCCGCGCCTTTGCCCTGACGCTGCGCCGCGCGGCACTGGAGGCCAAGTCGAACCAGGGGCCTTCGGCGACGACATCGATCATGAAGAATGTCGGCGCGCGCATCACCCAGGACAAGGCCGAACTGGCCATCGAGATCATGGGCATGAACGGCCTTGGCTGGGAGGGCGAAGGCTTCAGCGAGGCCGAACTGACGCAGACCCGCACCTGGCTATGGGGCAAGGCGGTGTCGATCTATGGCGGGTCGAGCGAGATCCAGAACAATGTGATCGCCAAGCGCATCCTCGGGATGCTGGATCACCAGTAATATACGGTTAGCCCGCGCAGGAGGCGGGCGGAGAGGAGAGGCGTGGGGATTGGTCGCAGAACCGGCCCCACGCCCCTTTCCCGAGATTTGATCAGGGAACAGACGACATGGCCGTACTCAACGACGAACAGGTGATGCTGCGCGACATGGCGCGCGAATGGGCCGACAATGAATCGCCCGTTGGCGCGTTTCGCAAGCTGCGTGATGCCGCCGTGCCGGCCGGTTACGACGCCGATGCGTGGCGCGCGCAGGCTGAGATGGGCTGGGCCGGTGTGGTCGTGCCCGAGGCCTATGGCGGGTCGGAGTTCGGCTTCCTGTCGCTCGGGCTGGTGCTCGAACAGCTCGGCCGCAACCTTGCCGCGACGCCGCTGGCCTCGACGGCGGTCGCCGCCATGGCGATCGCGCTGGGCGATGACGAGGCGGTGAAGCAGCAATGGTTGCCGAAGATCGCCGCCGGTGAAATGGTCGCGACGCTCGCGGTCGATGAGGGGCCGGTGCACAATCCGGCGAAGATCGCCACGAGCATGTCGGGCGGCAAGCTCAGCGGCACCAAGGCTTTCGTGGCCGAGGGCGACAGCGCGGCGTTGTTCATCGTCGCCGCGACCGATGGCCTGTATCTGGTTGCCGACGATAAGGGCGTGACGCGTTCCACCCGCCATATGGCCGATGCGCGCAGCCATGCCGAAGTGACCTTTGCGGGCGCGCCGGCGACGCGGCTCGGCGGTCCCGATCTGACCGCGAATATCATCGACCGCGCCACGGCGGCGGCCTGTGCCGAGATGCTCGGCATGGCATTGCAGGCGTTCGACACGACCAACGACTATCTCAAGACGCGCGTCCAGTTCGGTCAGCCGCTCGCCAGCTTCCAGGCCTTGCAGCACCGCATGGCCAAGATCTTCACCGAGCTGGAACTGATGCGCTCGGCGGTGGAGGGTGCGCTGGAGGCGATCGATGCGGGGCGTTCCGATGTCGATCAGGCGGTCAGCCTCGCCAAGGCCCTAGCCAACGACACACTGCATCTCGCCAGCCGCGAGATGGTCCAGCTACATGGCGGTATCGGCATGACCGACGAGCATGACGCGGGCCTCTATCTGAAGCGCGCGGCGGTGTTGCAGGCGATGTGGGGCAATGCCGCTTATCATCGCGAGCGCTTCGCCCGGCTCAACGGCTATTGAGTGCTGGCGCTGCGATCTATCGGGGACATAATACTAATTAGATCGAGGCGCCAAGCCCAGAGGGGCGGCGCATGCTAATTAGTATTGTGTCCCCGAAATAGCGTGAGACAGTGGTCGTGCCGCCGCGCCTTTGCAACTTCGCGCCTCTGTGCGAACGACTCCCCTCCCTGGTCGATGCACCGCCGACCGGTTGCTGCACGGCTATTAATTTTTAACCATTAGAAGAACGGTTCTGGCCGGTCCGGTGGTTTCACGATGTTGTCATTTTGGCAACAGCCTTGAGAAATTGAGGGCAAATCGGCCCCATTCGTGCTTGACGTTAGGGCAATCGCGCGGCAATTCGATCCTGCGGTACGGTGAGGCACAAGCCCACGACCCGGGGAGAGGATCATGTTGAACTCACGATATCTTTCGATGAGCGCCGTGTCGGCGCTCGCCATTGCCCTGGCCAGCCCGGCTGCCGCCAAGGATGCGCCCGCTGCACAGCCGGCCGCGCAGCCTGCCGATGCGCAGGATGCGCCCGACACGAGCCAGGATGTCATCGTCACCGCGCAAGGTCGCGCGCAGATATTGTCGAACGTGCCGCTCGCGGTATCGGCGATCAACGCCGCCGCGCTCGAGCGCTCAGGCGCCAGCGATATTCGCCAGCTCGCCCAGATCGCGCCGTCGCTGCAGGTCTCGTCGACCGGCAACGAAGCCAATGGCTCGGCCCGTCTTCGTGGCATCGGTACGGTGGGTGACAATCCCGGGCTGGAGAGCTCGGTCGCGGTGTTCGTCGATGGCGTCTATCGCTCGCGTTCGGGCATCGGCCTCAACGAGCTCGGCGATCTCGAGCGCGTCGAAGTGCTGCGCGGCCCGCAGGGCACGCTGTTCGGCCGCAACGCGTCGGCAGGTATCATTTCGATTACCAGCAAGATGCCCGATCTCAACGGCTTCAGCGCGGGCGGCTCGGCCAGCTATGGCAATTACAATTACTGGCGCATCGACGGCAATGTGAACGCCCCGCTGAGTGACACGATCGGCGCGCGGCTCGACGGCGTCTACGTCAAGCGCGACGGTTTCTACCACGATGTCACCAACAACACCGACATCAACAACCGCGACCGCTTCTTCCTGCGCGGCCAGTTGCTGTTCCAGCCGTCGAGCGACCTGACGGTCCGGCTGATCGGCGACTTTACCCGGCGCACCGAGGCTTGTTGCGCGGCGGCCTATATCAACGAGAGCGTCGCGCCGGCGAACCAGAATCTGCTGACCAATGCCAACTCGATCATCCCGGTGCTGACGCGCCTGGGGCAACCGGTCGCGGCGTTCAGCAACCCCTATTCGCGCAACCTCTACGTCACCCCCGGCCGGACCTATGCCGGCAAGACGCAGGATTGGGGCGTTTCGGGCCAGATCGATTATAATCTCGGCGGCGCCAAGCTGACCTCGATCACCGCCTATCGCGGTTATTACAACTATCAGGCGTCGGACACCGACTATAGCTATGTCGACATCCTGTATCGCGCGCCCGGCCCCGATGCGGGCCGCCGCGAATTCAAGACCTTCTCGCAGGAACTTCGCCTGCAGGGCGAGGCGCTCGGCGGAAAGCTCGACTGGCTGGTCGGTGCGTTCTTCGCCAATGAGGATCTGCAGGTTCGCGACAATCTGAAGTTCGGCTCGCAATATGGCCGCTTCGCCGCGTGCCGCATCATCAATGGCGGCGGCCTCGCCTTCGCCTTCGACCCGACCTCGACCGGCTGCATCAACCCGGCGCTGCGGCCGACGGTTTCGGGCGCGTTCGGTGCCGCCGGCCCTGCGATCCTGGCCGGGTTCGACCGCCTCGATACGGTCAACAATGTCGGCGAGACGGTGTCGACCTACAACCAGAACAGCAAGAACTACGCCTTCTTCACGCACAACATCTTCGAGATCACCGAAGGCCTGAAGCTGACCGTCGGCTTGCGCTGGACGCATGAGACCAAGAAGCTCAATACGCTGTTCGGCAACAACAACACGGCCTGCCCGGCGCAGGAGGCGGCCCTGACGCCGTTCCTCACCAACGCAGGGCTGGCGGCGGTTGCCGGCGG
>NZ_JAQGLG010000170.1 GCF_028292965.1 Sphingomonas bacterium | reverse complement strand
CGGCAGACCTCCCAAAAATCATGTCTCGACAACATGATCTTGGCAGAATCCTCAGGATTTGTCTGCCGTGCACCCCACCTCAAACATAAATCCCGGACAGCTGTGGGAACAAGTCCGGCATGACGGTCTTGGGCAATCGCAAGCGGGCGCTGAAGACCGAACGGCGCGTAGCGCTCGCCTTTACTGGATGATCGACGATGAGAAAGAAACCGCGGCGCAAGGCCGGGGTCATCGGCGAACATGGCGGTTATTGTGGCGGAGTTGAATCGGGATCGGCGTTGTCGCGTCGCAGCATGTTCCCCGGCGAAGGCCGGGGTCCAGTTGGGATGGCAGGCATAATGGATCGCGGCGCCTGTTCAGCAACCTCTCCCAACTGGGCCCCGGCCTTCGCCGGGGAGCGGCGTTGCCGACCTGGCTCCGAAGCGCTGCGGCCGTTGCCATCCTCCCGCATGCGAAGGGCATTGCCACGGCGATGGCAGCTTGCTAGGGGCGCTCGCCTACCAGCCGTCGGACCCGTCCGGCGGTTGATTCACGTGCGGCCGTGGCGGAACTGGTAGACGCGCAACGTTGAGGTCGTTGTGGGCGAAAGCCCGTGGAAGTTCGAGTCTTCTCGGCCGCACCAAAGAACAGCAGAACAAGCCGGGCATTGAACCGGAAGGGACCAGGGCCGTACCTATGCTACGGACCCGGATACGCTATAGCTGCGTTTCCGAACATATAAGCGCCTGATCCGGGCGCCCCCGAAAGTCGCCCTTGCCGTCTGTCATGCCGCACGTGAACGCCATCGGCACCGCCGTGCCGGATCACGATATCCACCACGCCTTTGTCGACTGGGCGCGCGAGCAGATCGAGGATTCGCGCGCGGTGAAGCTGTTCGAGCGCATGGCCGGGCGATCGGGCATCACGCATCGCTGGTCGGTGCTCGATCGCGCGCCGGGCGGGGGATCGCCGATCGCCGAGGGCGGCTTTTATGCAGGCGCGCTGCCCGGCACCGCCGCGCGCATGCGGCTCTATGCCGAGGCCGCGCCGGTTTTGGGGCTGGCGGCCATCGCCGCCTTGCGCGAGCAGGTATCGCTCCATGGCATCAGCCATCTCGTGGTGGCGAGTTGTACCGGCTTCGTCGCGCCCGGCATCGACCAGATCATCGCCCGCGCGCTCGACCTACCGCCCTCGGTCGAGCGGCTGCTGATCGGCTTCATGGGCTGTTACGCTGCCGTGTCTGCCTTACGCACGGCGCGGCACATCGTCCGCTCAGAGCCCGAGGCGCGCGTGCTGGTGGTTTGCGTCGAGCTGTCGACGCTGCATTTGCAGGAGACGGGTGAGATCGAGCCGCTGCTGGCGATGCTCCAGTTCGGCGACGGCGCCGCCGCAGCCCTGGTCACCGCAGAGCCCACCGGCTTCGCGCTCGGCGCACCCTTCGCCACCACGCTGGCCGATTCGGCCGAGTTGATCCGCTGGGACATCACCGACACCGGCTTTGCGATGCATTTGTCGGGTGAGGTGCCCGGCCGCATCGCCGCGGCGCTGGCCGATCCCGCGGTTGCGCATGCCGCGACCGGCGGCCATGCGCCCGAGGCGATCGGCGCCTGGGCGGTGCATGCCGGCGGGCGTTCGATCCTCGACGCGGTCGAGCATGCGCTGAAGCTCGGCCCCGATGCACTGGCGGCGTCGCGCGGCGTGCTGACCGATTTCGGCAATATGTCCTCGGCGACGCTGATGTTCGTGCTGGCGAGGCTGCTTGCAGGGCCTCCTGTCGACAAGGGCGTGGCGCTGGCCTTCGGCCCCGGCCTTGCCGCCGAGGGCTTCACCTTTGCGAGTGCGTCATGACGTCACTGGCCGTCCGCGCCATCGCCGAAGAGCTGATGGACGCCGACGACCTCGATGCCGCGACCTATACCGAGGTGGTCGGCGACCTCGCCACGGTCAATGTCGTGACGATGGCGGCGCGGCCGACGCTGGACTTCCTCGCGCGCGGCACCGTCGGCGTGAAAAGCTTCCGGTTGCTCGATGTCGGTTATGGCGATGGCGACATGCTGCGGCGGATCGCGCGCTGGGCGAAGCGGCGCGGCATCGAGGCCGAGCTAGTCGGCGTAGACCTCAACCCGCACAGCGAAGTCGCGGCGAAAGCACACACGCCGCCCGGGCTGACGATCGACTGGCGCACCGGCGACTATGCCGATCTGGCCGGACAGGGCTGGGACTTCATTATCTCCAGCCTCGTCGCGCATCATATGACTCATGACCAGCTGGTCGCCTTTCTGCGCTTCATGGACACGCAGGCGGCGCGCGGCTGGCTGGTCAACGACCTGCATCGCCATCGCTTCGCGCATTGGGGTTTCCCGATCCTCGCCCGGCTGTTCGGCTGGCACCGCATCGTCCGGCATGACGGCACGTTGTCGATCGCCCGTTCCTATCGCCCGGCGGAATGGCCGCCGATCCTGGCCGAGGCCGGGGTGACGGCGCGCGTCTATCGCGCCTTTCCGTACCGGCTATGCGTCGAACATCTGCGCTGATCGTCGGCGGCGGGCCGGCCGGCCTGACCACCGCCTTGCTGCTGGCGCGCGCCGGTGCCCCGCATCTGCTGATCGAGCGCCAGGCCGAGATGGGCGACGCGCTGTGCGGCGGGTTTCTCAGCTGGCGCACGCTGGCGATGCTCGACCGGCTCGGCGTGCGCGCGAGCGCGCTCAACCGCAATCACATCCGGCGGGTCAGCCTGCACAGCGGTACGCGCAAGGCGGTCGCCAGCCTTCCACGCCCGGGCCTCGCAGTGTCGCGCTGGCGACTCGATACGATTCTGACCGAACATGCCCGCACAGCCGGGGCGGCGATCGAGACGGGCGTGACGGCGCGACGTCATGAACACGACGTCATCCACCTCGCCGATGGCGCGACCCTGCGCGCCGACACGCTGTTCCTTGCCAGCGGCAAGCATGATTTGCGCGGGCTGACACGGCCGGCCGCGGCGCGCGGCGGCGATCCGGTGCTCGGCCTGCGCACGCGCCTCGGACCCGCTGAGGCGCTCGACCGCATGGTCGGCGGGACTATCGAGCTGCATCTGTTCGATCGCGGCTATGCCGGGGTCGCCGCGCAGGAGGACGGCACGGTCAATCTGTGCATGGCGGTGCACCGCTCGCGACTCGACGAGGCGGGGTCGCCCGAAGCGCTGTTGGCGGTACTCGGCAACGAATCGCCACAGCTCGGCGAACGACTGGCGTTTCGCAGCAACGACGCGGCGATCGATGCCATCGCCAACGTTCCTTATGGCTGGCGCGAACGGGCCGGGACCGCCGGGCTGTTCCGACTCGGCGACCAGGCCGCGGTCATTCCGTCGCTCGCCGGCGAGGGCATCGGGCTGGCGCTGGAAAGCGGCGCACGGGCCGCCGCCGCCTATTGCCGGGGCGGCAGTGATGCGGCGCTGTCTTATCAAACAGACTTTGCCGCGGCCGCCGCACGACCGCTCGCGGTTGCGGGTCTGATCTGGAAAGCCGCCGAATCGCCGGCGACGGCGGCGGCGCTGACGATGGTCGCCCGGCTTGCCCCGTCACTGGTCGGGCTGGCGGCGCGGCTTACCCGGGTTAAGCACTCGCCGCTTGACGCAGAGCTCGCCGGGCGGGAAAGCTGATCGCCATGGATCACCTGACCCTGTCCGAGAGCGAATGGCGCAAGCGCCTCAGCCCCGAAGCCTATCATGTGCTGCGCGAGGCGGGCACCGAGCCGGCGTTCACCGGACGCTATAACAACAACAAGGCGGATGGCATCTATCGCTGCGGCGGATGCGCGCTCGACCTGTTCGACAGCGCCGACAAATATGATTCGGGTTCGGGCTGGCCGAGCTTCACCCAGCCGATCAGCGCCGACCATGTTAGCGAGCATAGTGACGTCAGCCATGGCATGACGCGCACCGAGGCGCGTTGCGCACGCTGCGACGGGCATCTCGGCCATGTCTTTCCCGATGGCCCGCCACCGACCGGCCTGCGCTATTGCATGAACTCGCTGAGTCTCGATTTCCGTCCACGCGCCGTGGAGGATTGATGCAGACGCGCGGCGGCGCTTGTTTGACGTCAGCTTAAGCCGTATTCGGCAAAGATAGCCCTATGGCCAGATTTTCCACATCCTCCCTGCCTTTGCTGCGCTCGCTGCCGCCGAAATGGCAGCGCCGGGTTTCGCTTGCGACCAAGATTTCGGGCGCGCTGGCGGTGCTTGGCCTGATCGCGCTGATCATCGCGGTCTATGTCGCCAAGGCGCAACTGCCGAGTTTCGACGAGCTGAAATCCTCGCCCAACGGCCAGATGATCCGCGTCCATGCCGCCGACGGCACGGTGATCGTGTCGATCGGGCCGAGCTATGGCGAATGGCTCAGCTATGACCGCATTCCGGCGGTGATGCGCGATGCGATGGTCGCCACCGAGGACCGGCGTTTCCGTTCGCATATCGGCGTCGATCCGGTCGGCGTGGCGCGTGCGGTCAAGCTTGCGTTCCAGCATCATGGCGACGACAAACGGCTGCAGGGCGCCTCGACGATCACGCAGCAGGTCGCGCGCACCGTGTTCCTGACCAACAAATATGATTTCGGCCGCAAACTGCGCGAGGCGGTGCTGGCGCTGGCGCTCGAGCGCAAGTTCAGCAAAGACGAGATCCTCGAACTCTACCTCAACAAGGTCTATTTCGGTGGCGGCGCGTACGGCATCGACGCGGCGAGCCGCAAATTCTTCGGGCATGGCGCCGACCATCTGACGCTGCCCGAGGCGGCGGTGATCGCCGGGCTGGTCAAGGCGCCGTCGCATTATTCGCCCAGCGCGGACATCGAGGCGGCCAAGGGCCGCGCCGGGGTGGTCATCAAGCTTATGGAAGAGACCGGCAAGATCGGTCCGGATCAGGCGGCAAGCGCCAATATCGCAGCGGTGCAGTTCACCCCCGAGCCCAAGCAGAACAGCGTGCGGTACTTCACCGACTGGGCACTGCCGCAGCTGGAGACGCTGATCGACGAGACGCAGCGGCCGCTCGAGGTGTGGACCACCCTCGACCTCAACATGCAGCGCGCCGCCGATGCCGCGGTGCGCGCCAATGCCCCGCCGGGAGCGCAAGGTGCGCTGGTGTCGATCGACCGCGACGGCGCGGTGCGCGCGATGGTCGGCGGAACCGATTATGTCTCGTCGATCTACAATCGCGCGACGCAGGCGGTGCGCCAGCCAGGATCGTCGTTCAAGCTGTTCGTCTATCTCGCGGCTCTGGAGGCCGGGCATCGCCCCGAGGACAATGTCGTCGATGAGCCGGTGACGATCGACGGCTGGAGCCCGCGCAACGATTCGCGGCACAACAGCGGCAACGTCACGTTGCGCACGGCCTTTGCCTATTCGCTCAACACCGTGGCGGCGAAGCTCGGCCAGGAGGTCGGTTTCTCGACCGTTGCCGACATGGCGCGGCGTTTCGGCATCACCACGCCGGTCAACACCCACCCTTCCATGGTGCTCGGCACCTCCGACGTGCGGTTGATCGACATGACGCGCGCCTTTGCCAGCGTCGGCAACAAGGGCGTGGCGGTGACGCCCTATGGCATCACCAAGGTGACGACGATGGGCGAGACGATCTATGCCCAGACAACCGACCAGAGCCATGTGCTGGTGGCACCGCAGGTCGCCGCCGAGATGACCGATCTGTTGCAGACCGCGGTCAACACCGGCACCGGCCGCGCGGCGCAGATCGGCCGCCCGGTCGCCGGCAAGACCGGCACGACCAGCTCCAACAAGGATGGCTGGTTCCTCGGCTTCTCGAGCGGGCTGACCACCGGCGTGTGGATGGGCCGCGACGACGCCAAGCCGATCCCCGGCCTGCACGGCGGCACCGCGCCGGCGCGAGCCTTTGCCGCGTTCATGAAGCCGGCCACCGCCAATCGCCCGATCGAGCAATTCTCGACCCAGGTCACCCTGCCCGAGCTGCAACTCGACAATGAGGAGCAGAGTTATTTCGGCGCGCCCGACAATGCCAGCTATGTCGATGAGAATGGCAATCCGGTCGAGCCGGGCACCGTTCAGCCGGTGCCGAACGAAGACGGCCAGCAGGTCGATGCCGACGGCAATCCGCTGCCCGGCCAGGGTGAAGCGCCGCCAGGCAAGCAGGAACGGCTCGACCAGGAATGGATGGACCGGGTGATCGGCCGTGATTCACCGCGCCGGCCGGCACCGCCACGCGACGATCGCCCCGGCCTCGCACCGCCGACGCGCCCGGTCGAGAGACCTCAGGATTCGCGCCCGAACCAGTGAAGCGCCGCACCGTTGCGGCGCAGCCAGGCACGCGACTCGGCCGGATCGCGTTCGTCGAGCTCACCGACCAGCGCATGGAAGGCGGCCCCGTGATTCATGTGGATGCGGTGCGCGACCTCATGCGCGACGGTGGCACGGCGGACGAAGCGCGGCGCGAGGATCAGGCGCCAGCTATAGCGGATCATGCCGTGCGAGGCGCAGCTGCCCCAGCGCCCGCGCGCGTCGCCGATACCGACGCCGCTGACCCGCACGCCGGCGCGCGCGGCGAATTCGGCGGTCTCGTCACTCAACACGCGCAACGCCTCGCGTTTCAGCCAGGCAAGCACGCGCGCCGGTACGCGGTCGGCCGGGCCGCCGACGCGCAGACGGTCGCCGATCCGGTCGACGCGGCGCGGCGCTGTTTCATCCCAGTCGATGACGAGCGCCGTGTCGTCGAACGGAATTTCGGTACCGGGGACGAATGGCACTGCCTGGGGCAGGCGGGCGCGCTGCGCATCGATCCAGCCCTGTTGCTGTTCCGCCCAGCGCAGCGCCTCGCGTACCGAGGCGCGCGGCGGCAGCGTCAGGCGGATGCGTCCGCTCGCCGGATCGACCGACAATTTGGCCCGACGCGCACGGGCATGGCGGACGACGTCGAACATGGGTTCGCCGGTTGCGTCTGCCACTAACCAGTCCTGAAGCTTACCGCGCTCCTGCGGAGGCAGGAGCCCAGGGTTACAGAACGCAGCGCCTGTGACCCTGGACCCCCGCTTTCGCGGGGGAACAGTTCAGATATATGCTCGAAGAACGCAGACATTCTCACAATTCGCGATCGATCAGATGATGTTCGAAATCGCCGGCGTCATCTTCCGAGATGGTCCAGCCGCGCACCGACTGGCCGGCGCGGTGCACCGCCTCGCGATCGCCGCACACCAGATAATGCCATTCGGGCAGCTGCTTGCCATCGGCGCGAAGCTGATAGGCGCAGGTCGAGGGCAGCCAGTCGATCGAGCGGACATTGTCGCGGCTCAGCCGCACGCACTCGCTGACATAGGCGTGGCGGTGGCGATAATCGGAACATTGCGCGGTGGCGCGGTCGAGCAGGCGGCACGACACGTTGGTCGGCAGCAGCTCGCCGGTTTCCTCATCCTCGAGCTTGTGGATGCAGCATTTGCCGCAGCCGTCGCACAACGCCTCCCATTGCGCACGGTCGAGCGCCTCGATCGGGGTCGTTTCCCAGAAACGCTCGCTCATTTGACCCACCGCTTCAGCTCGGTCGCCACCGCTTCCGGTGTCTGCTCGACCGGCAGCAACGCAAGCGGCTTGCCGTCGGGGTCCATCAGATAGGCCACGCTGCTGTGATCCATCATGTAACCGCCATTGGGCGTGATCTCGCCCTTCTTGTAATAAACCGCATAGGCCTTGGCCACCGCCGCGATGGCATCGGCGCTACCCGTCAGGCCGACCATGCGCGGGTGGAAGGCGGCGGTGAAGGTCTTGAGCACCGCCGGCGTATCACGCGCCGGATCGACGGTGATGAAGATCGGCACGATCCTCGCCCCCAGTTTCGGGTCGGCCTGCTCGACCAGCCGCAAGCCGGCGCCGATATGCTGCGCATCGGTCGGACAGACATCGGGGCAGAAGGTGTAGCCGAAATAGACGATGCGATATTTGCCGGCGAAGCTGCGATCGGTGACGGTGCGGCCATCCTGATCGACCAGTGTGAACGGGCCGCCGATCCGCGCGCCCTGCAGCGGCGGACGGGACGGGGCATCGGCCGGGGCCGAGCAGGCGGCGGGGAGGAGCGCGAGAAGCAAAGCTGCGATCGCGCGAACAATCTCGTTCATGGCGCGGCCAGCCATGATCTGATATCGCGCGTCGCGCAAGTTGACGCATGACAGGGACCCGGTCGCACCATGAATTCCCGAATCTTCGGCGGCCTTGTCGCCGCCGCGATGATCGTTACCGCCGCGCCTGCCACAGCGCAACTCGGCCAGTCGGACAGCTATCAGTTCCTCCAGGCGATCCGCGAATCCAAGGGGGATGAGGTCAACAAGCTGCTCGACAAGCCGGGCACGGTGATCGTCAACACGCGCGACCGGCAGAGCGGCGAGGCCGCGCTGCACATCGTCGCCAAGCGCGGCGACACCACTTATGTCAATTATCTGCTGGCGCGCGGTGCCGACCCGAACATCAAGGATGGCGAGGGCAACACCCCGCTGCTGGTCGCGGTGAACAGCGGTGCGAGCGGCGTGATCGACCTGCTGGTCAAGGGCGGCGCCAACGTCAATCTCGGCAATGGCAGCGGCGAGACGCCGCTGATCCGTGCGGTGCAGCGCCGCGACCTGTCGCTGGTCCGCATCCTGCTCGCCGCCGGCGCCGACCCCGACCAGTCCGACCGCATCGCCGGCCTGTCGGCGCGCGATTACGCCCATCAGGATACGCGCACGCCCGCGCTGGCCAAGGTGATCGACGAAACGCCGAAAAAGCCGCGCCGCGCCGTTTCCGGGCCGCATCTCTAGGAAAAGATTACTTCCGCATCGGGGTCGATGACCCCGATCAGCCTGCGACCGGCACGGCGCGCAAAGGCGAGCATCGCGCGTTTGCGCGTTGTGGCGGGCAGCGGTTCGCTATGTGCCTCGCGCACGATCGCAGCATCGTAGCGATCGGCGATGATGACGCCGGTGCGGGCGGGCAGGAACGCGACTCCATCGAGCGGTGAAGCGTCGAAGCCGGCCGGAATCGCCCAGTAGAAGCGGTCGCAACAGCCGAGATAATCGGTCCATTTGCCATCACCGAGCAAATCGGCGCGCGACACCTTGATCTCGACGATGACGATCTGGCCGCGCGAATCGATCGCCATCAGGTCGGCGCGGCGGTTGCCGTCGAGCGGCACCTCTCCCATCGCGACGAGATCGTGGCGCAGCAGCATCCGCGTCACACCGCGCGCGACATCGATAGCGCAGAGCGGCGACTCGGGGTTATCGACACAGGAATCGGGCGGCTGGAGCATCGCGCGATATTAGAACATTAAGCGAACGGGTCAAATCCCGCCGCGCATATGTCAGCGATAGAAGACCTGATTGCCGATCGTCGCGATCTGCTCGTGACGCCAGCCCGGCGAGATACGGCGGGCGTGGAAGAACAGCGCGCCGGCAGCGGGGCTTTGCCAGGCATCGGACATGGCGACGCGCGCGACGGCGATGGCGGTACGATAATAAGCGCAATCCGCGATATCGGGCACGCGCCCGTCGCGCACGAAGGAGAATTGCCCGCGCTGGGTGACGACCGAACAGATCGTATCGGCGAATCGGCCCGAGCGGATGCGGTTGAGGATGACATCGGCGACGGCGAGCTGGCCGGTCAGCGGCTCGCCCTTGGATTCGAAATAGATCGCGCCGGCCATGCAGCTCGTCTCGTCATCGACGTCGCCGAGCGACTGGGCGGCGACGGCATCGGCGAGGCTGGCATAATTGCTCCGGACGGGTTGTTCGTCCGCGGTGATCGTCTGCATGATCGTATCGAGCCGCGTCGGCTGAACGTCCTGCGCCATGGCCGGCGCGGCCATCATCCCGAAGATGAGGGCGAAAACGGCCGAAGCGAGACGCGGCGAAAACGACATCAAGAACACAAAGAGGCGGTTGGCGCGCGACGACGATCAGCGATGTGATCCCCTTCGAACAGCCCCCCGACTGCGTCACCGATCCGGATCGCACCCGGCGCGGCGCAACGCGCTGCAACGACGGTCGCTATCTGTCGGCCGGCTTAAGATCCGGTCAATCGGCGAGGATCGTTTCTGCGGCGAATCGTTCCGCCGCCGGGATGTCCAGCTCGATCACCCACAAATCGGGGTCGCGCTGTCGGCGTTTGCGCCAGTAATCCGTGATTTCGCCGGGTGTGGAGTCGATGGGGCCTGCGGGGACCAGCGCCGTCTTGCCGTCGGGCCCGATGCCGCGTTCGAGCAGCCGCGGCATGACGCCGCGATCGAGTGTGACGATCAGAATCGCCCCGGCCTGGGCATCGCCGCGCGCCAGCATCGTGGCAATGCCGCCGGCGTCGTTGACGCGCCGCAGCAGTGCCGAAACCAGGACACCGCTGGGCAGTCTAGAGCGTGATGACATGGTGCTGAACCGCCGTGACGGAGCGAATTTTGGCGTGTGGCGAGGAGCGAGGAGGGAGCGGGGTGGCCTCCCCGTGACCGACGAGCGACGCGGCCACACGCCAAAAGGCGCCCGCCGCTTCGCGGTTGCCCTGAGCCGCCCGCCGGACATCGTCGCGGCGCTTACACGGGCTACCAGCCCGCGCTGCACGCCGCTCCTCGCCGGCGAACGGCTCAGGGCAATCACGGTGGTTCAGCACCATGTCATCACGCTCCAGCTCATGCCGGGGGCTGATATCCGCGCAGGCCGGCGAGCGGGATGCGCGAACGCATGAAGGTGCCGGTACCGCGCGCCGCCTCCTCGCCGGTGGCGTCGATCAACCGTGCCTCGGCGACATAGACGCGGCGCTGGCCACTGATCCAGCGGCCCTCGGCAATCACCGGGCCCTGCTTGAGCGGCTTGGTCAGCAGCAGGTTGAAGGCGGTGGTGAGCAGGAAACGATCGGTGACGAGGCTGTTGGCGGCATAAAAGGCGGCGTCGTCGAGCATCTTGAAATAGCTCGTGCCGTGCGCCGCGCCGGCGGCGTGGAAATAACGCTCGTCGAGGGTGAAGCGGATCCGCGCGATCCCCGCCTCGGGGATTTCGAGCACCGAATCGAACAGCTGGTTGATCGGCGCGGCGGCATAAAGCGATTCGAGCGCGCGGAAATGCGCCGACTCACCGCGCTCGGCCGTGTCAGGCGCGGAATCAGGCCGAGAATTAAGCGGCGTCACGCGCGTCGTCGGCGGTGAGCAGCGCGTAGATCGCGTCCTGCGACCCGGCGCCGCGCAGCTTGGCGACGGTGGTGCGGTCGCGCAGCAGGCGCGAGACGCGGGCCAGCGCCTTGAGATGCTCGGCACCCGCCTCGGGCGGGGAGAGCAGCATGAACACGATATCGACGGCAACATCATCGACCGCGGAGAAGTCGATCGGGTGGGCAAGGCGCGCGAACACGCCGACCACATGGTCGAGCCCGGCGAGCTTGCCGTGCGGCGTGGCGATGCCCGCGCCGAAGCCGGTCGAGCCGAGCTTCTCGCGCTCGGCGACGCATTCGGCCACCGCCGCCGGGTCGAGACCGTAAGCCTCGCCGGCGATCGCGCCGAGCTGCTGGAACAGCGCTTTCTTGTTGGCAGCCGCAAGCCGCTCGATCACGGTCTGCGGCAGCAGCAGGTCACTCAAATCGATCATGATGGTCCTTGGCGGGCGCGCACAGCCGGCGCGCGCCCTTAACGGCATTTACGGATAGAGGGAAGATCAGGACGCGCGTTGCGGTTCGACCCAGCCGATCGTGCCGTCGCCCCGGCGATAGACCATGTTGTAGGCGCCCGACCCGCTGTTGCGGAACATCAGCGCGTTGGTGTTGCGCAGATCGAGCATCATCACCGCGTCGGACACGGTGGCATCGGGCACGTCGACACGGGTTTCGGCGACGATCGGGGGAAAATCCTCGGCTTCCTCCGCGTCGCTTTCGAGGAACACGGTATAGCCGGCATTGTCGTCCACGTCGGCACCGTTGGCCGCGCCATTGCCATTGGCCGCGCCGGCCGAATGGCGATCCTTGAGGCGGCGCATATAGCGGCGCAGCTGCTTTTCGATCTTGTCGGCAGCGCCCTCGAACGCGCCATGCGCCTCCTGCCCGTTATTATTCGCCTTGAGCACCAGGCCGTGCATGACATGGGCGACGATGTCGCAGGTGAAGCCGGCGTCGTGCGGCCCCTTGCCGAAGGTGACGGTGGCGGAAATGGCCCGCGCGAAATATTTATTGGCTATGGCTTGAAGCCGCTCCTCGACATGGTTCTTGAGCGCGTCGCCCGTTGCGACCTGGTGGCCCGAAACCCGAATATCCATGAGCAGTCTCCATCTTGTTGACGGTGCGGGGCCTGTTGACCCTCGTCCCGCTTCGGCGTCACCCGGACGCCTCGGCCCCCCATAAGGGCTTGGTGATCCCGGTCAGGAACAACGCGTGACGGGTCAGTTCGGCTTCGCTGGCCGAAAAGACTCGTGGCGGCCGCACCTGGGCGACGACCGACGGGGTAAGATCGACGACTTCCTCGACCGTTTCGCTGACCAGGCCAAGGCCGATCTGCCGCCCGCCGGTCAACTCGACATAGACTTGCGACAAAAGCTGGGCGTCGAGCAGCGCGCCGTGCAGCACGCGGTGGCTGCGATCGATGCCGTAGCGCGAGCACAGGGCATCGAGGCTGTGCTTGGCGCCGGGATGGCGCGTGCGCGCGAGCACGATGGTGTCGACCATCCGCGTCATACAGACCTTGCCGCGCCCGCAACGTTGCAGCTCGCCGTTGAGGAAACCGAAGTCGAAGCTGGCATTATGCGCCACCAGCGGCGCGTCGCCGAGGAATTCGAGCAGCGCATCGACTTGCGCGCCAAACAGCGGCTTGTCGGACAGGAACGCGTCGCTCAGCCCGTGGACGCGCTGCGCCTCGGCCGGCATCGCGCGCTCGGGGTGGAAATAGGCGTGGAAGGTGCGCCCCGTCTCGACCCGGTTGACCAGCTCGAGACAGCCGATCTCGACCATCCGGTCGCCGCTCTCGAAGCTAAAGCCGGTAGTCTCGGTGTCGAACACGATTTCGCGCATAAGCCGATTATCGGCATTCATCTCGCGATAGGCAAGCGATCAGCGCGATTATCGCGGCACGCGTTTCCGCCAGCGGGACATCGGTGGCGATGACGAAGTCGGCGCGGGCGCGTTTTTCGGCATCGGGCAGCTGACGCGCGAGAATCGCGTCGAATTTCGCCTCGGTCATGCCGGCGCGGGCGAGGACGCGGGCGCGCTGCACCTCGGGCGCGGCGGAGACGACCACGGTCTTGTCGACCTTTTTTTCGCCCCCGGTTTCGAACAGCAAGGGTATGTCGAACACGATCAACGGCGAATCGGCGTGATGGCGAAGAAACGCCGTGCGATCCTCGCCGACCGCCGGATGCACCAGTTCCTCCAGCGCGCGCAGCGCATCGGGATTGGCGAGCACCGCCGCCGAGAGTTTCGCGCGGTCGACGCCGTCCGGGCCGGTGGTGCCGGGATGCAACGACTCGATCGCTGCGACCAGCCGGCCACCCGGCCCTTGTAACCGATGCACCGCGGCATCGGCGTCGAACACCGGCACGCCGGCTTCCGCGAACATCGCGGCGACGGTCGACTTGCCCATGCCGATCGAGCCGGTGAGTCCGATGATGAGCGGCTTGCCGGTCATCCGCCGAGCAAAGCGCGCAGTTCGTCGTCGCGTTCGCGCGGCGGCGCGGCGCCGAACAGCAGCTCGAACGCCAGCGCGGCCTGGCCGATCAGCATCTCCAGCCCATCGACCGTATCGAGATCGCGTACGCGCGCCGCGGCGAGGAGCGGGGTCTCGAGTGGCGCATAGACCAGGTCGTAGACCAGCGCGTGCTCGGGCAGCGGTGACAGATCGACGACGAGCGGCGGCTGCCCGACCATGCCGAGCGCGCTGGTGTTGACCAGCAGACTCGCCGCCGGGAGCGGCGCGGTGAGCGGCAGGGCCTGACCCTTGAGGCCGAAAGTGCTCAGCAACGCTGCTGCCTTCAACACATTTCGATTGAAGACCGTGACCGGGCCGACGCCGATTCGCGACAAGGCGAACAACACCGCGCGCGCGGCGCCGCCCGCGCCGATCACCGCCACCGGCGCACCGGCCAGATCGAGATCGGCGATCGGCGCATAGAATCCGCCGGCATCGGTGTTGGTGCCGATCAGCGCGCCATCCTCGGCGACGAGCGCGAGGTTGATCGCGCCTATCGTGTCGCGCACGCTGCCGCGATCCTCGACATGGTCGAGCGCGGCCTGTTTATGGGGAATGGTGATGTTGCAACCGCGCCAGGCAGGATCGGCGCGGCGCGCGGTGAAATAGTCACCGAGACCCTCCGGCGTGACATGGGTGGCGCGATAGTCGCCGTCGATGCCCAGCGCCTTGAGCCAGAAACCATGGATCAGCGGGGATTTGCTGTGCCCGATCGGGTCGCCGATCACCTCGGCATAGATCTGCGTCATGACGTCAACACCCCGCGCACGCGCAGATAATCGAGCACCGGCAGCAGCGGCATGCCGAGCACGGTGAACTGGCTGCCATCGATTCGCGCGAACAGTTGGGCACCGGGGCCTTCGATCCGGAAACAACCGGCACAGCCCGCGATGGTCGGCCATTCGGCGTCGAGATATTGTTCGAGAAAGGCCTCGGATAGCGGGCGGACATGCAGCATTGCACGATCGACGTGGCGCCACACGAGCCGGCCCTGTTCCGCGATCACCGCGGCGCTGACGATCGCATGGCGGCCGCCCGACATGGCGCGCAGATGATCCGCCGCTTCCCCCCGGCTGGTCGGTTTGTCGAGAATGGTGCCGTCGGCGAGTACCATCAGCGAATCACTGCCGAGCGAGAGCGCGTCGGGCTCGCGTTGCGACACGCGCAAGGCCTTGAGCTCGGCCAGCGCATCGGCAAAGTCGCGCGGCGCTACTCCGTTGGCACGGAGGCCTGCCTTTGCGGCATCCTCATCGACGCCAGGCGACGTCGCGCTAAATGGTACGCCGGCCGCTTCCAGCATGGCGCGGCGCGAGGCACTTCCCGAAGCGAGCACCAGCCTCATGCAGCACCCTGCCGCTCGACGACCAGCGCGATGATCGCCGCCGCCGTTTCCTCGATAGAACGCCGTGTCACGTCGATCACCGGCCAGTCATTGTCGGCGAACATGCGGCGCGCAAAGGCCACCTCGCGCGAGACCGCTTCCTGATCGACATAATCGGTCTCGGGCGCCTGGTTGAGCGACAGCAAGCGATTGCGCCGTACCTGGATCAGGCGGTCGGCGCTGGTGGTCAGCCCCACCACCAGCGGGTGCGCCAGGCTGAACAGGCTCGCCGGGGGCGGGCTTTCGATCACGATCGGAATGTTGGCGGTCTTGTAGCCGCGATTGGCGAGATAGATCGAGGTCGGCGTCTTGGATGAGCGGGACACGCCGGCGAGGACGATATCGGCTTCTTCCCAATCTTCCGCGCCGATGCCGTCGTCATGCGCCATGGTGAACTGGATCGCGTCGACGCGCGCGAAATAGGCTGCGTCGAGCATATGCTGCCGCCCGGGCCGCGCCTTGGCCTGCTGGCCGAGCAGACCCGACAAAGCATCATTAACGCCGTCGAGCGGCGCCACCGCGGGCAGGCCAAGCGCACGACAGCGCTGTTCCAGCGTCGCCCGGGCCTGGCTGTTGACCAAGGTGAAGATCACCAGGCCTGGATTCTGCGCGATCTCGCCAAGGATGCGCTCGAGATGCGCCTCGGTGCGGACCATCGGCCAGAAGTGACGGATCGTCTCGACATCGTCATATTGCGCCAGCGCCGCCTTGGCGATGTTCTCCAGCGTCTCACCCGTCGAATCCGACAGGAGATGAAGGTGCAAACGCATCAGCAGGACGGATCTGTGGACAACATCGGGATATCCGCTAGCGCAACTCCGCCGGGCCGCCAAGCGAGGGCATGGCGGTGGAAAAGCGGCGATCTATCCACACGCCCGCCAACAGCATTGGTTCCCATGCACAGACTGTGGATAACGGGGACAGAAGCGCGATTCACGAGGGCACGCCGACGGGCACCTGTTGGCATTTCCGGGATGAACGCATAAGCCCCGCTTTGCACACGCCAACAGCCTCTACAGCCTTTTTAGATTCTTCTATTCTTTAGTAGGAAGAGCGATCCGAATGACCGAAGCGAAGCCGCTTCTCGCCACGTTGAAGGGTGAGCGGCAAGAAGTCCCGCCGGTCTGGCTGATGCGACAAGCAGGCCGCTATCTCCCGGAATATCGCGCCTTGCGGGCCGAAAAGGGCGGCTTCCTTGCGTTGGTCAACGACAGCGAAGCGGCAGCAGATGTGACGTTGCAGCCGATCCGTCGCTTCGGTTTCGATGGGGCTATCCTGTTCTCCGATATCCTGATGGTCCCCAGTGCGCTGGGACAGGCGCTGAGCTTCGGTGTGGGCGAGGGCCCTGCACTGGCCCCGCCGCTGGTCGGCCATGCCCTGACGAGCCTCCAGCCCGATCTGACGCGGCTCGACCCGGTCTATGCGACCGTCGCGCGTGTCGTCGCGGCGTTGCCGCCGGAAACGACCTTTCTCGGTTTTGCCGGCAGTCCGTGGACCGTGGCCACCTATATGGTCGCCGGTCATGGTAGCCGCGACCAGAGCGAGACCCGTCGTTACGCCTATGCCGATCCACCGGCCTTCGGTGAGATCATCGAGGCGATCACCGTCTGCACAATCGATTATCTCTCGCGCCAGATCGAAGCCGGGGTCGAGGCGGTGCAGCTGTTCGACAGCTGGTCGGGCAGCCTGTCACCGGCGCAGTTCGAACGCTGGGTGATCGCGCCCAATGCGAAGATCGTCGCGGCAATTCATGAGTGTCACCCGGGTGTGCCGGTGATCGGCTTTCCCAAGGGAGCGGGGGAGAAACTGCCGGCTTATGCCCGTGGCACCGGCGTTGACGCGATCGGCGTCGACGAAACGATCGATCCCGAATGGGCCGCGGCCAATCTGCCGACCGATATGCCGGTACAGGGCAATCTTGACCCGCTGGCGCTGATCGCCGGCGGCGCGACACTCGATGCAGCGATCGACCGGGTTCTTGCCGCCTTTGTCGATCGACCCCATGTCTTCAATCTCGGCCACGGAATCCTGCAGGATACGCCGATCGCACATGTCGAGGCTTTGCTGGCGCGTGTCAGGAGGGGATGATGGGTTTTCTCGGCAACGCCTATCCCTGGGTCAAGGCGGGGCATGTCATCTTCGTGATCTTCTGGATGGCGGGGCTGTTCATGCTGCCGCGCTATCTCGTCTATCATCAGGAAGCGGTGCCCGGATCGCCCGAAGCCGAGGCGTGGGTCGATCGCGAGGCGAAGATCCGTCGTATCATCCTAACGCCTGCAATCGGTCTGGTCTGGTTGTTCGGGCTGATGCTGGCGATCAATATCGGTCTGACATCGGGTGCGAGCGGACTGGGTTGGCTGCACGCCAAGCTCGGACTGGTCGTCGTCCTCAGCGGCTATCATGGCTGGGCGGTGAGTTATTCGAAGAAGCTCGCGGCAGGGAAATCGCCATCGCTGACGGGTAAGCAGCTCCGGATGCTCAACGAGATTCCCGCTATCCTGGTTACGCTGGTCATCATCCTGGTGATCGTCCGGCCCTTCTGAACTGCTTGACTTGACGAGGGCGGCGACCTACCTCGCCGGCATATCGTGATGCGCGGCCTCTAGCCCTGTCGCGGTACCTTCCTCCCGCATCGTCGCGTCTTTCCTCGCCGACCGAAGCAAAACATCACCATCATCACACCCGGGAACGCCCGAAATGCATCTTAAAGACCTCAAGAAGAAAACCCCGGCAGAGCTGGTCAGCATGGCCGAAGAGCTGGGCGTCGAAGGTGCATCGACGCTGCGCAAGCAGGATCTGATGTTCGCGATCCTCAAGGTCCAGGCCGAGAATGGCGAGCAGATCATGGGGCTGGGCACGATCGAGGTGTTGCCCGACGGCTTCTGCTTCCTGCGCAGCCCCGAGGCGAATTATCTCGCCGGCCCGGACGACATCTACATCTCGCCCAACCAGGTCCGTAAGTTCGGCCTGCGTACCGGCGACACGGTCGAGGGCGAGATCCGCGGGCCCAAGGACGGCGAGCGTTATTTCGCGCTGACCAAGCTCACTGCGGTCAATTTCGACGATCCCGATGCAGTCCGCCACCGCGTCAATTTCGACAACCTGACGCCGCTCTATCCCGAAGAGAAGCTGACGCTCGATCCGGCCGATCCGACGGTCAAGGACAAGTCGGCGCGGGTCATCGATATCATCAGCCCGCAGGGCAAGGGCCAGCGCGCGCTGATCGTCGCGCCCCCGCGCGTCGGCAAGACCGTGCTGCTGCAGAACATCGCGCGCGCCATCACCGACAACCACCCCGAAGTGTTCCTGATCGTGCTGCTGATCGACGAGCGGCCCGAGGAAGTCACTGACATGCAACGCTCGGTGAAGGGCGAGGTGATCTCCTCGACCTTCGACGAACCGGCGCAACGCCACGTGCAAGTCGCGGAAATGGTGATCGAAAAGGCCAAGCGCCTCGTCGAGCACAAGAAGGACGTGGTGATCCTGCTCGACTCGATCACCCGCCTCGGCCGCGCCTACAACACGGTCGTGCCGAGTTCGGGCAAGGTGCTGACCGGCGGTGTCGACGCCAATGCCCTGCAGCGCCCGAAGCGCTTCTTCGGCGCAGCGCGCAACATCGAGGAGGGCGGCTCGCTATCGATCATCGCCACCGCGCTGATCGATACCGGCAGCCGCATGGACGAGGTCATCTTCGAAGAGTTCAAGGGCACCGGTAACTCGGAAATCGTGCTCGACCGCAAGGTTGCCGACAAGCGCATCTTCCCGGCACTCGACGTCGGCAAATCGGGCACGCGCAAGGAAGAGTTGCTGGTCGACAAGTCCAAGCTGTCCAAGATGTGGGTGCTGCGCCGCATCCTCATGCAGATGGGCACGATCGACGCGATGGAGTTCCTGCTCGACAAGATGAAGGACTCGAAGACCAACGAGGACTTCTTTGACTCGATGAACCAATAGTCGATGGTGCTGGAACTCGCCGAGCTGCCCGTCAGGGCGGGCGAGGGCGAGCGGTTCGAGGCGGCGTTCGCCGAGGCCAGGTTGTTGATCGCCGCAGCGCCGGGTTTTCGCTCGATCGTCTTGCGGCGGCCGATCGCGCCGGATGGCCATTACCTGCTGCTGGTCGAATGGGACAGCGTTGCGCATCACCGCGACGGCTTCCGCAAGTCACCTGATTATGCGCAATGGTCGACCTTGCTTCACGGCTTTTATGATCCGATGCCGGTGATCGGCTATTTCGCGGAGGATATCGCGTGTTCGACATAAGCGATGTGTTCACCGCCGCCGGCCTTGCCGCGCTGGGCCAGGTGATCCTGATCGACCTGATCTTTTCCGGCGACAATGCGATGGTGCTCGGCACGCTCTCCGCTGGGCTGCCTGCGGATCAGCGCAAGAAGGTGCTCGGGCTCGGTGTCGTCATGGCGATGGTCTGCCTGATCGGCTTCGCATTGGTGGCGACGCAATTGCTCCATGTCGTCGGCCTGCTGCTCGCCGGTGGCCTGTTGCTGCTATGGGTGGCGTGGAAGCTCTATCGCGAGATCAGGGGCAATCGCCCGCAGGTATTCGACGATCCCTCGACGCCGCAGATCGAGGGCAAGAAGCCCAAGACCTTCGCCCAGGCGGCGATTCAGGTCGCGATCACCAACCTGTCGATGAGCCTCGACAATGTGCTGGCCGTGGCCGGTGCCGCGCGGGAACATCCCGCGGTGCTGCTGTTCGGTCTCGCGCTGTCGGTGACGCTGATGGCGGTTGCGGCCAATTATATCGCCCGGCTCATCCAGCGTTATCACTGGATCGCCTATATCGGGCTGGTCGTGATCCTCTATGTCGCCGGCTCGATGGTCTATCACGGCTGGTTCGATCACGAGGTCGGGGTCTGGCACCTGTTCGCCTGAGCCCGAACGAGATCGACTAACCGAGATTAGCCGCGAAGAATTCCGCCGTGCGTTGATCGGCAAGCGTCGCGCCGGCATCGTCACGGCGCTTGCCGAATTCGGTCGCGAAGCCGTGGTCGAGCCCGGGATAGTCGAATAACCTCACCTTGGCATGGTCATCGAGCCCGGCATGCATGCGTTGCTGCGCGGCCTTGTCGACGAAATGATCTTCTTGCGGCACGTGCAGCAGCACCGGATGTGCGATGGCATGCTTCTCGCCGAGCAGGCCGTCGATGCCGACGCCATAATAGCCGACACTGGCATCCACATCGGTACGTGCCGCGGTCATGAACGCCAGGCGTCCACCCAGACAATAACCGACTGCGCCGACCTTGCCGCCTTCGCCGAGTTTCGCGCGCGCGGCGCGGATCGTCGCCTCGATATCGGCCACGCCCTTGTCTTGGTCGAACTTGCCCATCAGGCCGAGCGCGCGCTGGAACTGGTCGGGAATGTCGGGGTCGAGCTCGACGCCGGGCTCAAGACGCCAGAACAGGTCAGGTGCGATCGCCAGATAGCCGGCCTCGCCCCAGAGATCGCAGCGCCGCCGCATGCCGGCATTCACGCCGAAAATCTCCTGGATGACGACGATCGCCGCGCGCGGGGTGCCGGCCGGTTCGGCGACATAGGCCTTGAAGCTGCCGGTATGATCGAAGGTTTCGATAGTGATGGTCGCGCTCATGTCGAACTCCTCAGGGTCGGAAATACGCATGCTGGCGATGGGCGTTGCGATAAGGGCCGTGTCGCGCGCATATATGCTGTCAATCTAGGCAGCGGCGCCGGCCCGCTCAAGCGGAGACACGCGCGATGAAGATCAATGTCGAGGTCGATTGCACCCCGGAAGAAGCCCGCCGTTTCATGGGCCTGCCCGACCTGACGCCGGTGCATGAGAAATATATCGCGACACTCACCGGCGCGATGGATGGCATCGCACCGACCGAAGCCATTGAAAACATGATGAAAAGCTGGGCTCCGATGAGCGAGGCAGGGTTCGGCATGTGGCGCAAGATGTTCGAAACGCCCGGAAAATAACCTTGGATACGATCTTTGCGTTGTCCAGCGGGGCACCGCCGGCCGCGATTGCCCTTATCCGCATCAGCGGCCCCGCCGCCTTTGCCGCGAGCGAGGCGCTGGCTGGGCCGATGCCGGCGCCACGGAATGCATCGCTGCGTGTTTTGCGTGACGCGACCGGGGCGGTGCTCGATCGCGCGCTGGTACTTGCTTTTCTCGGCCCGAATAGCGCGACCGGCGAGGATATCGTCGAACTTCATGTGCATGGCGGCCGCGCGGTGATTCGTGCCGTCGAGGCTGCGCTGGCCGCCTGGCCCGGCTTGCGTGCGGCCGAGCCTGGCGAATTCACCCGCCGCGCCTTGTTGTCGGGCCGGATCGATCTGACCGAGGCGGAAGGGTTGGGCGATTTGCTTTCGGCCGAAACCGAGACCCAGCGCCGCGCGGCGGTGATGCTGGCGGAAGGGGGGTTGCGTCGCCAAGCCGAGGACTGGACCGATAGGGTCGTCAGCCTGGCCGCCGGAGTCGAAGCGGCGATCGATTTCTCGGACGAGGATGATGTGCCGCCCGCGCACATCGCCATGATCGCCGGCAGAGCGACAGCCATTGCGGCGGAAATGGGGGCAATGCTCGCCACGCCGCCGGTCGAACGGCTGCGCGATGGTTTGCGCGTGGTGATCGCCGGGCCGCCCAATAGCGGCAAGTCGACCTTGCTCAACGCGCTGGCCGAGCGAGAGGCAGCGATCGTCTCGCCCATCTCGGGCACGACGCGGGATCGTATCGAGGTGCCGATCGCGCGCGACGGTATCGCCTATGTCTTCACCGACACGGCGGGACTGACCGAAGCGAGCGACGATCCGATCGAACGCATCGGCGTCGAGCGTGCGGGGGAGGCGATACGCGGTGCGGATATCCTGCTCTGGCTGGGCGACGATGCCGTGCCCGATGGCGCGATCCGGCTTTACCCGCGCGCCGATCTTCCCGGGCGCGCCGTGATGCCGGCCGGGTGCGACGTGGCCGTCTCCGCGAAAGACGGTAGCGGCCTTTCGGCCTTGTGGTCGTTGATCGGTGCCCGTGCCGCGATGTTGCTTCCGCCAGCAGACGCCGTCGCCCTCAACCAGCGCCAGCGCCGGCTGATCGCCGAGGCGCGCGCATGGCTCGTGCGTGCCGGTGAGGAACGAGATACCCTGCTCATTGCCGAGCAGCTTCGCCTCGCCATGCGGGCGCTGCACCAGCTGACCGGGCGAAGCGATGTCGAGGCGATGCTCGATGCTCTGTTTGTGAAATTCTGTATCGGTAAATGACACGTTCCACGTGGAACAATTTTGACAGGCGCGCCCGTCGCGCATAGCGGCGAGGGCATGAACTACGACATCATCGTGGTCGGCGGCGGACACGCCGGAACCGAAGCAGCCGCTGCGGCGGCACGGCTCGGTGCGCGCGTCGCGCTGGTCAGCTTCGATCCCGACAAGATCGGGGCGATGTCGTGCAACCCGGCGATCGGCGGGGTGGGCAAGGGCCACCTTGTTCGTGAGGTCGACGCCTTTGGCGGCCTGATTGGCCAGGCGACCGATAGTGCCGGCATTCACTACCGTATGTTGAACCGCAGCAAGGGCACGGCGGTGCAGGGGCCGCGAGTCCAGGCCGATCGCACCCGCTATGCCGCGGCGATTCAGGCAATGCTCGCGGCGCAGTCCGGCCTCACTATCGTTGCCGGCGAGGTGGCCGCGCTGGTCATAACGGCGGGCCACGTCGCTGGCGTGACGCTTGCCGATGGCCGTACTATCGATGCACGAGCGGTGGTGCTCGCGACTGGCACGTTCCTCGGCGCGCGGATGTTTCGCGGTGAGGAACGTGAAGAGGGCGGCCGAATCGGCGAACGCGCCGCGACAGCGCTGGCGCACCAACTTTATGATGCCCGACTGCCCATGGCCCGGCTCAAGACCGGCACACCGCCACGGCTCGATGGCCGAACGATCGACTGGGCCCGGCTCAGCGAGCAGCCGAGCGATACCGATGCCTGGACCATGTCGCCGGTCAGCACGGGTCGCACGCTGCCGCAATTGTTCTGCGCCATCACCCGCACGACCGAAGAGACGCACGCGATCATTCGCGCCTCGCTCGATCGCTCGCCGCTGTTCGGTGGCGATATCCAGGGGCAGGGGCCGCGCTATTGCCCGTCGATCGAAGACAAGATTCACCGCTTCGGCGACCGCGACGGGCACCAGATCTTTCTCGAACCCGAGGGGATCGACGATCCGCTGGTCTATCCCAACGGCATCTCGACCTCGTTACCGGCCGATGTTCAGGCGGCAATGATCCGCTCGATCCCCGGTCTCGAGCGTACCGATATCGCCATTCCGGGCTATGCCGTCGAATATGATCATATCGATCCGCGTGCGCTCGACCCGACGCTGGAGGTGCGTGCGTTGCGCGGTCTCTATTGCTGCGGCCAGATCAATGGCACGACCGGTTATGAGGAAGCGGCGGGGCAGGGGCTGCTCGCCGGCCTCAACGCCGCGGCCGCCGCGATCGGTGCCGCGCCGGTCATCCTCGACCGGGCGAGCAGTTATCTCGGCGTGATGATCGATGACCTGGTTTTGCAAGGCATCACCGAGCCCTATCGCATGCTCACTGCGCGTGCCGAGTATCGCCTGAGGCTGCGCGCCGACAATGCCGAGACGCGGCTGGGTCCGCTGGCGGCGGCCATTGGTTGCTTGGGCGATGCGCGCCGCGCGCGACAGATCGACCGCACCGCGCAGCGTGCCGCTGTCACCGAAATGCTCGCTTATCCTATCCTCGGTCGAGACCTTGCGACGCGCGGGGCGACCGATATCAGTGTGAACGAGCGACGCACCGGGGCCGAGTGGCTGCGCATATCCGGCACGACGGCCGCGCAGGTGCTGGGCGAGCGCGCCGACGGCTTCGACCCGAGCCTGATCGCGGAGATGGTGGAGGATGCGCGCTATGCACCCTATCTCGAACGCCAAGAAGCGGAGGTCAGCGGGCTGCGCGCCAATGACGGCATCGCTTTGCCGGTGACGTTGGACTTCGCGGCGATCCCGGGGTTGTCGACCGAGATGGTGGAACGGCTCAGTGCCGCCGCGCCCTCGACGCTCGGGGCGGCATCACGTATTCGCGGCGTCACCCCGGCGGCGCTGACCGCGATCCTGCTCCACGCGCAACGGCGGGCGGCATGACCGAGGACGAAGCACGGGACTGGATCGGGGAGCGGCATGGCGCAGCCGGGGTCGAGGCGATGACGCATCTCGCCGGCTTGGTGCGCGATGAAGCCGCGCGTCAAAACCTAATCGCCCCGTCGACGCTCGACGAGATCTGGGCGCGGCATATCGTCGATTCAGCGCAGTTGATCCCTCTCGCCGACGCATATCCCGGTAACTGGCTCGATATCGGCACCGGTGCGGGATTTCCGGGCCTGGTGGTCGCCGCATTGACCGACCGACCAATATGGCTGGTCGAGCCGCGCAAGCGGCGCGCTGACTTCCTCTCGGCGTGTTGTGACGCGTTGGATGTCACATCGCGCACGACCGTCGTCACGGGCAAGGTCGAGCGCGTTGACGTGCAAGCAACGGTCATCTCAGCCCGCGCGGTGGCTTCGCTCTGGGAATTGCTGGGAGCGGCGCGGCATTGTTCCACGTGGAACACGCTTTGGCTGCTGCCAAAGGGCCGTGGCGCGCGCGAAGAGATAGCCAGCGCGCAACAGTCATGGCATGGTGCGTTTCACGTGGAACACAGCGTTACCGACCCGGAATCGCTGATCGTCATCGCCAAAGAGGTAACACGTCGATGAATGTCATCGCGGTCGCGAATCAAAAGGGTGGTGTCGGCAAGACCACAACCGCGATCAATCTCGGTACCGCGCTTGCCGCGACCGGACAGCGCACATTGCTGATCGACCTCGACCCGCAGGGCAATGCCTCGACCGGTCTCGGCATCACGCGCGCCGAACGGCTCAAGTCCAGTTACGATGTGCTGATCGGCGATGTGCCGATCGCCGAGGCGGTGCTGCCGACCTGTGTGCCCAAGCTGTCGATCGTGCCGGCGACGGTCGATCTGTCGGGTGCGGAGATCGAGCTGGTCGCGTTCGAGGAGCGTACCCATCGGCTGCAGCATGCGCTCGACAAGGTCGAGGATCGCTGGGACATCGTGCTGATCGATTGCCCGCCTTCGCTCGGCCTGTTGACGCTCAACGCGATGGTCGCGTCCAATTCGCTGCTCGTGCCGCTGCAATGCGAATTCTTCGCGCTGGAAGGGTTGAGCCAGTTGCTCAGCACGGTCGAGCTCATTCGCGAGCGGTTCAATCCCGGCCTTTCGATCCTCGGCGTCGCGCTGACCATGCACGATCGGCGCAACCGGCTGACCGAACAAGTGTCGGCCGATGTCCGCGCGGTGCTCGGCCCGGTGGTGTTCGATACCGTGATCCCGCGCAATGTCCGGCTGTCCGAGGCGCCGAGCCATGGCGTGCCGGCGCTGATCTATGATTATCGCTGCGCCGGCTCCGAAGCCTATATCGGTCTGGCGCGTGAGTTGATCGGTCGGCTTGCCCGTCCCAACAAAGAACCTGCGAAGGCCGCATGACCGACCCGACCGCGCCAGAATCGCCAACGCCCCTGCCGCGGCCCAAGCCGCGCTCCGGACTCGGTCGCGGGCTTACCGCGTTGATGGGCGACGTCGCGCGCGAGGAGCCGATTTCGGGGGCGGAGATGTCGCCGGGGGTCAGGACGCTGCCGGTCGGCTCGCTCACACCGCATCCCGGCCAGCCGCGCCGCTATTTCAACGATGCCGCGCTCGACGAGCTGGCCGCGTCGATCGCGGCGCGCGGGCTGATCCAGCCGATCGTCGTGCGGCCGCACGGCAAGGGCTATCAAATCGTCGCCGGTGAACGCCGCTGGCGCGCGGCGCAACGGGCACGGCTGCACGAAGTCCCTGTGATCGTACGCGATTTCGACGATGCCGCGACACTGGAAGTCGCGCTGGTCGAGAATATCCAGCGTCAGGATCTCAACGCGATCGAAGAGGCCGAAGCCTATCACCGGCTGATCGGCGATTTTGGGCACACCCAGGATGCGCTGGGCAAGCTGGTCCACAAGTCGCGCAGCCACATCGCCAATTTGCTGCGCCTGCTCGAACTGCCCAAGTCGGTGCAGGACAAGGTGATGGACGGTACGCTGACCATGGGTCACGCGCGCGCGTTGATCGGCGCGCCCGATGTCGAGAATCTCGCCGACCAAGTGGTCTCACGCGGCCTCTCGGTGCGCGATACCGAGCGGCTGGCGCGCAACGCCAAACCCGATGCGCGCGGTCGCAGCGGGGAGGGCGGCGGACGTGACGCCGATCTTGCCGCGCTCGAGCATCAGCTGGGCGACCTGCTCGGCCTGTCGGTGCGCATCACGCACGGCGCCAAGGGTGGTTCGCTGACGTTGAGTTATTCGACGCTCGACCAACTCGACATGGTCTGCCAGCGCCTTAGCGGCGAGCGTATCTGACCGCTTAGCTTCGATTTTGTTCACGCGGAGACGCGGAGACGCGGAGGATTCCCGCGCGCGGCAACCGGCCGCGCGAAGCGCAGTTCGCCGCTACGTTGCCGCTAATCGGAGATATGCGCTGAAGCGCATCGGCAGCAGCAAACGCGACACCTCCGCGCCTCCGCGTCTCCGCGCGAACAAACCTCTTCTTGTGGCAACTCAGCGCTGGCGCGCGGCCATCCGGGCGATGGTCACGATGGCGGCATTGGCGATCACGCCCCCGGCATTGTTCGACGCCATGATCGCGCGCTCCGCCTCGCGGGCGCGGTCGATCGCATCGGCGATGCGTGGGGCCTGCCAGATACGCAGCGCGGCACCCATCGCCGCACGCTCCCGAAAGAACACCTTTTCAATCACTTGCCCGGGATTTGCGCCGCCATCAATGTCGCTGCGGAGATCCGCCAGGGTCACCAGGCGGCGCACCAGCTGGCGCAGAACCGGGACCGGCGACATGCCTGCTTCATCGAGCCGCGCCAGCTCGTCGGCCAGCGCATCGGGGCGGCCGTCGATCGTGGCGTCTATCGCGCGGCCCATTTCGCTGTCGCCGAGGTCCGCGCCGAGCAGGTCGACCGCTTCATCGTCCAGTGATTTCGGGCGCTCCGGCGCGGCATCGAGATACAAAGCGAGCTTTTCGATCTCGCGCGTCATCACCGCGCGGTCGCCGGCGCTGGCATGGGCGATACGGATCGCGCTGTCACCGGTGGTGCGCAGGCCGTGCTCGCGCGCGATCGCGGTGACCAGCCGCTCGGCATCGCCGCCTTCGGGCAGATAACAGGCCAGCACCATCGCGCGCGGCGAGCCTAGCGCCAGTTTGACCACGCGTGCGGTGCCCTTGAGGTTGGGCGCAATCATCACCACCGGATTGCCGGCCTGTTCGGCACCCAGCAGCAAGGTCAGCGCGTCGAGGCTCTCCTCACCGGCACCCGCGATGCGGATATGTCGCTTGCCGCCGAACAGCGACAGCGACGCCGCTTCATCGGCGAGACGCCCCGGGTCGCTGCGCAAGGTCGCGGATTCCAAGTCGATGCGCTCGGCATCGGGCCCCATCACCCGGGCCAGCCGTGCGGCATATTCCTGCGCGCCCGATTCGTCGGGGCCGTGCAGCAGATACAGCCGGATCTCGGGGTTGGCCGCGTCGATTGCCGCGCGGAGCTGGTTGGCGTTGGCCTTCACCGCGCAGCGGGCGGCGTCCGGTCCGCATAGAGTGCGACGCGCGAGACGATCTGGTCGGCGACGATGCCCGACAGTCGCTCGAGCGCGCTGTTTTCCGCGGCAATGGTGGCATATTCGGAGCCGACCACATCGATGCCGGCGTCCGATCCGGCGGTCGCATCGAGCAGGGTCGTGCCGTGCGCGAGGTCGATCAGTTGGTAACGCGCGCGCAACACGCGGCGCTCGCGCGTCACAGTGTTGTCGCGCCGCACGCCGAGCCCGGTAATCTGGTCGTCGAGCTTGACCACCAGCTGGTATCGCGCGGTGCCGGTGGCGCCGAGTCGGTCACGCAGCGCATTGCTCATCAGCCAGCCCGACTTGCCCTCGATCGGCGCCACTTCAATCAGCGACAGCGTCGTGGCGACCTTGCCGCCTTCGCCGCCGCCATAAAGCGGCCTGAGGCCACAGCCGGACAGCGCTAGAACCAGGGCGAGCGAGGCGGCCAGCCGCCTCATGCGACGAGGTTAACCAGGCGGTCGGGCACCACGATCACCTTGCGCGGCGTCTTGCCCTCAAGAATGCGCACGACCTTGTCGGACGCCAATGCCGCCGCCTCGATTTCCTCGCGCGGCAGGCCCTTGGCCATGGTCAGCGTATCGCGCAGCTTGCCGTTGACCTGGATCGCGATGGTCACCTCGTCCTCGACCAGCAGGGCAGGGTCGACTGCCGGCCAGGCGGCATCGGCGATCAGGCCTTCGCCACCATCAGCTGCCCAGGCCTCTTCGGCGAGGTGCGGCGCCATCGGCGCGACAAGGCGCATCAGGGTACGGATCGCATTGGTACGCGAGGCCGAAGCCTCGGCCCGCTCGATCGCGTTGACCAGCTCGAACAGCTTGGCGACGGCCTTGTTGAACGACAATGCCTCGATATCGATCGCGATGCCGGCGATCGTCTGGTGCAGCTTGCGGTCGAGCGCGATGTCCTGACCCCCAGACTCACTGGCGCCCTCTTCGATCCCGTCGAACAGCCGCCACAGCCGCTGAATGAAGCGCCAGCAGCCCTCGATGCCCGCCTCGCTCCACGGCAGATCGCGCTCGGGCGGGCTGTCGGAGAGCATGAACCAGCGTGTCGCGTCGGCGCCGTACTGGTCGACGATCGGTTCGGGATCGACCGTGTTCTTCTTCGACTTGGACATCTTCTCGACGCGGCCGACCTGAACGGCCGCGCCCGTGGCGATTTCCTTGCCGTCACGGACCGCCTCGGGCGACAGCCAGACGCCCTCGGCCGATTTGTAGGTCTCGTGCGTCACCATGCCTTGCGTGAACAACCCGGCGAACGGCTCGGCCACATCGATCATGCCGATATGCTTGAGCGCGCGCGTCCAGAAGCGGGCGTAGAGCAGGTGGAGGATCGCATGCTCCACGCCGCCGATATATTGCTGCACCGGCAGCCACTTCTCGGCGGTCGCGCGGTCGAACGGCTTATTGCCCGGCTGGCTGGCGAAGCGGATGAAATACCAGGACGAATCGACGAAGGTGTCGAGCGTGTCGGTCTCGCGCCGCGCCGCGCCGCCGCAGCTCGGGCAGGCGACATTCTTCCACGTCGGGTGGCGATCGAGCGGATTGCCGGGAATGTCGAAACTGACATCCTCGGGCAGCACGACCGGCAACTGGTCGCGCGGCACCGGCACCGCGCCGCACGCGTCGCAATGGATGATCGGGATCGGTGTGCCCCAGTAACGCTGGCGGCTGACGCCCCAGTCGCGCAGGCGGAACACGGTCGACCCGGTGCCCCAGCCTTCTTCCTCGGCACGGCGGATGACGGTGCGCTTGGCGTCCTCGATGTCCATGCCGTCGAGGAAGTGCGAATTCACCAGCGAGCCCGGGCCGGTATAAGCCTCATTGCCCTCAAACACCGGCTCTTCGCGATCGCCGTCGGACACTACGCGCCGTACCGGCAGATCATATTTGCGCGCAAAGTCGAGGTCGCGCTGGTCGTGCGCCGGCACGCCGAACACCGCGCCCGTGCCATAATCCATGAGCACGAAATTGGCGATGTAGAGTGGCAATTGTATCGACGGATCAAACGGATGCGTCGCGGTGACGCCGGTGTCGAAGCCGAGCTTCTCCTGCGTCTCGATCTCCGCGGCAGTGGTCCCGCCGCGCCGGCACAGCTCGACGAAGTCGGCGACCTCGGCCCTCTCCGCCGCCAACTTCTGCGCGATCGGATGGTCCGCCGCGACCGCGACGAAGCTCGCGCCGAAGATGGTGTCCGGCCGCGTCGTGAACACAGTGACGTCGTTGCCTTCGGACAGCGCGAAGCGGAAAGTCAGGCCCGGGCTCTTGCCGATCCAGTTCTCCTGCATCAGCTTGACCTTGTCCGGCCAATGTTCGAGCCCACCGAGCCCATCGAGCAGTTCGTCGGCAAAATCGGTGATCTTGAGGAACCACTGGCTGAGCTTGCGCCGCTCGACCAGCGCGTTCGAACGCCAGCCGCGCCCGTCGATCACCTGCTCGTTGGCCAGCACGGTCATGTCGACCGGGTCCCAGTTGACCGAGCTTTCCTTGCGATAGACCAGGTCGTGCGCGAACAGGTCGAGGAACAGCGCCTGTTCGTGCCCGTAATATTCCGGCTCGCAGGTCGCCAGCTCGCGCGTCCAGTCGAGCGCGAAGCCCAGCCGCTTCAACTGCGCCTTCATCGTGGCGATATTGGCGCGGGTCCAGCCGCCCGGATGGACGCCCTTTTCCATCGCGGCATTTTCGGCCGGCATGCCGAACGCATCCCACCCCATCGGGTGGAGCACCTCATGACCGGTCATCCGGCGATAGCGCGCCAGCACATCGCCCATGGTGTAGTTGCGGACATGGCCCATATGAATCCGCCCCGAAGGGTAGGGAAACATTTCAAGCACATAGCTGCGCGGCTTGGGAGAATCGTCGCGCGCGGCGAAGGTGCGGCGCTCGTCCCACACCGCCTGCCATGCCGCGTCCGCCTTCAGCGCATTGAAGCGTGACGCCATGAGGGGGAGAACCTAGTTGCTGCTGACGGCGGCGCGGCGCAAATCGCGCGCCTTGGTCAGGATGATGTCTTCCAGCTTCTGCACGGTCGACGCCTGGACCGGGGCCGCGACCCACTGGCCGCCCTGGTTGACCTGGCGCAACGCCGCGACGCGCAGTGCATCGGCGCGCAGATCCTGGTCGAGGATCGTCACGGTGACCTTGAGCCGCTCGGTCGGCGCCGAGGGATTCACATACCAGTCGGTGACGATCACGCCGCCATTCGAATCGGTCTGCAGCAGCGGCATGAAGCCGAGCGTGTCGAGGCTGGCGCGCCACAGATAGGAATTCACGCCGATCGTGGTGACCTTCGACGCGGCGAGATCGGCACGTGCATTGCCCCGGTGATGGGCACAGGCGGCGAGCGGTATGAGCGAAACCACGATCGCGGTGCGCAACAGGCGGTTCATCGGCGGTTTCCTGGTCATATTCATTGGGTGTCGTGCCTCTATAGATCGTCCCGCGCCCGCCGCAAGCGGCGCACGCCTTTGGAGTCTGTGTGACTGTTGCAACACATGACGAAAAATGAGTCTTCTTGGTGGCAAGGGAACATTGAATCGTGATACGCGCTACCTGACATAGGTGTGGATAGGCACCACAAGGGGTCGAAGAAGTGCGTTCAGTCGGGTTGCTGTCGGGGATTGCGTTGGGGGCCATTGTCGCCGCCGGCCTCGCCGTGGCCCCTGCGATCGGCGCACCCGAGAAATCCACCGCCCGCGCGCCGAAGATCGAATCGGCTGAGCCTTTCCACGGTTTCGGTACCTTTACGCCGGCTGCGGCCGACCCGCGGCTTGCCGCCGTCTTTGCGCGCGGCGGTGTCGATAGCAGCGGTTTCAACTTCACCCCGTCCGATTCGCGCCGCGGCAGCCCGCGCGCCGTGACGGTGGCGGTGCGCGCGCGTTCGACTCGGGCCGCCGTCGTGGCCGATCATGCCGGGACAACCTCCGCGGCGCCCGCCACGGTCAGCCTGGCACCGGTTGCCTACAGCCTCGGCGTCGCCGTCGGCTGGCGCCGCTTCGCATTGTCGAGCGACGTGACCAAGATCGATCTCGCCGGTGCCCCGGGCAGCCGTGAGGCGGTCGATGTCGGTGTCAGCTATACCGGCAAGCGTCTCAGCGGCCAGGTGCGCGCCGCGACCGACCACGCACTCGGCGGCACGCCGCGCCTGATCGAGCAGGGCCCGGTCTATTCGGTCGACGCCGCTGCTTCCTACCGCCTGACCCACAATCTCGATGTGACGGCGGGCGTGCGCTACAAGAGTGAGCGCGACCGGTTGCAGAAGGTCGCCGATGATCGTCGCAACAGCCAGTCGGTCTATGTCGGGACGGCATTCCGCTTCTGATTACGCGTACGGTGTCGTCCAGGCATCGATTCCCGCCCAACCATGAAATCCCAGCGCCTTTAATGGTCTGAAACGCTGCGCATTCACGCCGCCGAGCGCGATTGCCGGCAGCCCGACATGCCGCGCGATCGTCGCTGCGCGTCGTGGCCCCAGCGTCGTGGCGCCGGGATGTGATTGCGTGGTGAAAATCGGCGAGATGAAAATCACGTCGACCCCATGTCGCCGCGCCGCGATTCCCTCCGCCAGCGAATGCACCGCGGCACTGCGCAATCCCGCGCCCTTCATGTTGTGTACGCCCTGTTCGCCGGGCAATCGTGTCGCGCCGGCGCGAATCAACACCAGGCCTCGTCGCTGCGCCAGCTTGCGGATGCGCGCGAACAGCGCACGGCGCATCGCCGGGTCGGTGGCATGATGGCGAAAGACGATTCCCGCACCACGCGGCAGCGCCGCGATCGCGCCCCACAGCGCGTCACCGAGCCGCTCGTCGGTCATCAGCCAGATCGTCGGAAGCGCCCAGACCTTCTGAAGCGCACCAACACGGCGCATGGGCTGGCGGCGGGGCACGTCGCTGCTATAGCGCCGCGAATGCCCGCCGACGACCCCCGCAGCCGCCCCGATGAGCGCCTCGCCGCCGTTCACGCTCGTATTGGGGGGGCCGAGCGCCTGGCGCGCCGCGATGCCGGCGGCACGACGCTGATCGCCATTTCGAAAACGCAAGCCGCCGAAGCGATCGCGCCGCTGATCGCCGCCGGCCAGCGCGTGTTCGGCGAGAATCGCGTGCAGGAGGCGGAGGGCAAATGGCCCGCGCTGCGCGAAGCCCATGGCGACATCGCACTACACCTGGTCGGCCAGCTCCAGTCGAACAAGGCCGAGGAAGCGGTGGCTTTGTTCGACGCGATCCATTCGCTCGATCGCTCCAGCCTCGTCGGTGCGCTGGCCCGCGCGATGGACAAGGTTGGCCGTCGCCCGGCCTGCTTCATCCAGGTCAACCTCGCCGACGAGCCGCAAAAGGGCGGCTGCACGGTCGACGATCTGCCCGGCCTGCTCGCCGAAGCGCGCGCCGCCGACATCCCGGTCGCGGGCCTGATGACGGTCCCGCCGGCCGATCTGGAGGCTGCGCCCTGGTTCGCCTTGCTCGCCAAGCTGGCACGCGATCATGGCCTGACCGGCCTCAGCATGGGCATGTCGGGCGACTACGAAACCGCGGTCACGCTGGGCGCGACCCATGTCCGCGTCGGCACCGCCCTGTTCGGGGCGCGGACATGAGGTTCGACGGGCTCATTTTCGACTTCGACGGCGTGCTGCTGGAGAGCGAATATGCCGGCAATCGGCAGATCGCGGAGTATCTGACGTCAAGGGGCCATCCGACCACGCCGGAAGAATCGATGGCGCAGTTCATGGGCCTTGCCGGCCATGATTTCCTCGCCGCGATCGAACGCTGGATCGGCCGCGCCATCCCCGACGACTTCCATGCCGAGCGCGAGGTGGAAAATCAGCGCGCGCTTAGCGAAGGGCTCGATGCCGTGGCCGGTGCGGTGGCCTTTGTCCGCTCGCTGCCGCCTTCGCTACCCCGCGCGATCGCCTCGTCGAGCTCGACCGCGTGGATCGAACGTCATCTCGACCATCTCGGCATCCGCGACGCGTTCGGCGACAAGATCTTTTCCGGCCGCGAGCATGTCGAACGCGGCAAGCCCGCACCAGATCTCTATCTCCATGCCGCGCAGGCAATCGGCATCGATATCGCCCGCGCGGCGATCATCGAGGATTCGCCGGTCGGCGCCACCGGCGCGGTCGCCTCGGGCGCTTATGTCATCGGCTTTGTCGGCGGCAGCCATTGCGGCCCCGACCATGCCGAACGCCTGCGCACGATCGGCGTGCATGACATCGCCGCCACCTTCGATGAGGTCGCCGCGCTGCTCGAATGAGGTCGCTGGCCGATCGGCGCAGGGGTGACAGCTTTGGATGCGCGGCAAACCGTGTGCCGATTCAATTTCCCTGCGGCTGGCCCATAGCTATTGCGAATCTGTGCCCATACCGGATGCAGGTCGCGCTCCTTCTCATCGTCGGAACACGGATACCCCTGGTCGTTGGAAGCGCGGCGATCGTCGCTCCGCGTGCGACAGGTTGAGCCAGGAAAAAGCCGGCAATATTCGCATAATTGCTCAAGCAAACGCTTGGTCTTCGTCGATCGACGGATCGGCGCAGCGCAATGCTCGCGCGATAGATACATGCTGGATTCCGCGCTCGATACTGTGCGGCATCTTGCCGATGGGCACGCGCGCGCGCACAAAAAATCGCGCCATGGGGCTCGCAAAATACCCGCTATTCTTCGCCGTATCGAGGCTCGTGACTTGCGCTGTACTTTAGCCGGGCGGGAGCGCCCATCGCGCGTCTAGAACTGGTGGCCGGTCCGGTCGCGCTTGGTTGCGAGATAGCGCTCGTTGAACGGATTGGCGGGCAGGATGTGCGGCACGCGCTCGACCACGGCGATCCCCGCCGCCTCGAGTTGCGCAACCTTCTCCGGATTGTTGGTCAACAAGCGCACCTTGTCCTGGCCGAGCAGGGTCAGCATTCGCGCCGCCACGGCGAAATTGCGCGAATCGACCGCGAAGCCGAGTCGCGTATTGGCATCGACCGTGTCGAACCCCTGATCCTGCAGGGCATAGGCGCGCAGCTTGTTGACCAGGCCGATGCCACGCCCCTCCTGGCGCAGATAGAGCAGGATGCCCCAGCCGCTCGCCTCGATCGCGCGGATCGCGGCATGGAGCTGCGGCCCGCAATCGCATTTGAGGCTGCCGAGCACATCGCCGGTCAGGCATTCGCTGTGCAGCCGGACCAGGGGTGGCTGGCCATTAGGCGAACCGATCAGCAGCGCGACATGCTCGCCCGGCATCTCCGGCGTGCGAAAGGCGACGATCTCGGCGCTCTCCGCCCCATCGACCGGCAGATGCGCACGCGTTGCGATGCTCAGCCGCACGGCGTCCTCATGCGCGTCGATATCGCCCGGCGTCAGCACCAGCGCCGCGTCGCCGCCGGGGTGCGCGAAGAACGCGGGCAGGACCCCGGCGATCCGCGCCAGCCGCAACGCTGCGGAGCCCGCCTCGCGCGCATCGAGGTGGATGGCATGGAACGGGCCCTTGAGCGGCGTTTGCAGGTCGAACTGCGGATCGGCCAATGCGGTGGCCATGGCAAAGTCGAGCCACGGCACGCGCTCGATCAGCACCGGCGCGTCGGGCACGGCCGCGTCGAGCTGATTGGCGAGCTTCAGCGTCGCGGCACGCCCGGCCGAGATCAGCACCGGCGCTTCGTCGGTGGGGTCGAACGCCGTCAGCCGCACCGGATCGGCGGTTTCGATCGGCAGCAGCGCCAATGTGCCATCGGGGCCGGCGATCGCCACCGGCCAGCCACGGCGCAGCGCGTCGATTGCCAGCGCGGTCTTGTGCGGATCGCTGATGCCGCCTGTCACAGAGCAAATTCGGTCATGATCGGAACATGGTCCGAGGGCTTGAGCCAGTCCCGGCAATCCTCGAACACCGTGTGGTCCAGCGCAGTGGCCGCGACATCGGCGGTCGCCCACATATGGTCGAGGCGGCGCCCGCGATCCGAGGCGAGCCGGTCGGTGGCGCGGTAGCTCCACCAGGTGAACAGCCGCTCCGGCGCAGGCTTGAAATGGCGGCCGAGATCGACCCAGCTGTTCGACGCCTTGAGCCGGCTCATCGCATCGACCTCGATCGGCGTATGGCTGACCACGTTCAGCAATTGCTTGTGGCTCCATACATCCGATTCGAGCGGCGCGATGTTGAGGTCGCCGACCAGGATCGTCGGCACCGTCAGCGACTCGGACCAGCGCGTCATGCGTTCGATGAAGTCGAGCTTCTGGCCGAACTTGGGATTGACCTCGCGGTCGGGCACGTCGCCGCCCGCGGGCACGTAGACATTCTCCAGTCTCGTCCCGTTGGGCAGCCGCACCCCGACATGCCGCGCCTCGCGATTGGCCTGCCAGTCGAAGCGGTCGTCTTCGACCACCGGTACACGGCTGATGATCGCCACGCCGTGGTGCATGCGCTGGCCGTGGAGGATGACATGCGGATAACCCAGCGCGCGAAACGGCGCGGCCGGGAAATCCCCGTCGATCACCTTGGTTTCCTGCAGGCACAAGATGTCGGGCCGCACGTCGCGCAGGAAGCGCTCGACGATCTCGATGCGGAACCGCACCGAGTTGATGTTCCAGGAAACGATCTTAAGCGTCTGGGGGGAAGGCATGGCGCGCGATGTAATCCCGTAACGTCGCGTGCGCCACCCCGATGCCGGAAAAGGAAAGGCCCCCGCTCCGGGGGCATGGAGCGAGGGCCAACCTAGCGTTCGTCACGCAGGCGGGAAGGAGTATGGCCGGGCAACAGGGGGAAAATCCCGGCGGCTCCATCCGCGACACCGCTTCTAGGCCCGCGAACCTGTCGCCTATATGAACGAGCCACCGATCATTTGTGCGAATTCGGGCGTGGGTCGTTCCAGCGGAACGTTCCGTCGCTCACCGGGGCGTTGAAACGCTGATTCGACAGCCGGACCGTGGTGCGGTTGTTCTGCGAATCGAGCGCGACCCATCCGGTCAGCATCAGGCCCGCCGGCGCACCGGCATCGCGCACGAAGATCATGTTGATGCGGCCATATTCGGGATGGCGCGGATCGGATGCGTCGACCGAGACGATGCGCGGATCGCCGCCATCGACGATGCGCGCCACCTTGCTCATGTCACGCGACGGGTCGAGCAAGATCCCGAGCGGCGAATTGCCGATCGGCCAGCGCTGCACCTGCTTCACCGAGTAATCGATGAAGGTCAGCGCCTTGCCGTCCCCGACGATCAGGATCGGCACGCCCTGCTGGTACTGGAAGCGGATCCTGCCCGGCTTCTTGAGCGTCAGCGTGCCGGTCAGCACCTTGCCGGCGCGGTCGGTCTGGCTGAACGCCGCAGTCATCGTCTCGACCGACTGGAGATGCCGCTGGACCAGCGCGAGGTCGCCCGACACCGGTGCCGGCGCGGCGATCGCGACCGGCGCGGCGATGAGCGCCAGCGCTGGGGTAAGGCGAAGAAACACGAACATTCTCCCGAATTCAGATCGTCGGCACTGCCGGGTGAGGATTGAACCCGTGCTGAACCGCCCGCGCTATAACGGGTTCCCGTCGCGATCGCGCAGCACCTCGCGACGGCCCACATGGTCCGGGCGGCCGACGATGCCGTCCTTCTCCATGCGCTCGATCAGTCGCGCCGCGCTGTTATAGCCGACGCGCAACTGGCGCTGCAGCCACGAGGTCGAGGCCTTCTGGCTCTCGACGACGAGCTGGATCGCGGCGCGATATTGCTGGTCCTCGGCCGAATCCTCCCCCGTTGGCGCGCCGTCGAGCATGAAGCCGTCCTCCGGCTCCTCGGTGACCGACTGGACGTAATCGGGCTGACCTTGGGCGCGCCAGTGATCGGCCACCGCACGCACCTCGTCGTCGCTCACGAACGGCCCGTGCACACGCACCACGCCGCGTCCGCCGGGCATGTAGAGCATGTCGCCCTTGCCGAGCAGTTGCTCCGCGCCCTGCTCGCCGAGAATGGTACGCGAATCGATCTTGGAGGTGACGTGGAAGCTGATCCGCGTCGGCAGATTGGCCTTGATCACGCCGGTGATGACGTCGACCGACGGCCGCTGCGTCGCCAGGATCAGGTGGATGCCGGCGGCGCGGGCCTTTTGCGCGAGGCGCTGGATGAGGAATTCGACTTCCTTGCCGGCGGTCATCATCAGATCGGCCAGCTCGTCGACGACGATGACGATCTGCGGCAGCGGCTGATAGTCGAGCTGCTCCTCCTCATAGACCGGCTGGCCGCTGTCGGGATGATAGCCGGTCTGCACCTTGCGCCCCATCGGCTGGCCCTTGGCGCGCGCCGCCTTCACCTTCTCGTTGAAGCTGGCCAGGCTGCGCACGCCGACCGACGACATCTGCCGGTAGCGGTCCTCCATCTGCTCGACCGCCCACTTCAAGGCGCGCACCGCCTTGGCCGGGTCGGTGACGACGGGGGCAAGCAGATGCGGGATGTCCTCATACATGCTCAGCTCGAGCATCTTGGGATCGATCATGATCATTTTGCACTGGTCCGGCTTCAACCGGTACAGCAGCGACAGGATCATGCAGTTGAGCCCGACCGACTTGCCCGAGCCGGTGGTGCCGGCGATCAGCAGATGCGGCATCGGCGCGAGGTCGGAGATGACGGGGTCGCCGGCAATGTTCTTGCCCAGGACCAAAGGCAGCGACGCGCTCTGATCCTCGAACGATTGCGAGCCGATCAGTTCGTGCAGATTGACCATCTCGCGCCGCGCATTGGGCAGCTCGATACCGATCACGGTGCGCCCGGGGATCGTCGCGACGCGCGCCGACACCGCCGACATGTTGCGCGCGATATCGTCGGCCAGCGACACCACGCGGCTGGCCTTGATGCCCGAGGCCGGCTCGAGCTCGTACATCGTCACCACCGGACCTGGGCGGACGTTGATGATCGATCCCTTGACGTGGAAATCGTCGAGCACCGATTCGAGCAGCCGGGCATTGCGCTCCAGCGCGGCCTTGTCGATCGGCGTTCCCTTGGATGGCGGTCCCGCCTTGAGCAGGTCGAGCGACGGCAGCACGCTGTTGTCGCCGAGGTCGAACGAGGCCTGCTTGGCCGGTTTGGTCTTGGCCACCGCGGGATTGAGGTTGCGCTCGGCGATCACCGGGCCGGGCCGGGCATCGGGCATGGCGACGGCGCGGGGCGCGGGTTGCACCTTGCGCTGCGGTTCGGGCGGCAGCAATTCCTGTTCCGACTCGGGGCGGTTGGCACGTGACGGGCGCGGCAAAGCCGGGCGCCAGCGCGGCAGCCCGCCATCGATCGTCACGCTCCATGCCCAGATCGCCACGCCGCCCAGGCCGGTGAGCAGCGCGACGCCGCGCGCGGTCCAGCGAATCGCCATCGGATTGCCGATCAGGTCGATCGCGGCGTGCAGTGCGCCGTTGCCGGCAAAGCCGATCAGTCCGCCCCAACCGGCCGACAGCGCGCTGACGGCGCCGCTCGACAGCAAGGTGAAGGTCGTTGCCATCAGCCCGGCACCAAGAACGGCCAGCAACAGCATCAACTGCCAGCGCCCGATCGGCACGCCGCGCCACACCCGCGTCGCGATGATCGCCACGATCGGCAACAGCAGCGCGACCGGCAGCCCCAGCGCCATGAAGGCGATGTCGGCGAACCACGCGCCGGGCAGGCCCAGCCAGTTGAGCGCCGGCCCGCCCGAGGCGGTGTTGAACGACGGATCGCCCGAATGATAGCTGGCCAGCGCGATCGCCATCAGCGCGGCCGCCGCGTACAACGCCAGCGCCACAAGGAGCTGTCCGCTGCGCGCCGCCCCGGCCTTGACCGTCTCGCGCCACAATGCCGGTCGCGCGCGGCTCGCCATAATCGATCCTTCGATGTTCGCTGTCTGTACCCGCGGAATCATCGTCTTTCAGGAGTCCGCCGTCAAGGCGGACGCATTGGCAGCGCCCCCGCACGGCGCTAGGGATCACCCATGGATCAGGCTGATGTGCTCATTCTCGGTGGTGGCCTAGTCGGGAGCGCGCTGGCCGTGGCGCTCGACGCGCATGGCCTGACCTCGATCGTCATCGACATTGCCGACCCCGAGGTGATTCTCGCCGCCGGCTTCGACGGCCGCGCCTCGGCGATCGCCAGCGCGCCGTGGCGCATGCTCGAGGCAATCGGGGTGATCGACCGCATTCGCGACCGGGGTTGCCCGATCAAGGGCATCAGGGTCAGCGACGGGCTCGATCCGGGCAAGCTCGATTTCGTGCCGGATGAGGGCGAGGGCGCGCTCGGCCACATGTTCGAGAACCGCTATCTGCGCGGCGCGCTCTACGCCGCCGCTTTGGCCGCGCCGAACGTCGACCTGCGCATGAAGACGCGCGCGGTGAAGGTCGATCGCGGCCCGCACGGCGTCGTCGCGACGCTCAGCAGTGGTGCCGTGGTGCGCGCGCCGTTGCTGGTCGCCGCGGAAGGACGCAACTCGCCGACGCGCGAGGCGGCCGGCCTGCGCGTCGCACGCTGGACCTATGACCACGCCGCGATCGTCACCTCGCTGCATCACCAGCGCAGCCACGAGAATGTCGCGTTCGAGATTTTCTATCCGCAGGGTCCGTTCGCCATCCTGCCGCTCAACGATGACGAACAAGGCCATCGCTCGGCGATCGTCTGGACGGTCAAGGGCGGCGATGCGGCGGGCATGATGAAGCTGTCCGATCGCGGCGTGCTCGCCGAAGCCGAGAAGATGATGGGCGGGTTCCTCGGCAAGCTCGGCCCGCTCGGCCCCCGGTCGAGCTATCCGCTCAGCTTCCACCACGCCGCCAAGATCACCGCCGAGCGGCTCGCGCTGGTCGGCGACGCCGCGCACGGCATCCATCCGATCGCGGGCCAGGGCGTCAATGTCGGCTTCCGCGATGTCGCGACCCTGGTCGAGGTGCTGGTCGAGGGCAAACGCCTCGGGCTGGACCTCGGCGACGCGCAACTGCTCGCCCGCTACGACCGCTGGCGCAGTCTCGACACGCTGATGGTGTCGATCGCCACCGACGGCCTGACCCGCCTGTTCGGTATCCCGGGCCGCACGGCCAGCGTCGTGCGCCGCTTCGGCTTGTCGGCGGTGGAGAAACTCCCGCCGCTCAAGCACCGCTTCATGGCCGAGGCACGCGGCGAAAGCGGCGACGTGCCGCGGTTGCTGCAGGGCCTGACGGTCTAGGCTGGGCCAGTGCTGCCAGGACCAAGCTTGGCAAAGCGTTGCTACCCACAAGCTCAATCGTCATGCCGGACTTGTTCCGGCATCCACCGCTCCGCACGCGCATTGACCTTTTAGTTTGCGGCACGGTGGACCCCGGAACAAGTCCGGGGTGACGAGAAAAGAGCGAGTAAAACGGCATTATGCCGCGCCCTCACTCACTGCAGCGTCACCGAATCCTCACCATCATGCCGCCTGAAGAACTGCATCAGCTGGATGATCAGCTCGGCGCGCTCCTCGATCTCGTCGGCTTCGAGCAGCGCCTGTTTGGCGGCGACGTCGAACGGCGCGATCTGGGCGATGCCGTTGACCAGCGCCTCGTCATCGAGCCGGGTCACCGCCTCCCAGTCGACGGCATAACCTTGCGCATCGGCGAAACGGCGCGATTCGATCTCCAGCGCGGCGCGGCGCGACAGCGACAGCGTCTGGTCGCTTTCCTGCGCCAGCAATTCGGCCTCGACCTGGCGGAATGGCGTGGTGACGTCGAGCTCGCGCGCGATGCGGAACAGCGACAGGCCCTGCAGAATCAGGTTGTAGCGCCCGTCATCGAGCGCCTCGACCTCGGCGATCTTGCCGACGCAGCCAATATCGAACAGCGCCGGCCGGTCGCTCTCCGGACCCGGACGCGGCTGGATCATGCCGATGCGCCGGTCGCGCGCCATCGCGTCGCTGACCAGCGCGCGATATCGCGGCTCGAAGATATGCAGCGGCAGATGCATGCCCGGGAAGAGCAACGCGCCGGCTAGCGGGAAGACCGACAGGCGCATGGTCTTCGTCGCGGTGGTCATCCGAACAGGATCGCCGAGAGCTTGCGGCGTTGTGCCGAAACCCACGGATCCTCCAACCCGACCACTTCGAACAGTTTGAGCAGCTGGGTACGCGCCGCGCCCTCGTTCCAGTCGCGCTCGGCGGCGATGATCGCGAGCAGCGAATCGGCCGCCGCGTCACGATCGCCCGCCGCCATCTGCCCGCCGGCCAGCTCGAAGCGCATGGTATGGTCGTCGGGATGTGCCGCGACATCGGCGGCCAGGCCGGACAGATCATCGACCGGCTTGGCGTCCCGCGCCAGCGTCAGCGCGGCACGGGCACGCTCGATCTCGGGCGTATTGGCCGCTTCCTCCGGCACGGCGGCGAGCGAGGCCTCAGCCTCGTCGAGCCGGCCGGTTGCGACCAGCGCGCGGATGCGGCCCGATTCAATGCCAGGATGGTCGGGCGCGATCTGGGAGAGTTGCTGGAAGCCAGCCAGCGCACCTTCGGCATCACCCTCCGCCAGCACCTGCTCGGCCTGGGCGATCAGCGGCTCGAGCTCGGCCTCGACGTCGGCCTCCTCGCTCTTGATCGGCAGCTGGCGCAGGATCTGGTCGAGCATCGTCTTGATCTGCGTCTCGGTCCGCGCGGTCGACAGGTCGGCGACGAGCTGGCCCTGGAACATGGCATAGACGGTCGGGATCGACTTGATCTGGAACTGGGCGGCGATGAACTGATTCTTGTCGGTATCGATCTTAGCCAGCAGCACGCCCTTCGACGCATAATCGGCCGCGACCTTCTCGATGATCGGTGAAAGCGCCTTGCACGGGCCGCACCATTCCGCCCAGAAATCGATCAGCACGAGGTTCGTCATCGACGGGTCGACGACGTCGCGGCGGAAGGCTTCGACGGCTTCGCGTTCGGCGGTGCTCATTCCCAGGGTAGCCAAGATCGTTCCTTTGCGTGTGCCATTGCTCGTCGATATCGCCTTATGTGGTTGCTAGGGCCGCCAAGCCAAGGCTTTTTGGACTCTGCGATGCAGGGCTTGCGGGGTTCGACGGTCGCTGCTAGAGGCCGCCGCCTTACCCCGCCCGGTCTCTCCGGGCGATGGCGCCAGAGCGGGCGTAGCTCAGGGGTAGAGCACAACCTTGCCAAGGTTGGGGTCGAGGGTTCGAATCCCTTCGCCCGCTCCAGTTTTCAAAGCACATCTTTGATACTGGCCGCCCGCGGCGAAGCGGACACGCCTTTTAGTCTAAAAACCGAAACCGTGTTGGGCCGGCTCGGGCGGTGACAGATCGACACCCTCGA
>NZ_JAQGLG010000163.1 GCF_028292965.1 Sphingomonas bacterium | reverse complement strand
CGGCAGACCTCCCAAAAATCATGTCTCGACAACATGATCTTGGCAGAATCCTCAGGATTTGTCTGCCGTGCACCCCACCTCAAACATAAATCCCGGACAGCTGTGGGAACAAGTCCGGCATGACGGTTGAGAACTGATGCCAGACTAGAAGCCAGCGAACTTCGGATTCGGGATCCTAGGCCGCTTCCGCGATGAAACGGTCGACGTGCCCCAGCACGACATCGCGTGCTTGCTCGACCGACAAATTCTGTTCGGAGCGCAGCCGCTGCCACGCCGCGAAGCTGACGATCAGGTCGAGCGTTTCGAACCCGACCATGTCACTCAAGTCTGCGGGAACCAGCATCCGCAAACGCGCGCGCATCAGCGCGAGCATACGGACATTCTCGGCCTCGATCGACGTCGACATGTGACGGTGCGCGTCGCCGGCACGCTTGAACGGCAACAGTCGCTCATAGGTAGTGATGCGCCGTTCGGTCAGCTCGACCAGCTGGCCCTGCCAGTCGGGCGCGGTCAGCGGCTTGGCCCAGCCCTCATAATATTGCGACAGCCCGCCGAGCATCGCGGCGTAGAGCGTCTCCATGTCCTTATACTGGCGGAACACGGTGCGCAGCCCGACCTCGGCGCGCGTGGCGACCTGTTCAGCGCTGGGCATGATCGCGCCCTCGCGGACGAGTTCGATCATCGCCGCAACCATCTTGTCGCGGCTGGTCTTCGACCTCAGGCGGCGCCCGTCCTCGGGCGCGTCTGTGTTGCTCATCGTGTCTCCGGCATTGGTTCTAGTTCGCCCAGTAGATATAGGTCTCACCGGGGCGCGGCTTCGTCCCTAACGGCCGGTCGATAGCGATCGGCGACCGTATTAGCGATGGCCAGGCGGGCTTAACGCTCTGTCTATCATGTTGGGCGAGCAAACCGGTCAACCGCGTAACGATATCCGGGTGCAAACGCGCGACGTCCCGATATTCGGCTGGATCTGCTTTCATATCATAGAGCAAAGAAACGTGCGGAAGGTCGAGCGCCTGCAGTTTCCAGTCGCCATCGCGTACCACGCGATAGGCCCCATCACGCCAGAACAGTGTCTGGTGCGGCGTGCCCGTGGCGTGCCCCTCGACCCACGGCATCAGGTCGACCCCGTCGATTGCCCGGTCGCGCGGCAAGGTCGCGCCTGCGGCGCGGCCGGCGGTGGCGAAGATATCGAAATGGCTCACCGGCCCGGCGATCGTCATCCCGGCCTTGATCTGCGCCGGCCAGCGCATGAACAGCGGCACCTTCACGCCGCCCTCGAAGAAGGTCGCCTTCCATCCGCGATACGGTTTGTTGATGTCGGGCAGGCCGATGTAGTGCGCGCCGCCATTGTCGCTGGTGAAGATCACCATCGTATTCTGGTCGAGCCCTTCCGCCTTCAGCGACGCCATCACCTGCCTGACGCCGCGATCGAGCGCACGGATCATCGCGGCATAGACGCGCGTACGGTGATCCTTGATCTGCGGCAGCGCGTCGTAATCGGCCTTCGACGCCTGGAGCGGCGTATGCGGCGCGTTATACGCCAGGTACAGGAAGAACGGCCGGTTGCGGTTGGCATGGATCGCACTGATCGCCTGGGTCGTCAGATAATCGGTCATGTAGCGATCGGGCGCGAAGTTCGGACTGCCATTATATTGCACGCTGAACGGCAGATTGGCCCACAGGAAGCGGTCGATCGGGTCGAAATCCTGCTTCGAATTCACCACGTCGGGGCTGTTCTCGGGCAGATACATCTGGCCGCCGATCATGAAGCCGAGACTCTCGTCGAAGCCATGCTGTTCGGGGCGCATCCCGCGCCCGTCGCCGAGATGCCATTTGCCGAGATGGACGGTGTGATAGCCGTTGCCGCGCAACAGTCCGGCGATCGTCACCTCGTTCGCCGGCACGCCCTTGTCGGCGGTCGTCGCCGGCAGGCGCGCCGCATCCTCGTCGAAGATCGTCTTGTGCTCCCACACGGTCGGGAAATTGGCGATGTTGCGTGCGAAGCGCACATCGGCACGCACCAGGCTCGAGGGAAACCATTTCGGCGGGTGCGCCTCGGCCGGGGTATATTCGTAGCCGAAGCGCGTCGGATAGCGCCCCGTCATCAGCGCCGCACGGCTCGGCGCACAGGTCGCGTTGCCGGCATAACCGTCGGTGAAGCTCACCCCGTCATGGCCGATCGCGTCGATATTGGGGGTCTTGAGCAGGCCGCCGGCAACGCCGCCGCCATTGAAACTGATATCGTTGTAACCGAGATCGTCGCCGACGATCAGCACGATGTTGGGCGGGCGCTGCGCGACCGGCAGTGCGGATGTCGCCGGCCCCTGCTGCCACGTCACCGGATGGTTGGGATAGACATGCGGGGCGAGCCAGCCCGGCAGGTGCAGCAGGATATAATCCTTCGACAGATATAAACCCGCCGCGAGCACCGCGACGGTGCCGAGCGTGATCTTGATCCAGCGTTTCACGCGCACGCCTGCGCGTCGAAGCTGCGCCAGCCCAGCGCGAGCAGCGCGATCATCACCGCCTCGGCGATCATCGGCGGAAAGGCCATCGGGGGGGCGCCATCGGCGATCAGGCTCACCACACGCCCGGCGATCGCGATGCTCAACAGCAGCAGCGGCACCTGCAACGGGGTGCGCCACGCGCGCCAGGCGCCGAGCAGCGCGAACACCGCGCCGGTCACGAAAAAGGCGGTGAAGTCGGCGCGCATCGTCGCCATGCCCTGCGTGCCAAGTGAGGTGATGAAGAAGCGCAGGCCGGCCTGCGCCGGATCGAACAGAAAGCCCAGCCCGAGGACCAGATTGAACAGCCCGACCAGGCCGATCACCGCGCGCATCACGTTCCGCATGCCGAGCCGCTCCTTTTATATCTCTTATCGGCCCAGCTTATCACCGATCGCAAAGCGCGCAATCTTTTGGCATTGCTAATGCCATTATAACACTTATCCTGCATAACCGAGGAGACGGCGAATGCGTGCGCGAGGAATGTTCATTGTCCTCGTGCTCGCAGCGCTCGTCGCCGGCGCGGCGTCGTTCTCGGGGGAGATCGGCGCCGCGCTCCTCGGCCAGGCCTTTGCGCATCGCGCCGGCGTCGACACCATCAAGGATTTGCCCGACGGCCTGCATGTCGCGCTGTGCGGCACCGGCGCGCCGCTGCCCGACCCGCGTCGCGCCGGTCCGTGCAGCGTCGTGATCGCCGGCAAGCATATCTTCGTGGTCGATTCCGGCGAAGGTGCCGCCAAGCACATTTCGCTGATGGGCATCCCCAATGGCCGGATCGAGGGGGTGTTCCTGACCCATTTCCATTCCGACCATATCGACGGCCTCGGCCCGATGATGCTGCTGCGCTGGACCACCAACGCCGCGACCTCGCCGCTGCCGGTCTATGGTCCGCCGGGCGTCGATAGCGTCGTCGCTGGTTTCGACGCCGCCTACCGCCTCGATTCCGGCTATCGCACCGCCCACCATGGCCCCGCCGTCGCGCCGCCCGGCGGCGCCGGTGGCGTGGCCCGCACCTTCACGCCGCCGCCACGCGGCTCCAACGACAATGTCGTGGTGTACGACCATGACGGCCTGCGCGTCACCGCGTTCAGCGTCGATCACGGCCCGGTCGAGCCTGCGGTCGGCTACCGGTTCGATTACAAGGGCCGATCGGCAGTGTTCAGCGGTGACACCGCCGCAGCCCCCGCGCTGGTCGCCAATGCCAAAGGCGCCGATCTGCTGGTGCATGAAGGTCTCCAGCCCGAACTGGTCAAGCTGATGACCACCGCGCTGGTCGCGCAACACCAGGCCGGCACCGCGCAGATCACCCGCGACATCCTGACCTATCACACCGCACCCGAAGTTGCCGCGCAGGAGGCGCAGGCCGCGGGCGCACGCTATCTCGTGTTCAGCCACATCCTGCCGCCGCTCCCATTCCGCGGCGCCTACCCGGCCTTTCTCGGCAAGGCGCGGCGCAATTTCGATGGCGCGATCATCGTCGGTGAGGATGGCATGATCTTCAGCCTGCCGGTCGGCGGCAAGGGCATGACGTTCGACAGGCTGCCTGTGGAGTGAGTTAATCCCTCTCCCTTTGGGAGAGGGAGGGAGACCCGAAGGGTCGGAAGGGTGAGGGCAGAACCTCGCCAGCGTCACCGA
>NZ_JAQGLG010000139.1 GCF_028292965.1 Sphingomonas bacterium | reverse complement strand
CAAGCTTCTTCATCGCGGCATCGCCTCCCGTCAGGAGGACCAGGCCCGATATTTTGCTTTGGCCCTTGTCCGGGGCTCGCCCCGGACAAGGGCCAATCAGAAGTAGTGGGGAATTTTCAAATGTCCGTTCCGGGGCATTTTACACCGCCATCAACAGTTCCTCGCCATCGAGTTCGATCGCCTCAGCATTCTTGAACAGATATCCGTTGAATCGCTTCACCGGCTGACGAAGCGCTGGCGCGAACGTGCCCTTGTCCATCGCCTGCCAAAGCGCCGTGAGTGAATGGTGCAGGTGATGCGGGCTGCCAACATGCTCGCGAAGCAAGGTTTTGAAGCTGTCCTTCGGCAGCAGCACCTCGGTATCTTCGGCGAACATCGTGAACAGCACGCGCATCAGGAAGCCACTGACCGCCTCGGCTTTATAGCCGCGTGCTTCCAGGCGTTTCGAGACGCGAGCAAGTAAGTCAGCGATCTCGCGGGTGACCTTGGCGGACTGAATTGCTGGGTCGAGCGTCTTCGGCGCGACCCAGATCGCGGCAAGGCGAGCCTGGACTTTCGGGTCGCGCAGATCCTCCAACATGATGCGGTAGCGCGATCGATCCGGGAACTGGGCATAGGCCTTCCCAGTGCCGGTGAAATCAGCGTAGACCTCGATGCAATAACCGATATCGGCGACGAGCAGGAAAGGCGGCCAGCCGTGTTCGGTAGGAAGTGCCTTGGCATAGCGTTCAGCTTGCCCCTTGGCCTGCACCATAGCCTTGGCCCAGCCCGGCGTTCCACGCCGTGCAGTGCCGCGCTTGATCCGTGTGGAAGCTGTTTGCCCAAACAGGTCGAGGTCAGCGTCACCCCGCGCCTCCGCCGCACGGTCAGCCTCGCTCCCTTGCTTCGCCTCTAGAATAAAGCAATCACGCTTGTAGGCGTCGATACGCCCGAAGCTGGTAGTACCGTCGCCGTTATCTTGGAACACGCGGCGTTCGAACACATAGTCGTTATAGCCGTCGTCGGTGCGGCTTCCCTGCGGTGGCTCAACGCCGATTAGCCAACATAAGCCGTTGATGAAACTCTGCGTATTCGCGAGCTCGGACCCGCCGGTGTCCCGCCACTGAGCGATGAACGCGTCTATTTCATTCGGCCCCCGCATCGAGCTTGTTTGCGGCACAAGCCGCGACGATTCAATGCCAACATGGCATGCACGACACCAAGGATATGGCGGTCTGGAGACCGAAGAGGCACGCCGGATGAACGAAAGACCGATTTCCGGTCACTCACCTTGCGGCGCTCGACCCTCGGAACTGTCAACCATTGGAGCGATGGAATCGATCTCGGCGATCCTTTGGAACTCACTTAAATATTCCAGGCGATGGTTTGCGAGCCACCGTGTGACACGCCCATTGGCGAGCAGCTTAGCGACATAACCGCGCGCCACCGTCAGATGCAAAGTGTCGATGCCATAGGTCTCCTCTACAGACTTGACCTGGGTCTGGAGCGCCGCCAACTCACGCTCCATCCGGGCAATCTGCTGGCTTGACGGAGTCGGCGCACCGTTGCCCCGACCCTTCTTCGTAGCAACGAGTTGGCCCTCTGGTGTGGCGGCAAGCAACGCACGGGCAAACATCACCGAGAAATTATTTTGCCCGATCATAAAGTCGGCCGCCTCGATTTGCCGGACCGAGGACATCTGCCGCAAGATGTCGAAGATTTTCATCGAGCAGGGGGTGTTCTTGAGCATCTCGGCGGCTTCGGCGCTTATGCCTTGGAGCAAGCGCGAGCGCCTGAGAACCGACTGGACCTGAAGATTGAGAGCGTCAGCGATATCAGCCGAGGAAACGCCGCGTTGCATGGCCCGGGCGATCATCCGATGCTCTTGGATCGGCGGTATTCGGTTGACGCGTTTGTTATAGGTGTACGTGTCGTCGTCGGTGGCAATTAGGCACTCCACCTCGGTGATGCCGAGCTCTTTCAACACCTCGATACGTAGATGCCCATCAAGCAGAAAATAGACGCCGGAACCCGCATCACCGGCGACAACAACTGGAGCTTCGACCAGACCTATGGCACGCACCGAGCTTAGAACCTGTGAGAAGGCCCGGCTTTCACGCGCGCCGTCGGGCAGGGTCTTGAGGGGTACAATGGCATTGACAGGGACGGTGAGGAAATTTCGGTCGAACGCTATGCGAATGCCGGCGTCCTGGCCGACAGGATGATGGTCAAGCGCGCCAGTCATCATTCTCTCCCGCAATACGCATGGACAAGGCGCGGGGCATTGTAGCGAGCCCTTCCGCGCGAAGGAGGTTGATAAAACTCTCTTCGGCCAACAGGTCTTTGATCGCCTCGACGACGAAGAGCAGACGCGTCTGGGTGAAATCCGATTTCTTGACTAGCAGGCGCTGTTTTTCCGCCTCACGCTGATAGACCTGCATTAAATCATTGGCAGTGAGGCGGCGACTGTGACCCTTCCGGCCAAGCCTTCCAGTCGGGAGGCCTTTGCCTTGCGCCCTCATGCGAAGATCGAGGATGCGTCTGACGGCTGCCAGCTTCTTGCCCCTCAATTTTCCCGTCTCATAGGCATCAAGCAGCAGATTCTGTGACTCTTCCGATTCCGCCTTGGATATTTCCATTGCCAGCGTGATCGGAATGAGACCCGTCTCGACCGCCGAGACGAGGCGCTCTTCACCCCGTTCGAGAAGCGAACTGATCATATTGACCCAGGACGCGCCGACGCCAATCTTCTCCCCTATCGCAACATCGGTGTAACCCCGCGCCTTGAGCGCACCAATCTCTCGCATGATGTCGATCGGTCGCGGCGTACGCCTTGCGATATTCTCGACGAGACTCATCACCAGACATTCGTTCTCGCTCGCTTCGATCACGACGGCGGGGATCTCGGTCTGACCGAGCATCTGGAAGGCTTCAAGCCGGCCTTCGCCGCACACCAAGTCGTAGCGCGGACCACCAGGGCCGTCGCGACGGCTCACCGTGATCGGGCGTTTTAAGCCGATCGCCTCGATATTGTTGACGATCTCACGGTGCTGGCGCTTGTTGCGGGCGCGAGGGTTCAGGACCGTGATCCGCGCGATTGGGACCATCTCGGTTCGATTGGGACGCACGGCGGACATCAGGCGGCCTCCGGCAAGGAATCGGGCGCGGCGATGGCATAGAGTAGGTCAAGATCGTCGAAGCGGTAGGCGTCGAGATCGAGGGCATTGTCTTCACCAAGACGTAGTTTCTCGGATAGCCGTTCGATGCGCGCGAAAAGGTAATAATCCAGCGGAGCCTGGTTGGCGCCGTCCATTCGCACGACGATCGTAATGTCGGGATTGAGAGAGGTGTCAAAACGCGGCTTCCAGCGCAGAAGACCGGTCTCGGTCTGCAAGCAGCGAGCGATCACAACCGATAGGCTGAACTCGCCGTTGACGACCACCCGATCGTTCGCCTCGTCCTGCCACGTCTCGCTACCGAATGATCGGAGGCCATCAACCACCTTGCGCAAAACGTCGGGATGAAGCTTACGTAACGCGCGATTGATTTGGACATAGCGATAGTCCCGCTCGGGCGTGAACCCGACGAGGCTGTAAGCGGTCAATAGGCTTCCAAACCGAGAACTATATGCGCTGCTGGAAGGCATGCCGTCGCATTCGTCGATGACGATCCCTGAGAGCAGACCGCACTGCTGATAGAGATGTCGCAGCGCCTGCAGCATGTCCTCGTCGCTCAGCGAGAAGGAACGGGCGTTTATGATCGTCCGAGCGGCATCGAACAACTCCCGGTCGACAATGGCCTCGAACGCGCCAGGCGAGCGAATCCACATCTCGGGGACATTACGGACCCGCTTCTTCTTCAGCTTGAATGAGCGGCGGTTCCAGACATTGTCCCCGACATATTTCTCGTTGATCAGAATTTGGTGGACCGTTCCCCTACTCCAAGGACGGCCCAGATCGGTGGGTATGCCGCGTGCGTTGAGATCGTGCGCGATCTCGCCTTCATTGCGCCGGGCATGGACGAAGGCCCGGTAAATGCTCCGCACAAGCTCAACTTCCTCGTCGGGGCCGGGCGTCAAAATCACGCGATCGGTCTGGATGCTCTTATGTTCGCCGCGTCCGAGAATTCCCTTCACTGCGCCAGACTCGTCGATCAGCGTGCGCCGCAGGCCGACACCGGCGGGACCGCCTTGGCGATAGCCCTTTTCGATCAGACGGCCTTGGCCGGCAAACACCTTGGTCGAAAGTTCACGGCTATACTCGCCGGCCATTGCGCGCTTGACGCCTTTGACGATCGTCGAAACCGGGCTTCCGTCATTCTCGAACTGCTCAGCGCAATATTGCACCGCGATTCCAGCGCGGCGACAGATATACTCATAATAGGCGCTTTCGTCGGCGTCTTGGAACCGGCCCCATCGACTGACATCGTACACCAGGACCATCGTGAAATCAGTGTCGCCCGCCTGAACATCGTCGATCAACTGGCGCAGCGCGTCGCGTCCTTCGATCTTGAGCCCGCTCTTGCCTTGATCGGCGTACGTGCGCACGATCCCAATGCCGCGCGCATCGGCATAGTGCCGGATCGCATCGGCTTGGTTTTCGGTTGAATATTTCTGGTGATCCGTCGACATGCGGACATATTCCGCAGCCCGGACTCCTTGGCACGGCGGCGATGACCTATCGTCACTGAGAGGATCATAAATCGGCAATTGTTGCCCTCCCTCCGCTTGATCACGCATTTAAGATCAGGGTGAGCCGGGCGAACGATCGCCACGAGATCTTCGGGTCCCTGCCGTCATTTTCAGCCGCACCAATTTACCGTTGGAGGAGGCGGAAGATGTTGCCGAAAAGGGGCAGGAAATTACCAGCATGGACTGGCGTCTTGAGCGACCATGAAACCTATGCCCGGACGATGGCTGAACTCCTGCAAAAGGAGCATGGCAACAGCCATCGTGCGGTCAAGTTGCTGATGCAGCAGACCCATGCGAGCGAACGTGCGGCCAAGCATTGGCTGTCAGGGCAACATGGCCCCGACACTGTATTTTTCTTACGGCTCATGGTGTCGTCGCCCGTAATTCGGGCTTTCGTGCTCGGCCTTATCGAACGGCCGGCAGCGAGCGGGTTGGGGAGCTCGGTAGATCGCTATTCACTGGCCGCTGCGCGCGCAGCCTATATCGCTGGGGAAAATGCCGCTGATTTCCCGCCACCACCGCGTGTGCCCAATGACCCTGGAAGCGACCCTAAACGTGACCCTATGAATGACCCTGATCCAGCTGACCTCAACGAACGGCAACACTGGTTTCTGGACCGAGTCGGTCAGGGTTATCGCTGCGCCGCAAGTGAGATCGAAACCGTTTGGAGCGTTAGCCCCAAGACGGCACGTCGCGATATCGCCGGACTCAAGGCGGCTGGCCTCGTTAGCTACGTGGGATCGCGGCGAAAGGGGCGCTATAGCTGTCTAAGTTGATTTCAGAGTGAACGCGATGAGGACGAGGCTCTTAAATGGTCAGATAAATGAGCCCTACGAAGACGACCTCGCTTAGATGACTTGAACATCGGCCTAGGAATGCGAGCCCTGGCGACAGCAGCAAGCGCGGCGATCCCAACCGATCCAAGTTTCGCAGTCGAAGCAGGAACAGTGGCTAGGCAGCCTTGGATGCATCGCGGACGGGCGCGCGTGGCACTTGGCCCGACCTAACGAGGTAATACAACGTCGTGACAGGGATTTGGGCATCTTCAGCAATTGCCACACGAGTCCGCCGTCCTTTGGGAAGCTCGTCGGAAAGGTAGGAGATCAACTCATAGGAACTCGAGAATCGTCCTTTCGCCGCCCACCTCATTTTAGAATATTCTTTCTGTTTGACCATCCATTCAGCCAAGATATCTTTGCTTCGACGTGCTGGCGTCTGGACCACTGCTACGCGAACACGCTCCGCATTTGCTCGGATTTTTCGAAGTTTGGCGCTCACGCGACAACCTCTTCGTCAAATCCGACTTGCGTCTCTGATTGCCCCGACTCTAATTCAATCAAGGGAATGTCGATCATGCGCAACATGTCGACGGGACAATAGCATTCATCGCCTTTACTCGCTGAAATGTCCACGATCTCAGTGTTGGAATCCTCTCCAAGCTCGACGATGTTATCGAGGTTCTGGCGGTCGGCTTCGTAACTCGTCGTCGTGCCGTCGACGAAATGGATGACCGTGTGCCGCAGAAGAGCGCGTAAGTCCTGCGGGCGTTCCGAGAAGCCACCACGCTTGATCAGGGTAAGCGCTGCCTCTCGCTTAGCTGCTGACTGGTTACGCTCAAAGTCATCCCCGCCGTCGGCCCATTGCGCCATCAGCCGATAAAGTTCTGTCGGAATGCCGGCATAATCCGCCATGGTGGTTTCCAACGCGAAATCATCCGTCGGGCCTTCACTGGCACTATCAAGCAACCAAATGCGCTGCATCTGTTTCGGTTGGAATACGAGAACCCGGTTGTTTAAGGTTTCTACGGCGGTCCATTGGGACCCGCCTTGCCCCCAATACATTTTCAGGCGCAGCTTATGTACTGTGCCCGCGGTGATAGGAAATTTCTTCGTGTGAGTGGCGCCGGGGAACCGCAACCCGATGTGCCCCCAGAATTTTCGGTCACTCGTATCGTTTGCGCTCGTCATGTCATTTGCTCTAGCTCGAGTGTGAAAAGCGCACCCGTGCCGAGGGCTTCGACTCTTTTCGCAAGCGCCAATGCGTCGACAATCGTCCTCAGCGGCTCGTCGGCTCGCGCATACAGTTTCGCGATATCGTCGGTGGTCGTCGGCTCACGGTCGCCGCTCAGCAAAAGAAACCGGTTCGAACGGCGCTCTTGAACGCCGAGCAGTTCTTGGATTCGGCGTTTGCGAGCTTGATCCGATCCCTCACTGATCCAGCTCCGGCAGCGCGCAACGCTTTCTGGCGCCCCTAGGGATTGCCAAAGTTCGGCTTTCATCGCGAGGGAGACGAGGCCATCGATGACGATTTCGCTCAAGTATCCTTGAACAAGGCCCTCCGAAATACCCGCTTTTGTTATGGCGTCAAGAGCTTGAATTCCGATTGCCGCAGCTACATCCGTCTCGTGCGTATGGAAAATTCCATTTCTTTTGTAGCTATCATAAAGCTCCAGCCCGCTATGCCTGTTAAAATTTATGAGTTTACGCATATCATTTGCGCGAAAAGATGCCTGTTTGGCTATGAATTTATCTCGCATTTTTTCTCCTCTCTAGTTTAATTTGATGATCTGTTTCAATACTACATGATATCTATTTTATTCTTCTAGAATCACCTGAATTCGGACAACTGGTATTAGGGCAATGCGAACTTCGCCAGTATCATTGTCTTCTGTCTCAAGAGGCACAAACCGCGCGGTACTCATGAGTGCTGCGAGCTCGAACGAGCTGCCAACGTCCACACGCCCCACCAACGCTTGCGATGATCCGATTAGGATGAAACGAAAGCGCACTCTATCATATCTCCAAATAGTAATTCCGCAGAATACACGAATCGTGGGCCTTCTTAGGTCTCCCTATGCTGGTATTAGGAGCACGCGCAAGAGATATATTCACGTTAACTATCTTTCGGTGTTAGTTTGTGATGCGATCTAAGCCATAATGCTCAGTGTTGAGTTAAACTCAACACTGAGGTCTGTAGTGTTAGTCTCGCTTTACTTGACGCTGCTGGTCAAGCGCACGATATACGCCTGACACCTGAGGCAGAGAGTTCAATGCAAAACGATGTCCTTAAAAGCGGTTCGAGCGCATCGCCCAGCGTGCCCAATCGCGCGGACGCCTTCCCGTTGGCCGATGCCGCCACTTGGCCAGGCGGCATCACCATCAGTCCTGAACCGGTGCGCCGCGTGCACACCCGCAGCCGTCGCCGCAATACATCGCTAATCTACTCAACACTCCCACTCGGGATGCGGGTCTCAGAATCCCAATCGGAAACCCGGTTTCTCAAAGTCGTCCAGCTTGAACCTCGGGCGACGGTCGTGCGCGCTCAGCCGGTTTGGTTGCGTGTGTTGGAAGAGGGCCGCATGCGTCGTAGGGCTCCCGACTTCGCCGTTGTGATCGACGGTCGTGCCGAACTCCACGAAACAAAACAGGATGCAGAATGCAGGAAGCCTGATGTTATTTCTGAGCTGCTCTCAATTCGGGATGAGGTCGAGCGCCATCCGGGCTGGCGCTACAGCGTAACCCTGGAGAGCGCGCTCCTTGCCGAGCCGCTTCGTTCGAACACGGACTTGCTCTGGCGCGAACTCGTGCCTGATGAAGAGATTGATCTCGACCTCCGACTGCGAACATCGTCGATCCTCGATGATGGGCCGATTACTGCCATAGAGCTGATCGAGCGGACTACGAGTGGTCGAGATCACCAGAACGCGCGCGGCTCATGGGAGAATCTGTTGGCGATGATCGCCGGCCGACTTGTCGATTTCGACGTTAGCAAATTTCTCACTCTCGAAAGCCTTTTGTGGAATCGCAATTCGGGACCGCCGCGACGGCGCACATTACCCTTTGGTTCAGTTGAAGATGCTATACGGTCGCCTCTCATAGATCGACGCCCGGCGGTGTTTTGCGGCCTTCAGATTCGAAGGTCTTCTACATGACGATCGCCCAGGAAATCGCGGCGCTCACACCGCGCTTCGACATCACTCTGGAAGACCGGCTCAATTATAAATCGTCGTCATGGGCGATGGTCCGCCGGCGTGGAGAATATCTCGACTTCGAGGATCCGCGTACAGGCGAACTGCTCACTCTCACCGATGAAGAGTTGGCTGGCCTGATCGGCCTGGGCGAAGCGCGGATCGTGCGCGGAAATGCGTCGGAGAAAGAACAAGCATACGCCGCCGCAACCGCCGACCTCGGCATGCTACCGAACGCTGTCGTGGAAGATGGCCGTCGAGCCATCGCTTACACGGACGAGCTCAAAGCGCGAGGCCTCACCTATCGACCTGCGGAAGCGAAGGTGAAGGAAGCGATTGCTCATGTCGCCGCTCGGATTTTCGATCCCCAGCCGCCGGCGCCTTACCTGGTGAAGCGTTGGCAAAAGAGGGGCGACGGACGTGCGGCCGGTGGCGGCAGAACCGCCGATGAAACTACCCTCGCCGATTACGTGCCTCAGCATTCCTTCAAGGGTAACCGTTCGTCGCGTGTGTCGTTCGAAGTGTCGAAGATTATCCATGCCGCGATCCAGGAAGTCTACCTTACCCTGGAGCGGCGTTCGGTGGACTCGGTCATCTCCGTGTCCCGAAATCGAGTTCGGCTAAGTAATGAGGAGCGCGACCCTGAGGATCAGCTGACACTTCCCGGTCGCAAAGCCGTCGAGAATGCAATTGCTAGCCTTCCGCGCGGGGAGGTGATCCGGAGGCGTTATGGCGCCGACAAAGCCTACGACGCTGTCGGTCCAGTCGAATATCGTTCGCGCCCGGAAGAACCGCTCGACGAGATCGAGATGGATCACACAACCTGCGACTTGTTCGTCGTCGACAGCCTGACCGGCGCGCCGCTCGGACGGCCTACCGTCGTCATCGGTGCGGATCGATGCACTGCGATGCCATGGGGGGCACATGTCGGATTTGACCCACCGAGCGTGCACACGGTCATGCAGTGCATGCGAAACGGCATGCTGACCAAGAACTATGTGCGCATGTACGCCGATGCTGGCATCTGGGACATCAAAGGTTCGTGGCCGGTCTTTGGTCGTCCAAAGAAGCTTTCCGTGGATCGTGGCGCTGAGAACATCAACCACGATATGAGGGCTCTTGCCGTCGATCTGCCGATCAAGGAGATCGAGGCGAAAGCCGGGCGCAAGGGCAGATTGAAGGGCGGTATTGAGCGGTTCTTGGGCACCCTGAACCGTACGTTGCTCCAGGAGCAGCGCGGCACGACCTTCTCCAACGTCGTCGCTCGCGATGATTATGATCCGAAAAAGAACGCGGTCATCACCTACGAAGAGCTGTTGGAGAAAATCCATCAGTGGCTGATCGATGTCTATATTCGTCGCTACCATCACGGCATCAAGGATGTCCCACTCCGGCGCTGGAATCAGAAGATTGCCAACTACAGGCCGAGGCAGGTTGAGAACATCGACAAGCTTCTGCCGCTCTTCGGTCGCATCGAGCATCGGGTGCTACGACGCGACGGCATCCGCTGGAAACACCTCTTCTTCACGTCGCCGGAGGTCATGGGGCTTCTATCAAACCCGGACTTCCTGAAGGCGTCGACAAATCCGCGCGGAGATGTCGTCGTGCGGTTCCGCTACGATCCATCGAACGTCGATCATATCCACGTCTATCTGCCGCACGCCCGCGGACAGGAGACGATGCACCTGCGCGTATCCGTCGAGAGGCGTGCACGGGAATACGCCCGCGGCCTATCAGTTTGGGCTCACACCTCCATCGTGAAAATGATGCGCGACGACGCGATGGGCACTATCGACTTCGCGGCACTCGACGCCGCGAAGTCGAAACTGATCGCCGATCTGGACCGTGACACACCGGGCTCGACTCGAGTGCGCAGCATGGTCCGTATCGCCCGGATCCGTCAGATCGGTGGTATCGCTCCCTACGGAGACAGCGTTCGTACGACGCCGGAAGGCAGCTTCGAGGATCGGCGCCAGCAGGTCGCCGTGGAGACGAGTATATCCGTCCCCAAGTCTCATTCCTCCCTGACCGCCGGGAGCGGCGGTCTGCCCTTCCCGAGCGAGTTCGAGCCCGACGAGGACGACATCGACTTCGCTGCGCGAACTATGCCGAAGCCGGTTGCTGCCACCCCAAAATACAAGCGCGGCGATGATCCCGCAGCGGTGTTGAACCAGAAGAGAGCCAAGCCCGGTGGCCGCGGTCGCAGGGCGACTCCGAAAATAATTATGCCCGCCACGGGCGACGAAATCGATTTCTACAACGACGAGGTAAGGGCGTGATCCGGAGGAGTGCTGTGCGGCGCCAAGACCCAACTCTCGACTGGGAGGCGGTATCCGACGAGGAGCGCAAGAGGGCGGCCAATGCGATCTTCATTCCTCGCGGTTTTACCGATGAGTTCCTCGACGCGATGCAAGAACTCCGCGATGGCTCGAAAGAGGGCGCGGAAGCCATGTGCCTCGTCGTTGTCGGGGAGAAGGGTGTCGGCAAAAGCGCATTCCTAAAGCGCTACGCCGAGGACAATCCGCCGGAGCGCATCGTCGACGGCAACGTGGTCACCATCACTCGGCAGGTGGTCTATGTTCCCTTTCCGCCCAGCCCAACGCTTAAGGGTGCGGCCGAGGTATTTCTAACGGCGCTTGCCGGGCCAGCCTCGCTACGGGGCAGCCGCACCGCGCTCACTCAGCGTATCAAGGAAACGCTGATCGATTTGAAGACTGAACTCGTCATCGCGGACGAGTTTCAGCACGTCCGGGAGGAGGGTGCCAAGGGAAAGAGCGACGTCGCCGATTGGCTTAAGGATATCATCAAGACGACAAATGTGCCGTTCGTGCTGGCAGGCATGCCAGAAACGATCGGGATCATTCAAGCGGACGAGCAACTGCATAGCCTGAGTGAAGAGCCGACCGTGATCACCGCCTACGACTGGGAGGATAAGGCAAGCCGACTGGCTTGGCGGGCGCTGCTTGCCAAGATCGATCTGCAACTCCCGTTCAACGAACGATCGGAATTGTCGGACGAGCAAACTGCTCGGACCCTATTCGCGTGCACTGACGGCAATCTGCGCCGACTGCGCGCGATCCTACGCATCGCGGTTGGTCGTGCGCTCCGCAATCGGGGGAAGCTCATCACGTGGGATGATCTTGCTGCGGGTTATTATCGCCTCCCGAAGATGCCTGGCGTGAAGGGCAACCCCTTCGATCGCAATGGGCTATTCAAGTGAGTGTCGTCATTTCCCCTTTTCCGAGGTGCCCGATGCCGGTTTTCGGCGAGAGCATCTATGGCTTCGAACGTCGCTTTGCCGCCTGCACTCGCTACGAAGGCCTCGCGCCATTTCGTCGGGCTACGGGCCTCCTCAACGTAACGCCCGGAAGCGTGCAGGCGAAGTTCGAAAGACTGGCAATGCTGGCGGGCCAAGACGCGGCGGATTTCGACTCCATGCGCTGGACGGTACGCGAAGGTGTGCGAAGGAGGGGTAGTGTTGTCTCTTTGCTCGGCCACCTGATCCGTGGGTGGCATCTCCGGCCGGAGCGCCTCCGCTTCTGCCCGACTTGCCTCGCCGAGGACGGGCCGCCCGAACAGCGCATTCATTACCAGGCTTGGCAAATCCTGCAGGTTTGCGCCTGCCCGCGGCATCGAACCCTGCTCGTAGAAAATTGTGATGAATGCGGTGAGCCGCTCGAGCAGTCTCGCAAGACCAAGCCTTGGGCGTGCGCCTGCGGCCGGAGCATGACCGAGATGGCGACGACGGAAGCACCCAACGGGGCGATTGCCGTTTCGCTCGCCATCATGCGGATTTTGCAATCCGGTCCGAAGCTGAGCGATGAACCGAATAGCGATCTTGATCCCCTGCCTGAACCCTTCGGGAAGCTAGATCTTGAAGCTCTACTCACGGTCCTGTCGAAAATCGGGGCGCTCGCCACGGAGCCGCCCGAAAAGGACCTGCCGGTAGGGCCGAAGGAGAAACTCTATAGCCGCCTCTTGATCAACTACGAGATCTCTTGTGAGGAATCAGCAGGAGTGATGGACGCTGCCCACCGGATAATCTGTGATTGGCCCAAAGCTATGGAAGCGGTCTTCTCGTCGATCGCGGGCCGCAATCCCAACCCCCACCAGCACCACCCAGTCCATTCCATGTTTGCGACGCGGGCCGGGTACCGACTTCTCGGCCGGATAACGTCGGTCGACGGCGCGGTGATAAACGTTATCGACGATGCGTTTGAGAACTGGCTGCTCCGCGAGCGCGGCATTTACATCGACGGTCGGCAACGCCCGAAAGTCGGTGTTGGGGGAGATGTAGCGATAGATGTCGCGGATGCATTGCGTAGGCTCGAGGGCCGGGTCGGCCATCCGCTCGGCATCTCGGCATGGGCTGCCGCCGGCGCGGTCGAAATGGTGGGCCAAAAAGTGAGCCTGACCTCCGTCGACGCAACGGTTGGCGCAATCGCGAAGCTCGAGTGTAGCGACTTTGAGGACGGCATGTCGGCGGAGGATTGGAGCACACGCTTTCTTCTCAACGAGCATTACAGGCGCTCCGACGCTATCCGCGATATTCTATCGGGAAGAATTCGGGTGCGCCGGGTCCCGGGAACGGCACGCGCAGGCCTCGCGTCACTACGGATTTGCTGCGTAGATTTTCATCTACGCGCTTGTGAATCTGCCACATCGGCCAAAATCCTGAATCGATCACCGGCGCGGCGTGTCGAGCGCGCTCAGCAGGCGGACGGTTTCTGTCGATCGGGCCAACTCCAGAAGCTGCTTACGGAACTGTGGCCGGGCCAACAGATTCCTGACATGACGAAGCAGACCAACGTACGGTGCAAAACCAGCGTGAGGCGATACTACGGCCGTGACATGAAGCAGCGACTTTATAGCATCGTCGACGCCGTCGACCTCATGGAGGCCCATTACGCATCGAGGGCGTGACGAGCATTTGTCGCCTCCTATCGGGCCATGGTCAAAATGCCCTATCGTAACTTACAATACCACGCGGCGTTTCGCGGCGGGGAAGTTTATGAGGTTTGTAGCGGTCGACGTTGAGACGGCGAATCCTAACATGGGAAGCATCTGCCAGATCGGATTAGTCCTGTTTGAGGATGGCCGAGAGTCTCGGTGCGAAAGCATGCTCGTCAATCCGCAAACGTGGTTTGACCCGACGAATGTCAGTATCCACGGGATCGACGAGGGCGCCGTTCGCGACGCGAAGACGTTTCGTCAGCTGCACGACTGGCTTTGCGCTTGGACCACCGATGAATTCGTAATTTGCCATACGCATTTCGACCGGGTCGCATTCCAACAGGCATGCGAAGAATGCAGTTCTCCAGCGATGACCTGCACTTGGTTAGACAGTGCGCGCGTCGCCCGCCGGGCTTGGCCACAATTCGCGCAACGCGGCTACGGCCTCGCCAACGTCGCGCATCACTGTGGCATCACGTTTCAACACCATGACGCACTCGAAGATGCTCGCACAGCAGGTTTGATTTTGCTGAAGGCAATGGAGGAGACGGGCCACGATCTGGCCCAGTGGCTAAAACTGGTGAGGCGACCCACGGGGGCGGGCGTTGCGATCCGACGTGCCGGCGACGGCGATGGTGCTTTGGTTGGCGAGTCAATCGTTTTCACGGGCGCTTTGCAGGTTCCACGCCGGCAAGCCGCTGACCGCGCGGCAGAAGCCGGCGCGGATGTGCAGCCTGGGGTTACAAAGACCACGAGTATACTCGTCGTTGGCGACCAAGATATCGCGAAGCTAAACGGCCACGAGAAAAGCTCAAAACAAATTAAAGTTGAGGCACTCATCGCAGCCGGTCAGCCCATCCGGATTATCGGTGAAAGCGATTTCATGGTGCTGACGTCAATAACGGAGTGAGCACAGCGAAAAGCGCTTAGCTCATTTCTTTACGGACTCCGGGCCGATGCAAACACAGGCTGCCGATTATGGTGCAGGGCCTGGTGCGCAGAGGCACAAGACGAATCTAATCGACAGAAGCGAATGGCCGACAACAAGAATCAACATTATGTCCCGAGAGTTTATCTCAAGCCGTTCACACTTGATGGCGAAGGCCTGGCGATCAACCTTTTCAACATCGACCGAATGAAGCCGGTGCGTCACGCTCCGGTGAAAAATCAGTGCTCGGGTGATTATTTCTACGGTAAAGACGAACGCCTTGAGAAGGCGATTAACACGGTCGAAAACGCGTATGGCGAGGTTGTCCGTGACCTCATGAAAGAGGACGCAATAGTCGGCGCGAAGGTCCAGATCGTCATTCAGCGGTTCGTCTATCTCCAGCACTTGCGGACCGAGGCTGCGTCCCGGAAGGCAGCCGAGATGACGGCGGCAATGCATGATGTTCCAGGGTCCGATATCCCTATCCCCGATATCCGCGACGCGATGAAAACAGCAATCCAGATCGCAATGCTACAATTTGCAGACAGCATGGGCATCGTCGATGACTTAAAGGTTTGTATCGTACGAAATCATACGGATCGCCCATTTGTAACCTCCGATGATCCAGCCGTTCTTACGAACCGACTGCATATCCAGCGTCGTCCCCAGGCCCTACGAAGCTTTGGGGTCAAGACGGCAGGGGCGGTGTTTTTCCTGCCGCTGTCCCCGCGGCTACATGCGATCGCCTATGACTCTGCCGTTTATCAGACTGGCCAAAGGGCCGGTTGGATCGAGGCGAAGCGGGTGGCGGACGTTGACGCTATCAATGAACACCAGACCCTGAATTGTATGGCCAATCTATATTTCCGAGATTGGGATCGGCGTGACGAACTCGCGCAACAAGTCGCGGATCACCATGATTTGAGACCCGAGCAACGGCACACGGTTGTGCATGCTGCTCTCGACAGCACGACAGAGTGGGGCAGTCGTTACGTGGTGAAGGAGGTCAAGGATATCCGGGAAGAGGAAGAAGTTCTCGTCCACATATCGGCGAACCACCCCGCGCCCTCGGGCTGGCCGTCCTTTCTCCACTTCCGCCCGGACGCAAAAGCCTACTCTAACAACACCGGCGCAGGATTGACCCGTCGACGGTGCCTCGAACAGGGCTACGTGGCTGGGCGGAACTACAAACGGGTGCGTGTCTGATTGGTAGGCGGCCTACCCAGCTAAACCGCCACGAAATGACCGCTTATGAGCGCAAAGATGACCCGCCCAGCGTTTTACACGGCTGCGTCGTCCCTCGTTGAACCGCATCGAAGTTCACTTCTTATGGGAGAAACGACAAGTTTGCTGCGCGGCGAATTTCGTCTTCACGCGTTGTCGATGCCGCGGGTGTGGCGTGGCACGCCCCGGTGAGACAGGAGTATGGCAATGGATCGCCCACACGAAATTTCGGACCAGGATAACCCCGATCTGGATACGCCTGGAGGTCTCGATCAAGAGGCTGTCGAAGACCGACCAAATGTCGGCACGACCAAACCAGAGGCGTATCCTTTGCGCGATCGGACAGCTGGCAGACCCGACGCGAGCGACGCACGCGACGCTTGAGGCAAGGGCTCGCGACGCAATTTGGCGATGGTCTGGAAGGCCGTCACGTCATGCGGGCCAGCGCGCACGGCATCGCGGGCCGCCTTCATCGCCGCGCATTGCGCTTCGATCTGGCGGTGGTGATCAAGGATCATCGACGACACAGCCGCGAAACCGCAACAACGCCGTTCATCTTGCCTTCGTCTGGGCGCCGTTCCGGGTCCGTGCCACCAGCAGCGTCGCCCCGACGATAGCGGCAGCCGCTATCGTGGTCGCAACCGGACGGCGGCTGGCGATCGCGTAAGCGCTGAGGCCGCGACCGCTTTCGTGCCGACTGTGCGCCCGCCCGTCATCGACCGGCTGCGCAAGATTCGATGCCATGGTTTTGCGTCGATCGCGATCGGACAGAAAGGGGATCAACAGCCCGCCGAACCGCGCGAGCAATCCGGGGAAATGATTGCCCAGCAGAACCTGAAGACGACCGATGCCGCCCACGGTGCGCTCGCGACGTGGATGCTGCAACGCATCGAGAACCGCATCGGCGACCAGAGCGGGATCGTAAACCGGCGGGGGGATCAGTGCCTCGCCATCGAGATGATTCGCGGCATGCTCGCCGATCGGCGTGTTCATCCCTGCCGGCTTGATCAGCGTGATCGACACCGGGAGGCGATCGGCGTTCGTCTCGATCCTCAGCGATTCGATGAAGCCTTTCACCGCGTGCTTCGACGCATCATAGGCGCCCATGATGGGCGATGGGATATCGCCTGCAATCGAGCCGACGGTGACGAGCGCCCCGCCTTGTTCGCGCAGATGCTCGAGCGCGGTCAGCGCGCCATGCACGACACCGAAATAGTTGGTCTGGAACAGTCGCTGGTGCTCATCTTCCGACGTCTCGGCGAGCTTCGCGTAGATCGCGACGCCCGCGCAATTGACCCAGCCGTCGATGCGGCCAAACGTCGCGACGGCGAGGTCCGCTGCCGCGCGCACCTCGGCAAGGCTCCCGACATCGGCGATCGCACAGGCGGCGCGTCCGCCGCCGGCCTCGATCTCAGCGACGATCGCGCGCAACGCCGCCCCGCCGCGCGCCACCAGCATGACGCTCGCCCCTTTCGCAGCAGCGGCGCGCGCGGTGACGAGGCCGATCCCCGAACTCGCGCCGGTGATGACGACGACCTGGTCTTCGATCGGCTTGAGCGAGGGCGACATCAGGCGGGTAGACCAATGATTATCCTGGGCCCGCGCGCTGGACGGCTATCGATGATGACAAAACGAGTCACGAAGTCTCCAGGCGCGGCACAGGTCGATCATCCGCAAACCGGCCCGGGGGCGTTCGGTTCCCCACCGTCAACCAATATCCATCTCCGCCGAACTTCACCGGGCGATCGCAAATGCCGCCAGAGTCGGGAAACCGGGGAGAGGCGCTGAGCGGCAGCTAGCCCGTTGCCGCGCCGAACAATTGGCGCGCCGTATCCGCCAGGACCTGCCCGACGCCCCGGTCCCCCTTCGACATCGACGACATGAAGGCCTTGGCCTGGGCGAGGGTCACATGCGGCGGCAATGGCGCGACTTCGGGATCGGTCTTCACCTCGATCACCACTGGGCGGTCGGCGGCGAGCGCGTCAGCCCAGGCCGGCGCAACGCCGTCCGGCCGGTCGACATAAATCCCCGTCAGACCGAGCATCTCGGCGAATTTGGCGTAGGAGATGTCGGGGATATCCTGGCTCGCGGGATAGCGCGGATTGCCTTCCATCACGCGCTGCTCCCACGTTACCTCGTTCAGGTCCTGATTGTTGAACACGCAGACGATCAGGCGCGGGTCCGACCAGCGCCGCCAGTATTTCTGAATCGTGATCAGCTCGGCCATGTTGTTCATCTGCATCGCGCCATCGCCGACCAGCGCCACGACCGGCCGCGCCGGATAAGCGAACTTGGCGGCGATCGCGTACGGAACGGCCGCCCCCATCGAAGCGAGCCCGCCCGACAATGTCGCACGCTGGCCCTGTTTGACGCGGTAATCGCGCGCATACCAGTTGGCGCACGATCCCGAATCCGAGGTGACGATGGCGTCCGCAGGCAGGAGCGGCGACATCTCCCACACCACACGCTGCGGGTTGACCGGATTGGCCTCGGCCAGCGCGCGCTTTTCCAGTGTCTCCCACCATTCGGTCATCTGTTCGGCGATACCGTCCTGCCATGAGCGGTCGGCCTGGCGATGCAGCAACGGCACCAGCGCCCGCAGCGTCTCCGCGGCGTCGCCGTGCAGATTGACCTCGACCGGGTAGCGCAGCCCGAGCATCTCAGGTGCGATGTCGATCTGCACCGCGCGGGCCTGCCCGTCCTTCGGCAGGAATTCGGCCCAGGGAAAGCCGGTGCCGATCATCAGCAGCGTGTCGCACCCGGTCATCAGGTCGTAGGACGGCTTGGTGCCGAGCAGGCCGATCGCGCCGGTGAGCCAGGGCAGGTCGTCGGGCAACACATCCTTGCCGAGCAACGCCTTGGCCACGCCCGCGCCGAGCGTCTCGGCGACCTGTTTGACCTCGTCGGCCGCACCGCGCGCGCCCGCGCCGATCAGGATCGCAACCTTCTTGCCGGCATTGAGCACATCGGCCGCGCGCCGGAGATCGGCCGGGTACGGCACCGTGATCGGCTTGCTGTAACCGGGGCCCGAGCGCGTGAAGCCATGCGCCTGTTTCGGTTCTTCCCACGGCGTATCCTGAATATCCTTGGGCAGGATGACGACCGCCACCCCGTTGTCGGCGATCGCCAGGCGGATCGCGCGATCGGTAATGTGCCGCACCTGCGGTGCCGCGCCGGCTTCCTGCACATAGTCGGCAACGTCGGCAAACATGCGGTCGAGATTCAGCTCCTGCTGATAGCTGGCGCCGCGCACCGTCGCCTCGGCATGTCCGGCAATCGCCAGCACCGGCGAATGGTCGAGCTTGGCGTCGTAGAGGCCGGTGATCAGATGCGTCGCGCCCGGGCCGCCGGTCGACAGGCACACGCCGAGTTCGCCGGTCAGCTTGGCATGGGCGGTCGCCATGAACGCCGCCATTTCCTCGTGGCGGACCTGGATAAACTCGATTCCCTCGCCCGCCGCCTCGGCGCGCTGCAGCGCACCAAGCACCCCGTTGATGCCGTCACCGGAATAGCCATAGATGCGCTTCACGCCCCATGCCTTCAACCGTTCGACGAAGAAGTCGCTGGTCATCTTGCTCATGGGTTTTTCCTCGCAGCGGATGGTCGGGATCCAGGCGGCAGCGTCGCGCGGGAAGATCCCTGATCGGCAAACGAACCCTTTTCCGTTGGATGCAGTTCCCGACCAAGAGACACTTGTTTTCGCTTCCTCGCCAATCTTTGGGGATCTGCGGGGATCTGCGCGGAGCCGTCCATGCGGGCAGCGTCCGGCGGCACTTAATTGCTTCACCTGGATCAAGTCGCCCGACAAAAGCGGGAACACACCGTCGTGGACGCGGTTGTTCCCTCACGGCACTTACGACCGTGATGGAGAGAGATGATGGGCGATCAGAACAACCAGAACCAGGGCGGCCAAGGTGGCCAGGGCGGCGGCCAAGGCGGCCAGAGCGGCGGCCAGGGCTTCGACCAGAACCGTCAGGATCAGCAGCGCGATCAAGGCATGGATCGCCAGCAGAACCAGCAGAACCAGCGCCCCGGGCAGGACGACAATGCGACCGACCAGGACGAATCCGACGCGACCGGCGGCGCTTCGGGCCAAGGTATGTCTGGCGACAACAACCAGTAAGCAGATCGCGGGGCGGGTTTCGGCCCGCCCCGCCTCGTTTCGGTCTTGCAAGACAAGATATCTCGCCGATCGGGTCGAACAATTCGACGCCGCAGGATCGCCTTTACGTCGCCCGACGCGCGGCGTTATGGTCGCCGACGGCCAGCGGAGGCGCCGAATGCCCAGCCGAAAATGGCGCGCGCTGGATGCCTTCAACCATCTCGGCGCCGACGCGCGCGACAAATTCGCCTGGTCGGCCCAGAGCGACGATCGCACGGTCACGGTGATCACCCTGTGGACCGACCAGATCGTGGATGACGGCACGACCGTGACGGCCGACTTCTTCGACCATGCCGAACTGGCGGTCTGGGTCGGCATGCGCGGTAACCGGACGAGGATTCGCCATCTCGAACACGTCTGGGCCGGAAGCCGGGAGTTTCGGGTGATGATGATCGAAGCCCGCGACCCCAAGGCCGATCCACGCTCAGCAAAGAAGCGCTGGCCCGACGAGCGGCTCCGCATGACGCTGCTGGCCTTCGACCCGCACACGGGCGAGTTTCGCGCCGAGGGAAGGAGAAGCAATGATTGGCCCCAGCCGCGATAAGGCAGCAGCCAGTGCCGTTGCCGATCTGACGCGGGAGATGGAGGCAGCGGCTGCGGCCCTCGACTTCGAACACGCGCGCATCCTGCGCGACCGGATCAACCTGCTGCGGGGCGGCGCATCGCCTGAAGACGCGATGGCGGCGGACACCGCCGGCCTCCAGCGACAGCACCCCGGGAAGATGGGCATCGGCACAAGCCAGCAGCGGATGACGCCGCCCAAGGATTGGCGGCCGCCCGAAAAGCCCGATCCGATGACCCGCGCGACCGGACGTCGTCAGTCCCGGAAGTCCACGGAATGAGCGCCGTGAGGCGCGCGCGCACCTTCCGATCCCGGGCCGAACCGCTCCGCCGGTCGTCGGCTCAACGTCCCGCATTCGCGATCAAAGCAACCGCACACGCCGCGTCGCCGATCCCGACAACCTCGAAGCGCTTTCCCTTCAGCGCATTATATGTTTCGAAAAACCGGGTGAGGTCCTCGACAAAGGCGTCCCCCCAGTTCGGCAAGAGCGTTGATCCCGGCATAGGTGCGCGACTGCTCGACCCTGGCAACGATGCGATCGTTGCGGAGCGTCTTACCGTCTTCCGTCTGGGTCGCTTCGATGATGCCCAGTAATCTCACGGTGACGAGGATTACCGGGGGGAGGTGCTCGTCCGCCAGGATCAGGATGTCGATCGGGTCGCCATCCTCCCCGATCGTGGACGGAACGAAACCGAAGGCGTGCGGGAAGGCCATCCCGCCGGGCAAGACGCCGGCCAGCGCGAACAGCCCGGTATGGGGATCATAATCATATTTGGACCGGGAGCCGCCTGGCGTCTCGATGACGGCGCGGCAGCAAAGGCGTTTCCGATCGAGCTTGTTCGCTATTTTCGTGACGTTCATTTTCAAGGTTCCGACTTAGGGGATCGCCGCAAATGCCCGGCAAAGGGCGCACTGCGCTTCGTCGATCATTCGTCCGTCGGCGGTTCCGCGGGCGGCGTCGGCTTGGTCTTTTCGGCGAGCAGGTTGACCTGCGTCGGATAGGCGAAGCTGATATCGTTCGCGCGAAAGATTTCGAGGATGGCGGCAGCGACGTTGTCGCGCGCGTCGGCCGGAAAATCCGGTCCGGTGGACTCGAACTCGACATCGTAACCAAGGCCGCTTGCGCCGAACCCGTTCAGCCCGCCATGGACAAGCGTGTAACCCTGCCCTTCCACCGCCTCCCTGAGCAATTGGGGGAGGCGCTGAACCTTCTCGGGCGGCGTCGCATAGCCGATGAAGAAATCATATTTGAAGCGGTTGTGCTGGCGGCGAGTCGTGTTGAGGATCTCGAAATCGAGCAGCTTCTTGTTGGCAATGATGCGTTCTTCGCCGTTGCCGCCGCGGATGCGCGTCGATTTGAGCCCGATCGCCTCGACGGTGCCGGAGCCCGAACCCTTGTCATAGGAGATCGAATCGCCGACGCGAAACGGGCGGTCGAACAGGATGGCAAGCGCGGCGAACAGATCGGCAAAGACGCCCTGCGCGGCAAGGCCGATGGCAATGCCGCCGACCCCGAGCCCGGCGATCAGGCCGGCAACGTTCACGCCCAGATTGCCAAGGACCACGACGAAGGCGATCGCGAACACCGCGATCGAGACCAGCAGTCGAATGACACCCAGCGCGCTGGCCAACCCGCGGCCGTTATGCTCCTCGGCCAGCGTCCGGTTCTCGACCGCGCCGAAGACGATCTCGCGCACCCAGATCGCAACCTGGAACACGGCGGCGATCGTGAAAACGAACACGACCGTCTTTGCCAGTAGGGCCGGCGCGTCGGCATAGCCGATGACGAGCCGAGCCGACACCATCACGATAAAGGCATTGCCGGTCTTCGCCACCGCGCGGCCGATGATGCTGTACCAGGTCGCGACGCCTTCGCCGCGCTTGCACAGGCGGATCGCCCAGCCACGCAACAATCGCAGCGCAAGGAAGATGGCGACACCGGCAGCCGTGGCGATCACGATCTGAAGCCAGTGACTTTGCAGCCAGACCCAGGCTTGCATCTGGAACCCGACGACGTCGGCATGCAAACCGGCCCGTGACGGGCCGGGTGCGGGCGTGGCAGCGTTGACTGTCATCATCTCACCGCTTGCGAAAAGGGAAGTTCGATAAATGCCGGTGGCTGCGGATCGTTCCCGCGTGGTGGGATGAACGCGCGCACGCGACGCTCCATCCCACGTGCAATCGACCGGCGAGGATGACGTGGATGAAAGCCCGCCGGTCGACCGCTCGCATGCCGTCTGGTGTCGCAGTCGCTGTTGCGCGGTCTTCATGAACTGCCCGTCAGGCCCTTCGGACAGGTGACAACGAGCTTTGCTTCGATCGGTGCGATCGCCTGCTGCAAGGCGTTTGCCGCACCGGTCACTGCGACGCCATGAGACGCGGAAGGTGCCGCGGCAGGTCACGGGCGAGGAAGCCGACCGGCCCGATCGTCGTCGCGGCCGCCTTGCCCGCCTCGCCGTGCAGCCACACGCCCCAGGCGGTCGCAACGAACGGATCGACACCGCGCGCGAGCAATCCGCCGATGATGCCCGCCAGAACATCGCCCGATCCGGCGGTGCCGAGGCCCGGCGCATCGCTGGAGTAGAGCAGCAGGCGCCCGTGCCCGTCGGCGATCACCGTTTCGGCGGCCTTCAGCGCAATGATGGTGCCGAACGCCGCCGCGGTCTCGGTCGCCGCCTTTGCGGGATCGCGCGTGACGACATCCTCGTCGATGCCGGTCAGCCTGGCGAGTTCGCCGTGGTGCGGCGTCATCACCACCGGCTGTTCGAGCGCGCGCGGCACCGCTCGCTTGCCGCGCAGCGCCGTCAGTGCGCCAGCGTCGAGCAAGATCGAGGTCGCAGGTGCGACGCTGTCGAGGAGCTTTTCGACCAGCTCCGCCGCCTGCTGGCGTTCGATCATGCCGGGGCCGAGGATCAGCGCATCGCAATGCTCAAGATGCCGCGCGAGCAGCGTCGCGGCGCTCGCGTCGATCTCGCCGTCTTCATCGGCCGGCAGCGCGACGACCGCCGCTTCGGGGAATGCCACGCCGACGCCGATCGCCGCGCGGTCAACGGTCGCGAGCCTGACCTTGCCCGCACCGGTCCGCAGCATGGCCTCGCCAGTCAGCAGCAATGCGCCGGGCACGGAGGCGGAACCTCCGACAATGAGGCCCTGCCCTCGCGCATTCTTGTCCATGCCGTCGCCAAGGTCCGGCAGCGGATGGGCGGCACGCCACGCCGCGTCGATCAGCCCCTCGCTCATCCCCGTGCCGCCACCGCCGCGTCGGGCGCGCGCGTCACCAGCACGGCACGATCGGCGACCGGCACGACATAATTATAACGATCGAGCACCAGTTTCCCGCTCCGGCCGCTGTCCGCATCGAAGCGATATTCGGTGACTCCGCAATTCGCCACATCGCCCTCGGCGTCGATCGCCAGGATCGTTTGCTCGTCGAGCGTTTCGATGATGTAGCGCAGGCACAGCACGACGACCTGATGGGCGACGATCAGGACGCGGGCATCGGCATGATGCAGCGAAACGGTATCGAGCAGCGAACGCAGGCGCAGAATGACGTCGCACCAGCTCTCGCCGCCCGGCGGCCGGTGATAGAATTTGCCGAGCACATGGCGAAACGCGGCCTGGTCAGGGAAAACGTTTGCCACGCCGGACGTGGTCAGGCCATCGAGCACGCCGAACTCCTTTTCGCGGAGGCGTTCATCGCTGCACAGCGGCTCGTCGCCCTCGGCAAGCCCGCCCGTCGACCTGATCAGCGCGGCGGTGTCCAGCGCGCGCGTATAAGGCGAGACCAGCAGGACGTTCGGCCGCCGATCCGACGGCATCTGCGCGAACCATTTCCCCAATGCCTTGGCCTGATCCCTGCCGAGATCGCTCAACGGCACGTCGACATCGCGGCCGGTCAGCCCAATCCTGTCGCGCGCTTCGGCGTGGGCCAGGTCGCGCGCGACATTGCCCGCGCTCTGCCCGTGCCGCACGACCCACAGTTTCGCGGGCCAGCGGTTCATGACGCGGAAAGCGGGTTGGCCAAGGCACGTCCTCAAAGGGTTCGGGGGGCCAACGCGAGAGGCTGAACGCCGTTCCCGGCGGAGGCGCGGACGCCTCACTTATTCATGAATGCCGTGATCTCGGTCACGATCTGGCGCGGGCTTTCATGCTGCAGCCAGTGCGTGTCCTTGTCGAAGCGCACGATCCGCGCATCCTCGCACATCGCCGCCGCCGCGGTCGCGAGGTGGCTGCCGAGGAAGCGGTCCTTCATGCCCCACAGGATCAGCGTCGGCACCGTGATGCGGCCGAGCGGTGCGCGCGGCAGCCGTAGCGCGCGATAATAATTCAGCATCGCGGTGAGCCGCCCGGGCCGCGCCCATTCCTCGGCATAGGCCGCGATATCTGCGGCATCGAACGCGCCGGGCCGTGAGGTCTGCGTCAATGATCGGCGCAAGGCGCGAAAGCGAAACGCCGACAATGTTTTCTCCGGCACGAGCGGAAACTGGAAGAAGCCGACATACCAGCTACGCAGCAATTGCGCGGGATGGCCCCGCATTTCGCGCTTCATCGTATCGGCATGAGGCGCGTTGAGGATGACGAGCCGGCGTACGCGCTCCGGGTGGCGGGCAGCCACCGCCCAGGCGACGATGCCGCCCCAGTCGTGACCGGCCAGCGCGAAGGTTGCGGCGCCGAACGCATCGGCGAGAGCGAGGACATCGGCGACGAGAAGATCGAGCGCATAGGCATCCACCCCGTCGGGCGCCGCGCTTTCGCCATAGCCGCGCATGTCCGGCGCGAGGACATGCAGGCCGCGCTCGCCGAGCGGCCGCAGGACCTTGCGCCAGGCGCGCGACGATTCCGGAAAGCCGTGCAGCAGGATGAGGACCGGATTACCGGCCACGCCCGCTTGCCGGACGTTCAACGGGAGTCCGCCGGCCGCGATCATCCCCGGCCGACGCAACCCGCATCGCACCTCATGATACGGTCGTGCCGTGCCACGACGCGTTCGACCGTCCTGATCGTTGCGTTACCAAATTCAGACTTTCATCCGTTCGGCGGCCGCATCGAGCGCCGCGCGATCGTTGCCGTGCTTTTCGATCAAACGGAGCGCCTCGTCACGGCTGATTCCGTGCTTGTCGGCGAAATAGGCGACCTCATAACCTTCACCACCGGCGACGCGTTGGCGGTCGGCAGCGCCGGTCTTCGTCTTGTCGTCTGTCATCAATCCATCTCCCTTCATCAGTGTGGTGAATCGTCAAGGCGCACGCAGGTTCCCGCTCAGCACGGCATAATCGTGCCAACGCAGATCAAGTTTGCGTGAACGCTTCGTGTGTCCGCTGTCGCGACAGGAACCGTCTCATCACAGAGAGGTTTTGCCCTTTGCAGTTGTGGTCGAGGGCGATCGCCCATGGTCGCGTCAACGGCGCCGGTCGCCGCTGGCTTGATCTGGTTTAAAGCCTTTTGCCGTCAATCGCGCGAACATGGTCGAGGAATCGCAGGATGCACCGATATGACCGACCATGCCCTGTCCTATTTCGAATCCCGGGCCGAAGCAGAGCTGGAGATGGCGCAGCGCGCCACCCATCCGGCGGCAGTCTATGCGCACTATATACTGGCCGACCTGTATCTGGACCGCGTCTATGGCGATGAGCCGGGAAACCCGTCGAAACCACCCGGCCAGGCGGTGCCTGCCCGCGCGAACGACTGATGTGGCGCGGTCGATCTGTGCGGTCATATTGATGGCGTCATTCATCTCCGCGTGTAGCGCGGAAAAGCGGTCGATCGGGCCTGAACAGCCGCTGACCCCGCCGCGCGGTGCCACGGACCCGCGCATCGCGCTGCTCGAAAGCAACGTCTATCAGGTGTCGCAGGGCAGCCGCTATTTCACCTGGTACGGTTGCGGCACGTGCCATGCGAGCGGCGCGCGAGGCTTTCTCGATCTCGGCGATGGCCGGTGGCGGCGGGGCGGCGGGTTCGACCAGATATATGGCGCGATCGCCACCGGGCATAAGCCGCCTTATGCCGATCGCATTCCGGTCGAGCAGCTGTGGCAGATCACCGGCTATGTCCGCAGCCTGACGACGCTGGAGGCGGCCAAGCGCCGGCGCCAGGATTTCGACCAGCAGGGCGAGCCGCAGGGTGACAATTGGTCCGGGCCGGTCTCATGAGGCGCGTGGGCCCGATCGCGCTGCTCATGCTGGCGGGCTGCGCGGGCGTCCAGTCGCCGCTGAATCCGGCCGGCGAGCAGGCGCAGGACCTGACCTCGCTGCTGACGCTGATGAGCTGGGTCTGCGGGATCATGTATGTCCTGGTCCTCGGCTTCCTCGGCATCAGCCTGTGGCGCTCGCGCGTCCGGCGGGCCAGCGACGCGCCGGTCGTCGACCCGGCGGACAAGGGCCTCGGCCGGAGCCTGATCGCCTGGGGCGGCATCATCACGATCGGGCTCACGGTGCTGATCGTCGCCAGCTTTTTCGTCGATCGCAGCCTCGCCGCGGCGCGGGCGCGCGCGGCGCTGGAGGTGCGCGTGACCGGGCACCAATGGTGGTGGCGGCTGCAATATCGCGATCCGGCGAGCGGCGCCTGGATCGAGACGGCGAACGAACTGCATCTGCCGGTCGGACGGACGATCCGCGTGGCGCTCGGCTCGGCCGATGTGATCCACAGCTTCTGGGTGCCGAACGTCGCGGGCAAGATGGACGTCATTCCCGGCCGCATCAATCTGATCGACCTGACGCCGCACCGCACCGGCTGGTTCCGCGGCCAGTGCGCGGAGTTCTGCGGCCTGCAGCACGCGCATATGGCGTTCGATGTGAAGGTCGAGAGCCAGGCCGCGTTCGATACATGGCTTGCCGGGCAAGCCCGCGCCGCCGCCACCCCCCGCGACGCGGTGCTGCAACGTGGGATGCAGATCGTCGGCGGCGGACAATGCGCCGCCTGCCACGTCGTGCGCGGTACCTCCGCCACCGGCCGCGCGGGGCCGGACCTGACGCATGTCGGCGCGCGTCGTTCGATCGCGGCCGGCACGCTGCCGTTCAGCCGCGGCGCGCTGCAAGGCTGGATCGCCCAGCCCCAGGCGCTCAAGCCGGGCACGATGATGCCGCCGGTCGCGCTCGAGCCAGGCGATGCCGATGCCGTCGCGCGCTATCTGGAATCGCTCAAATGACGCCAGAGATGGAACAGCCCGACGCGCTGCACCGGCGGCTCCTCGCGACATGGGGCGACGCGCCTGGGCTGTGGGGCTTCCTCACCACGATCGACCACAAGAAGATCGCGGCGCGCTATGTGCTCACCGCGGTGGCGGTGCTGTTCCTGACCGGCATGCTGGCGATCGACATGCGGCTGCAATTGAGCCAGCCGAACATGATCCGCTTGGGGCCGCAAGGCTATAACGAGGCCTTCGCGCTGCACGGGTCGAGCATGTTGTTCCTCGTCTCGGTGCCGGTCATGGAGGCGATGGGCATCTGGCTCGTCCCCCTGATGCTGGGACAACGCAACCTCGCCTTTCCGCGCCTCACCGCGTTCAGCTACTGGCTCTATCTCGGCGGCGTGCTGATGCTGTGGGTGCCGCATGCGCTGGGCGTCACGCCCGATCTCGGCTGGTTCGAATATCCGCCTTTATCGGGTCCAGCCTATTCGCCGGGGCACCGCGCCGACATCTGGGCGCAGATGATCACCTTCAGCGAGGTCGCGGCGCTCGCGGCGTCGGTCAACATGGCCGCCACGATCATCAAGCTGCGCCCGCCGGGCATGACGCTGGCCAAGATGCCGCTGTTCCTGTGGGCGATGCTGATCGCCTCGCTGATGACGATCTTCGCCTTGCCGTCGGTGATGCTGGTGACGAGCATGCTGATCTCGGACCGCCTGGTGAACACGCATTTCTTCACCGCGGTGGGCGGCGGCGACGCGCTGCTGTTCCAGCATTTGTTCTGGTTCTTCGGCCACCCCGAAGTGTACATCATCTTCGTGCCCGCGCTGGGCTTCGTCTCGGCGATCGTCGAGACCTTCTCTCGGCGCACGATCTTCGGATACACGCCGATGGTATTGTCGATGCTCGGCATCGCGGTGCTCGCCTTCGGCCTGTGGGTGCACCACATGTTCGCGGTCGGCCTGCCGCGGCTCGGCAACTCCTTCTACACCGCTGCGAGCATGGCGATCGCGCTGCCGGCGGGGCTCCAGATCTTCTGCTGGATCGCGACGATCTGGGACGGGCGGCCGCGCTACGCCACGCCGCTGCTGTGGGTGCTCGGATTCATCGCCACCTTCGTGATCGGCGGGCTATCGGGCGTGATGACCGCTTCGGCGCCGCTCGATCTGCAACTGACCGATACCTATTTCGTGGTGGCGCATCTCCATTATGTGCTGGTCGGCGGCGCGATGTTCCCGCTCTTCGGGGCGTTCTGCTACTGGTATCCCAAGGCCACCGGCCGGATGATGTCGGAGCGCTGGGGCGTGGTCAGCTTCGCGCTGATCGTGTTCGGCTTCAACCTTGGCTTCTTTCCCATGCACCTGCTCGGCCTGGAGGGCATGCCGCGGCGCATCTACACCTATGATGAGGCGATGGGCTGGGGCACGCTCAACCTGATCGCGACGATCGGTTCGGCCATCTCCGCGGTGGGCGGCATGGTGTTCGTCGCCAATGCGTTCTTCAGCCTGAAACGCGGCGCGCCGGCGGGGGCCGACCCATGGGGCGGCAGCACGCTGGAATGGGCGACGTCGTCGCCGCCGCCGGTGCATAATTTCGACCATGTCCCGGTGGTCGACAGCATCGCGCCGCTGTGGAGCGAGGGCGGGGAGCGGCCCGTAATGACCGGGCTGGCGAGCGACAGTCGGGAATTGCTCGTCACCACCGCGATCGAGGCCAAGCCGCTCTACCGCCAGCACAGCCCCAAGCCGTCGATCTGGCCGTTGATCGCGGCCATCGCGACCTCGGTCCTGTTCGTCGGGAGTATCTTCACGCCCTGGGCGCTGGTCTGGGGTGCCGTGCCGGTCGCCATCGCGCTTGCCATATGGTTCTGGCCCCAGCGGCCTCGCGCCACCGAAGGCCCGCTGCGGAAGCGCGGGTCATGACGACGCCCATCCGCACAACGATCGTCGGCGATCTGTCCGACCTTCCCACCGGCGCGATGGGTGCGCGCACCGTCGTGTGGTGGGGCAATATCGGGTTCATGCTGATCGAGGGCACGGCGTTCGCGCTGGCTATCGGTGCCTGTCTCTATTTGCAGAGCATGAGCCCCAGCTGGCCGCCGCGCGGCGATGCGCTGCCCGGGCTGTTATGGTCGACCATCTTCACGATCGGGGTGCTGGCGAGCGAGCTGCCGAACCTGTGGGTCTCGCGCAAGGCGCAGCAGAAGGATGCGCGCGGCGTGCGGGCGGGCACGCTTCTGATGGCGGTCCTCGGCCTCGTGCTGGTCGGCATTCGCGCCTTCGAACTCCAGCATCTCAACATCCGCTGGGACCATGACGCCTATGGCTCGGTGATCTGGATGCTGATGATCCTCCACACCTCCCACCTGATCACCGATCTGGGCGATACGATCGTGCAATCGGCCTGGCTCTACACCCACGAGATCGGCGAGGACCAGTTCTCCGACGTCCAGGACAATAGCGAATATTGGAGCTTCGTGGTGCTGGCATGGCTGCCGATCTACGTCCTGATCTACTGGCTGCCGAGGTGGCTATGAAGGCGTACGCGCATCTCAGGCCCTGGGCCGCGCTGACCCTGCCGCCAGTCGGCTGGTATGTCTTCCAGCAAGGTCTGGGCATGACGCTGCGCGGTCGATGCTCCGTGGCCGGCGTTCCGGTTGGGACGCTGTGGGGCGTTGCCAGCCTGCTGGTCTGCGTGGGAGCGGGGTGGCTTGCCTGGTCGCGGATTGCGGGCGGGACAGGGAGCGATCGTTTCCTGGCGCGCATCGCCTTGCTCGGCGCCGGGCTTTTCGGGCTCGCCATCGCCTTTCAGACGCTGGCCACTGCGATCATTCCGCCATGCGCGCGCTAGGCCGCCTCTGCATCGCCGCGATGCTGGTCGCGCTCCCCGTGCCGGCGCTGGCGCATGAAGGCCATGCATTGTCGGCGCCGCCGGGCTGGACATGGGATCCATGGATCACCGCACCGCTGGCGCTGTCCGCGCTGCTGTTTGCGGTGGGCATGATCCGGCTGAATGCCCGTGCCCGGCAAGCCGGCTTCGGCAAGCGGGCCCTGTTGTTCGGGCTCGGCTGGGCGGTCCTTGCCGCGGCACTCGTCTCGCCGCTTCACGAGGCCGGGGAACGCAGCTTCGCGGCGCACATGTTCGAGCATGAGCTGATCATGCTGGCGGCCGCGCCGTTCCTCGTCCTGTCCGAGCCGCTGGTCGTCATGCTGTGGGCGTGGCCCGCAGCGGCACGCCAGGCGATCGGCGCAGCGGTGCGGGCGCGCGGCGTCGCCGTGGCGTGGCGCCGCCTGACCGAACCGGTGACGGCGACGCTTTTGCAGGCGGCGGCGCTGTGGTTGTGGCACGCACCGGCACTGTTCGATCTCGCGCTGGGCAATGAAGGATGGCACGCCGCGCAGCATCTGAGCTTCCTGCTGAGCGCGCTTCTGTTCTGGAGTGCGACGATCGGGGCGCGATCTCAGCGGACAAGCGGCGGGCGGGGGCTCGCCGCATTGTGCCTGTTCGCCACATCGCTGGTGTCGGGCGCGCTGGGTGCCCTGATGGCCCTGTCGGTCAGCCCCTGGTATGTCGGCTATACCCGGCTCGGCATGGCGCCGTTCGGATTGACCCCGGCCGAGGACCAGCAACTGGCCGGTCTGATCATGTGGATTCCGGGGGGACTGGTCCATGCCCTGGCAGCGCTGGTGATCGTCGCCGGGCTGCTCAGGCAACAGCCGCCCAAGGTCGTCGCCAATGCCGTATAGCCTGCGCTTCGTCCTCGGTCTGATGGTCGGCGCTGCGTTGTTCGCGGCCGGCGCGGGGCTGGTCGAACATAAACAGGAGACACGCGAATCTCGCACCAGTGCCGAGCAACTGACCGGCGGCGACAGCGTCCGGGGCAAGGCGGCGATCATGCACTATGGGTGCGGCGGGTGTCATGAGATCCAAGGCATCGGCAGCGCGCGGGGCGGCGTCGGCCCATCGCTGAGCGGCATTGCAGTACGCACCGAACTCGCCGGGCATCTGCCGAACGACCCCGCCAACATGGTGCGCTGGCTGCGCGACCCGCAAGGCGTGGCGCCCGGCAACGGCATGCCCAACCTCGGTGTCTCCGAGCAAGACGGCCGCGATATGGCGGCTTACCTGTACACGCTCAAGCCGATGTTGCCGCCGTCCTGAAACCAGCGGAGCGCTTCAGAACCGTGCTGGAAACAGAGCGATGGCGATCGGTTCGTCGAACGGCAGCCATCCCTGCTCGCCGATCACATCGTTGCTTTCCGCCGCCGTCCGCCCGGGGCCAAGCGACCAGGTGATGTGATAGGTGCCGCCGCCGGGCCGCGCGGTGGTACCGTCGATCCGCATCACCAGCGCCTCGACGCCGTGTCCGTCATCGGCGCGCCCGACGATCTCGCCGTGGGTCGCGCCGGGCAGCGGCGCGTCGGCCGTGTCCGACATCAGCGTGACGTGATCGGCGACGACCTCGCGCCAGCGTGGTTCGAAGCGGTCAAGCAGGCCGGCGCGCTCCGACGCGTCGAGCTTCCAGCCGATGACGTCTTTTCCCATGCCGATCAGGCACCGGCTTCGGTGTTGATCGGCGGCGCCAGCGGGTTGACGTCCTTGGGGTCGGGCAGTTCGACATCGGCGACGACCGAGGGATCGCTCTCGGTCTCCTGCTTCGCCGCCGGCGTCTCTGGCGCGTTCTTCTCGTTCATTTGCCGTCCTTCACCTTCTGCCCCGTTCGGCGCGCCGGCAGCGACCGCGTCGGTCAAGCCGACGGTATCGGGCCGGAATCGTTCGTGCCGGATAAGACGATCGTCGGTCTCGAACCAGGCGATCCGGCTCTGTGTCCAGATGTGGAAACCGGGCGCCACATCGTCCGGATCGTCGAGCGTCGCGATGGCGAAATCGATCGTCTCGGGCTGGTGCGTCACCGCCATCGCGAGCGGCGTGCCGCAATCCCGGCAGAACCAGCGCTCCCCGAAAGACGAGGAGGCTCGCCTGGCAGGTTCTCCCTGTACGATCTGAAGATCGTCGCGCGGCACGGTGGCGAACGCCATGACCGGCGCGCCGCTGGTCAGCTGGCAGATCCTGCAATGGCAATAGCCGGCGTCGAAGGGTTCGGACGCCAGCCGGTATCGCACCGCGCCGCAAGCGCACCCGCCGTGAAACTCATTCATCGCGATGCCCGCCACGCATGCGACCGCTCAGGGGTGCTCGAGGCGAGTCTCGACCCGCATCATCGACACCGCCGTCCGCCGCGGCTGGGTAAGCATGAAATGCGCCGCGACGGCGATATCTTCGGCCCGTAGCATCCGGCCCTCATGGATCAGCGCGCGCTGCTTTTCGGACGGATAGTCAGGATATTGGAAGTCGGCGCCGGTGAAGCCGGGCTCGATCAGGCCGACCTTGATGTCTTTCTCGCCGAGTTCCTGCCGCAGCGAATGCGCGAAACCTTCGATCCCCGCCTTGGTCGCGACGTAGATGGAGTTTCCCCCCGTTTGCGACACCGCCGCCATCGATCCGATCAGGATCAGGTCGCTGCCCGCGCCCATCGCGCCGATCGCGGCCTTGCTGGTGGTGAGATAGGAGGTGAAGTCGACCGCGATCTGATAATCGAGGTCTGCCGCATCGGTGTCGGGCAGCGCTTCGGCCGGTACGGCGGCGTTGATCACGGCGATATCGATTCGCCCAGCCAGGATTCGGCGGCCGAGAAGAACGCCGCCACATCCTCGCGCCGCGCGAGATCGACACTGACGCCGTCGCCTTCGCCAACCTCGCGGATGCGCGCCAGAGCATCGTCGAGATGCTGTTGCTTGCGGCCGCAGATGAACACCTTGGCCCCTTCCGACGCCAGCAACACCGCGATGGCGCGACCGATGCCGGTCGAGCCGCCGGTCACGATCGCCCGGCGTCCGGCGAGGCTCGGCCGTTCGGTATGGGCATCGGCGAGCCTGGCCGGGTCGCTGTCCTGCCGGCTATCCGCAATGGTCGCCATGTCATCCTCTCCTCATCGACAAGGAAGGCTGGAAGCCGGCTTTGGTTCCATCGTCCCGCGAGCAATTGAGCAGGCCGGAAGGGACGATATGTTGCGTCTACGGGGACCCATCCATCGCCGGTGCCGCGTTTCGGGCGCGTTGCGCACGCCGCCATCGCGCCGTGATACGCGCATCCCGGAGCAGCGAGACAGGCAGGTCCGTCGCCGCGCGCAAGCCGGCAACGCTGGAAACGTTGCGGATCGCGCGCCTCGTCAGCGCAAGGACTTCGCCGACCATCTCGCGCCGCTCTATCTCGCCTTGCTCGCGGACGAGCGACAGCCGATGGATCGCATAGATGCCGAGCACGCCCGCCATCAGGAAATAAAAATCCCAATGCGTGAGTTGCAGCGGCAGCGACCATTGGCCGCTGGGGCTGGACCAGCGCAGCAGCAGTTCGAGGTGGCGGTTGGCGAAGAAGTCGGCGAACAGGCCACCGATGACCGGCGCGATCCCGGCGGCAATCGAGACGGCGAGTGCGTTCGCCGCGACATAGGCGGTCGCCTCGCCTTTTGGGGAAAGTTTGAGCGCGATGTTGGTCGAGCTGAGCGTGACGCCGGCGACCGACGCGCCCATCAGGACATGCAGCAGCCCCAGCCAGCCGAGCACCAGATCGCGGTGGCCGAATTGCGACGCGCCGATCATCGCCACGATGCAGAGGATGTAGACTGGCGCGCAGACCAGTAGGACCGACTTGTTGGCGAAGCGATCGCCAAGCTGCCCCCAGCCGCGCAACGCGAGCAGGTTGGCGAGCTGGCTGACGGCACCGAGCACCATGACCATACTGGCATCGAAGCCCAGCTGATCGACGATGAACACCGTGAAGAACGGCGTCGCCAGATTGACCGCGAATTGCCAGCTGGCGAGGAACGCCATCAGGCGCCTGAAGTTGAGATCGGCGAAGGGCACGCGCAGCAATTCGACGAGACCGACCCTCTCCGCGGGCGCCGCCATTTGCGGTTCGGGCATCCGGCTGACCACGCGCGCGCTGATCATCCCGGTGACGCAGCCGATGACGAACATCGCGGCAAAGGCGGCACCTCTTGTCCTTGAGCCCGGCAGGGTCTGTTGCAGGATCAGCGCCGCGCCGAGACCAGCAAAAAGCGTGATGCCCGCGATCCACGCCGTGCGGCTGGCGAAAACCTGCCCGAGCCGGTTCTCGGGCGCAAGGTCGCGAAGCCAGCTGTTCCAGGCGCAACTGCCGACCGCGCTGAGGCCGCACAGGATATATTGCGCGGCGAGAAAAATGAGCAGCGGCCCGGTGCCGGAAGCGAAGGCGGTCGCCGCCATCACCAGCAGCATCGACCGGCCGACAATGCTGCTCAGCACGGCGATGCGCTTGCGCGCGCGGAGGCGCTCGACCAGCAGGATCGCCGGCACCTGGATCAGCTGGGTCAGGAAGGGCGCGCTGGCCAGGACGCCGATCATCAGGTTGGACGCACCGAGGTGCAGCGCGAACGCCGTGACGATCACGCCGGTGGTCAGCGCGCTCGCTCCGCTCGAAAACGCGGCTTCGGCAACGAGCAGCCGCAAGCCATGCTCGCGCTCGTCGTCACTCATCGTCGCCTGAGGATCGAGCGGCATCGATCATGCTCCGCAATATCGCATGCTGCCTCAACCCCGGATGGTAGGATGGGTTCAGCCACAATCGATCGCGGGCACAATTATGCTGATCCATGTGAATGCCGATCCGCGGCAATGGCGTGCATATCCCGGCCGGGGGCCTCGGCACGATGGAGAGTCTCGATGACTGGCGACGACAATCAAGATCCAAAGGGCGGCAACACCGGCGGGTCGCGGCATCAATCGGCCGGTGACGGCGCACGGGCGCCCGATGCTTCGCCGGGCGACGAGCCGAACGCTGCAGAGGGCGCCGACCCGAGCGACGACATCCGCGCGCAGAACCCGGGACAGACGACAACCGCCGATCTGGCCGACCGGGTGGACACGGACGATCCGGACAAGGCCGAGAAGCTGACCAAGGCAGGTCGTCCGGATTTCGATCCCGACGAAAGTCCGGAATAGACCGGCCGTGATCTAACGAAATTTGGTGGTCCGCGACCTGGCCTTCGATCCGGTGTAATCGACCAGTCGAACACAGGCAGCCCTGTCCATGAGCGTGGCCGTGCCGTTGCGTAGCCGCACGAGCTTGTCGCGCGCCATCAGCTGCAGCATGCGATTGACGTGGACGCTGGTCAGGCCGAGCGTATCGGCGATCATTTCCTGCGTCAGCGGCAGCGGGAAGCGATCCGGCGTTCCCATTCCCGAAAGGGCAAGGCGATCGCCGGTTTCCAGCAACCAGTCGATGATACGATCATAGGCGCCGAGCCGGCCGAGCCGCGTCACGTGCCGCAGCAAATGCTCCTCTTCGTGTACCTGGCTCATGCTGTACGCTTCGGCGAGGCCGGTATGGAGCTGCTCCGCGCGCGGCTCGGGTGCCGGGCAAAGCAGCACATTGGTATGCGACACGATCGTGGTCAGCGCGGTGGGGTTCAGGTGCCGGCACAACCCGATCGCGTCGCCTGGCAGGAGAAAATAGAGAATCTGCCTCCGGCCGTCCGGCAAAAGGCGCGCACGAAAAGCCCATCCGTTGAGAATGAGCGAAGCTCGCTTGATCGGATCGCCTTCGCGAAGGATCTCGCGTCGGGCCTGCACCAGATGTGTGGTCTTCGCCGCCTCGCTCAGCAGATGCCGATCATGATCGTCGAGCGGGACCAGCGCCGAGAGCTTGCTCAGCGGGTATCTGATGTCCGGCACGGGTGCAGCCTGTGCGATCATTAACGTTCAACGCTTGTCGACTGTTATGGCTCCAAAAGAAAAGCATCTCGCTTCAGTGGGATAGACAAATTGCAGGCCAGGCGCCCGGCCGTCAGGTCGAAGCGTGAACTGCCGCCGAGTTGATAGGGAAGAGCCTGTTCGAGATACTCGCGGCCGAAACCGACCCGTCTTGGGGCAGCGGACAGGATGGAGATGCCGGTCTCGATCCAATCGAATGAGAGAAGATTCTTCTCCATCCGCCATTCGATCGTCAGCCGCCCTGGCCCATCGGAGGTCGACAGCGCACCGAACTTGATCGAATTGGTGACGAGTTCGTGCAGCGCAAGGCCGATTGATTCTGCGACACGCTGCTCCAGCCGGACCTCCGGGCCGCCGATAGCGACCCGCGGATCGTCGCCTACGGCGTAAACGATCAGGGCATCGCGCACCATGTCCTCGAGATAATAGCCGGCCGGCAGCGTGGCGCCGATCTGATACAAGGCCAGCGCATCGATGCGGCCACGAAAATGATCGCCGACATGTTCCACGGATTCGGTCGTGTCGACCGTACGGGAAAAGATCGAACGAACCACGGCCAGAATGTTACGCACGCGATGCTGCAATTCGGCATGAAGCGCCGCTTCCCGGGCTTTTCCCGCCACGATCGCCTCCTTTGCCAGATCGAGTTCGGCCGTCATGCGCCGCAGTTCCGATCGCGCTCCGAAAAGCGCGTCTTCGCCGTCGCGTCCCGATGGATCGGCCGGCGAAGCAATCGGCTCCGGCAACGCATCCTCCTTCAAGCCCGGACCATGGTCCCGGGGGTAGAGCGTGAGAACGCACAAATCACGCAGGTGGCCCGGAAAAGTCAAAAAAAAAGATGCCGATGCCGTCATGCATGAAAAACGGAATTGCTTGGAGGCGACGCCCCGACGGGTTAGCACCGCATTGCGCGCTCGCTCATCAACCGGGATCAGGCCATGGTCGACAAATTGCCAACCGATCCCGACTTCGAAATGCTGCTGCAATATATCCAGGAGAGCCGGGGACTCGATTTCCGCGGCTATAAACGCACCAGCCTCAAACGGAGAATAACGCTGAGGATGGAGGCAGTGGGCACCGAAATCTTCGTCGCCTTTCAGTCCCATCTGGAGGACGAGCCGGGCGAGTTCGAAAGCCTGTTGAACACCGTGCTCATCAATGTGACATCGTTTTTCCGCGATGCCGACGCATGGGATGTGCTGAGGAGCGAGGTGGTGCCCCGGCTGATTGCCCAGGCCGAGCCGGACAAGCCGATCCGCATCTGGAGCGTCGGCTGCGCTTCGGGTGAGGAACCCTATTCGATCGCGATGCTGTTCGCCGACGCGCTGGGCGTGGCCGAGTTCTGCGACCGGGTGAAGATCTATGCCACCGACTTGGACGAGGACGCGCTCAAGATGGCGCGGCTGGCGACCTATTCGCCACGCGACGTCGAGAGTGTCCCGCGCGAAGCGCTCGACAAATATTTCGAGCGCACCAACAATCATTATGTGTTCGAGCGCGAGCTTCGGAAATGCGTGATCTTCGGCCGTCACAACGTCGTTCATGACGCGCCGATCTCGCGGATCGACCTTCTCGTGTGCCGCAACCTGCTGATCTATCTCGAGGCGGAGACGCAGGGCATCGTGCTGCCCCGTCTTCATTACGCGCTGAACCCGGAAGGTTTTCTTTTCCTCGGCAAGGCCGAGACGCAGCTCGCGCGCTCGCCGCTGTTCAAGGCGGTCGAGATGAAACACCGCATCTTCGGCAAGGTCGCGCAGGAATGGCGCCGGCCGATCGGCGGTGGCTTCGGTTCAGGCCGCGCCCGCCGCGCCGAGGCGCCGTTGCCGAGCGTGCTGTTGCTGGAATCTGTCGTCAACGAAGCCGGCACGGCGCTGCTCGTCGTCGATCATTCGGGCATCGTGGTGCTGGCAAACACGCCGGCAAGGGCCTTGCTCGGCGTGGGTGAGGCGGATATCGGCCGCCCGTTTCAGGATTTGCCGATCTCCTACCGCCCGATGGAGCTGCGCGGGCCAATCGAGGAAGTGTTTCGCAGCCGGCGTGCCGTCAGGCTGGAAGACCAGGAATATCGCCTGACCCAGGCCGATATCCTGCGGCTGACGATCGACGCACGCCCGCTCGCGCGGCCCGACGGCACCGTCTACGCCGTTTTGTTGTGCTTCGCCGACATGACGCGGATGCACACGCTCCAGCTCGAGCTGGAGACCGCGCAGGAGAATCTGGAAAACTCGATCGAGGAGCTGCAATCCGCCAACGAGGAGCTTGAAACGACCAACGAGGAGTTGCAGTCGACCAACGAGGAACTCGAGACCACCAACGAGGAATTGCAATCGACCAACGAGGAACTCGAGACGCTCAACGAGGAAGCGCGCTCCAGCAATGAGGAGATGGAATCGGTCAACGAGGAACTGCGCATCCAGGCCGAACAGGCATCGAGCTATCGCCTGTATCTCGAGTCGGTGCTGCGCAGCATGAATGGCGGCATCATCGTGCTCGACCAGAAGCACGTGATCCAGAGCTGGAACCGGTGGAGCGAGAATAATTGGGGCCTGCGCTCGGATGACGTGCTCGGCACCAGCTTCGAAATGCTGGACATCGGCCTGCCGGTTCATCTGCTACGCGAAGCGATGGCATCGGTACTGACCGGCCGTGAGGAACAGCGGGAGCAGATCGTGGAAGGCATGGATCGGCGGGGACGGCGCATCCTTTGCCGCGTCACGATTTCAGGCTTGATAGACGAATCTGCCGCGCCGCATGGTCTCGTACTGGTATTCCAGGACATTAGCGATGAGCGCCGGCGCGACGAATATGGCCAATATCTCGGGCGGGTGATGGGCAAGGCGCTGAACGAGATCTACTTCCTCGACCCCGCTACGCTCAATTTCACGCTCGCCAACGAAGGGGCGCGCCGGAAACTCGGTTATAGCGAACAACAGTTGACGTTGATGACGTTGCTGGACGTGTTGCCCGGCGTCGACGCGGCCGAGATCCGGCGCCTGCTGGGCCCCCTGCTGAGCGGCGAAAAGGCCGATATCGTGTTCGAGACGGTGATCCGCGCGGCCGATGCCAGCAGCTATCCCGCGGAAATCTGCATGCAGTATTTCGCCGACGAGCATCCGCCGATTCTGGCCGCGATCGTCCACGACACCAGCGAGCGGCAGCAGTTGCTTCCTGCCGGTTAGGGTCTAGGCCTCGCCGTCGGTCGGCGCCTTGCGCAGGCTGGCTATCGCCTTTTCGAGCACGTCGACCATTTGGAGCGATTCATCCGCGGCGGTGCGCCAGCGACCTTCGGCATGGGGCAGGCCGCGCGCATGCGCGCTTTCACCCATCTGCTCGAACAGCCGGATACGATCGCGGTGCGTGCGCGCCGCGACCGACAGCGCGCGTTCGAGTTCGTCATTCTGCGCGGCGGCGAGGCCCAAAGGCGTGAAGGCATGGCCAACCTGGCAGCGAAAGCGAATCTCGTCCTCGCTGACGATCTGGTTGAGCACGCCGCCGCAATCGGGGCAGGAGATGTGGCTGGGCTGGCCCGGCGTGACGATGTCGGCTTCCATGATGGCGAAATCCTGTGCGGCCATGCGGTCTTCGATCAGATATTCCTCAGGTAGCGGGATGGTGGGTCCCGCCTCCTCGCGCACGAGCCGACCGAGCAGTTCGGCGAGCCCGTCGAGTGTCACCTTGTGATCTACATGGTCGCGCTTCAGCGCGTTCTGCGGCATCGATGGCCATTCGGCGTCGCTGGGATCCTGGACGACCGACATGCCGCCGGCGGCCTTGATCGCGATCAACCCCTCGGTGCCGTCATCGAGCAGCCCTGTCAGCACCACGCCGATCACCCGGCTGCCATAGGCAATAGCGGCCGAGCGGAAGAGTGCATTGACCGCCGGCCGCGTGCGATTCTCGTTCGGGCCGCGGCGCATCAACACCTTGCCCGGGCGCAACAGCATGTGGAGGTCCGGCGCGGCAACGTGGATGCGCCCGGCTTCCACTTCATCGCCGTCGCCGGGCGAAAACGCCGGCAGCGGCCCCGCGCGGTTAAGCAATAGCGGCAGCACACTCCGTGCCGAGGGGGAAAGATGCTGGGTCACGAACACCGCCGCGGGAAAGTCGGCCGGCAGGTTGGCGCAAAGACGTTGCAGGGCTTCAACGCCGCCGGCCGATGTCCCGATCACCACAATGTCTCTCACAGGCATCAACTTGCTCCTTGTGAAGGTGCAACGACCGTAATCTCTTTAAGACGCAATGACGCCGATTAAAATGGCCGGTGACTTTTCGGGATTCAGTGCGTTGAATGTCGCAATAGGGAAAGTGGATGGATCAAGAGACCGATCTGGAGCCTCAACGGGAGAAGGCGCGCTTGATCGACGAGATCGAGCAACTTCGTACGACCCTCGAAGCTTCGCTCGAAGAGAATAGCCGCCTGGTGGAAGACCGCGACCGGTTGCGCGCGCGGGTAACGACGCTTGCTCGCGAACTGCAGACTGTCAGCCTGTCCTCTGTCCAGCCGCCGTCGCCCGCGACGGTGACCGAAGCGGAAACTGCGGTAACCAAGCAGAGCCAGGCGGAGGAAGAACTCAGGGTCGCCTTCGAGGAATTGCAGGTCCTGGCCGAGGAGTTGGAGGTCGCCAATAGCGGGCTTCAGCGCGCCAATGAGGAGTTGGAGTCGCGCGTCGAAGCGCGCACGCGCGAGATCACCGCGACGAGCGCCGAACTGGGGCGGAGCGAATTGCGCTTTCGCACCCTGGTCGAGGGCATGCCGCAACTGGTGTGGCGCGGGCTGAACGGTGGTCAATGGACCTGGTCAAGCCCGCAATGGAGCGCCTTTACCGGACAGTCGATGGAGGAAAGCCTTGGCATGGGCTGGCTCGACGCGCTGCACGCCGATGACCACGACGGTGCCCGCGCCGCCTGGACCCAGGCCGATGCGTCCGGCGGCCTGACGTTCGAGGCCCGCATCCGTGACGCGGCGCACGACCGTTATCGGCACTTTCAGACGCGCGCGACCCCCGTGCGCACAAACGATGGCAGAATCCTCGAATGGCTGGGGACTTCGACCGACATCGACGACCTTCTTCGACTGCAACAACGGCAATCGATCCTGGTGGACGAACTCCAGCATCGCACGCGCAACCTGATGGCGGTGGTCCAGTCGGTCACGTTGCGGACGATAAGGGGCGCACGCACGCTCGAGGAGTTTCGCCCGTGCATCGAAGACAGATTGCAGGCGCTCGCCCGTGTCCAGGGATTGCTGTCGCGTCGAAAAGCGGGTGAACGTGTGACGTTCGACGCACTGTTGCACGAAGAGCTTTCGGCGCATGTCGCATTGGACGAGCATGGCAAAGCGCCGCACGTCTCGGCCTGTGGCCCGGCCGGAATACCATTGCAGTCATCAGTGGTGCAGACATTTGCACTGGCGCTGCACGAACTGACGACCAATGCGCTCAAATATGGCGCGCTGGCCTCGCCGACCGGGCACCTCGATATATGCTGGGACGTGGTTCGATCGGAACAAGGCGGATCGCGCCTGTTGGTCGACTGGCGCGAAAGTGGGGTCGCTGCGATGCCGGAGAAAGAAGCCATGGCGCTTGGCGGAGGTTATGGCCGCGAATTAATCGAGCGGGCCCTGCCTTATCAACTGGGCGCACGGACCAGCTATCGCTTTGCCGCCGATGGCGTGCACTGCACGATTGAAGTAGATGTTCCCCAGCACGAAGCCGGAACGGAGCCGATCAATGGTTGACCAGGGCTTGCATGGAAGGCGGATTCTCGTCGTCGAGGATGAGTATCTCATCGCCGACGACGTCTGCGATTCGCTGATCGATGCCGGTGCGGCGGTGATCGGCCCGGTCGCGACGGTAGAAGATGCGAAGCGGCTCATCGGTCAGGAAGCGACGATCGACGCCGCGCTGCTCGACATCAACCTGCGCGGCGAGATGATTTTCGAAACGGCCGATCTCCTGATCGCGCGGGGCGTGCCCTTTGCCTTCGCCACCGGATATGATCGCGGGGCGATACCGGAGCGGTTCAGCGACATTCCGCGTATCGAGAAGCCGCTTCGCGCGGAGCGCGTCAGCGCGATACTTGAGCCGCTGATGAAACCCGCACCCGGCGGGCGATGACGAGTTCCGGACAATGTATTCCGCGGAACGGCCTTGCGATCGGCGCGCTGAGCACGAGCTTCATTATCGGAGCGGGCGGCCATGATGTCACCTATGCGGAGGCGATTGGCGCAATAGCGGCCTTGTAGTGGCCGGGATCGAACGGGCGCATTCCAATATGCCCGACATACCGGGCTATGCAACGCTGCTGCTGAGCCGATCCGATGGTCGATCAGGCGGTGTGGATCGCGGAAAATCCGGCGAGCGCGGCGCGGTCGGCGTCGAAGACGTGGCTGTCGATGCCGCGCATGGCGAGCGCGGCCGCGTACAGGGCACACAGCGAGGCGTTGCCTACCAACGGTATCGAGGCCCCGAAGCTGTCCGGAAAAAGCGCCAGCGCATCGGCCATATCCGTGCCGATCAGCAGGCCGCGCAACGTCGACGCCGCATCGACGCGGCCAAGTTCGCCTCGGATGACCTGAGCGCGAACGCCGAACAGGGCGGTGCCGAGTCCCAATGGGCGCGCATAGGCCTGCGCCACGGCGGCGCGAAACGCCTCGCCGTCCTTTGCCTCGCCCTCGACGATCGAGGCCAACAGACCCTGGGCGGTCAGGCGGTCGAAGATCTCGCCGGACATGCTGGTCGCGAAGTCGCGCACCTTGCCCTGGCCGATGCGCGCCCATTTGGTGTGGGTGCCCGGCAAGCCGACCATGCCGTCGGACAACCCTCCCAATGCGGCGAGGCCGAAGATCTCGGTCTCCTCGCCGCGCAGGATATCGGTCCCACCGTCGCTCTCGCGCCGGCAGGTCATGCCGGGAACGATGGTCACGCCGACCGCCCCGAAATCGACCGTCACGGCCGCTGCCTTCACGTCCGCCAGGCCGGCCGGGCAGTTGGCATAAGGCACCTCGACCCAGCCGACGTTGGAGCCGACCATGCCCGAGGCATAGATTGGACGGCAATCGGGCCAACGCGCGACCAAACCGGCGATCTGCCGCGCCATGCCGGCGCGATCCAGCGCGCCAATGCCGGCGGGTTCGGCGAAGCTGTCGACCAGCATGCCATCCCGGGCGATGCGATAGGCCCTGAAATTGCTGCTGCCCCAGTTGATGCCGATAAAATCCGTCATGCGCTCAACGCCGTGTGACACGGGCACCGCCGTCGATCGGGTAGACCGCGCCGGTGATCCATTCGGCGGCGTCGGAGGCGAGGAACAGCGCCAGTTCGGCGACCTCGTCGGCCCGGCCGAGACGGCCGAGCGGGTGACGCGCCTCATTGGCGGCACGGGCCGCGGCCGGATCGGACGCGCTGTGGAACGAACCGCGCAGCAGCGGCGTGTCGATCGACGCCGGCGCGATCGCGTTGACGCGGATCGAGTCCGACGCGAACTCCAGCGCGGCGGTTTTGGTCAGATTGTTGATCGCGGCCTTGGTCGCGGCATAGGCCGAGAGCGTCGGTGTCGCGAAATCAGCGTTGATCGAGGACAGCAGGATGACGACGCCACCGCCGCGCTCGCGCATCGCCGGCACGCACAGCCGCATCAGCCGCACCGCGCCGATCAGATTGACGTCGTAGAGCCGCGCATAGTCGGCCGGATCGGTGTCGAGCGTGCCGCCCGGCACCGATGCCGCGGCGGCATGGACGAGGATATCGGGCGCGCCGAACCGCCGCACCGTCTCGTCATAAGCAAGCGCCAGCGCCGCGTCGGACGACACATCCGCGACCAGATCGCAGTCGGTGGTGCCGCCCGCGATCAGGTCGACACCGGCGACGCGTGCGCCGGCGGTGCGGAACCGGGCGGCAATCGCCGCACCGATCCCGCTGGCCGCCCCGCTGACCAGGGCCACGCGGCCATTCAAAAGCCCGTCCGTCACATGCCCTCCGCGTCGCCCGAGGCGATGATCAGAACTTCGCGCTCACGCTCAGCTTGTAGATGCGGCCGAAGAAGACATTGGTGCGCAGCGCCTCGACCGACCCGTCATAGGTGCGCTGCCGCGCGTTGAGAAGGTTGTTGGCCTCCAGACCGAGCGAGATGCCGGGCGTGATGTCGTAGCGCGCCGTGGCGGACAGGTCTGTATAGGAGTCGTTGTAGATGCCGGTCGCCGCGGCCGACAGGCCGATGAGATATTTGTCGCGCCAGTTATAGGCCACACGCAGGCTGAACGGGCCCTTTTCATAATAGCCGACCAGGTTGAAATTGTTCTTCGACAGGCCGGGGAACGGAAGGGTGCGCCCGACCACATCCTTGATCGGGGTGGAGGAGTCGATGTACGAATAGGTCGCGACCACGCCGAAGCCGTCGAACGGCCCGGGCAGGAAGTAAAAGGGCAGCTGCACCAGCCCCTCGATGCCCTTCACCTTGGCGCCGGCACCGTTGATCTTGCGGTTGATCAGATAGTTGACGCCGCCGTAGGTCTCCGCGCTCTGCTGCTGAACGATGAAAGTCGAGACGTCCTTGTAGAACAGGCCGAGCGAGATCAGCGCCTGGTGGCCGAAATAATATTCCAGCGAGCCGTCGAGCTGCTTGGCCTTGTACGGGTTGAGGTTGGGCGCGCCGCCATTGCCGGTGCCGAGTGCGGTCTGCACGCCATTGACGAAGACCGCGGTGTTGAACAGCTGCAGGCCGTTGTTGAGATCGGCGCTGTTGGGGAAGGCGACGACCTGCGCCGCGCCTAGGCGCAGGATCAGGCTCTGCGACAGGTCGAACTTGGCGGTCGCGGAGGGCAGCCATTCATCGTCGTTGCGGTGGAACACGGTCGGCGTCGCGGCGCCGTTGGTCCCGATCAGATTGCCGATCGAGTCCATGCTGCGATGGACGTAGCGCAGGCCGATATTGCCGGCGAGCTTGACCCCACCGAGATCGGTGCCGAAGTCGAGCTTGCCATAGCCTTCGTAGAAATTCTCCTTGATCTCATAGGTGCCGGCGAGCGCAGTGGTGGTCTGCGACGGGTTGAGGCAGGCGGCACTCTGCGACACCGCGGTAACGTCGGTGAAGGCGGTGCAGCCACCGCGCACAGCGTCGCTGGCGATCAGATAGCTGCGCGGCAGGCCGGCGAACTGGCCGGAGGCGAAATCGCTGTTGGTGCGCAGCGTGATGTAGTTCGGTATCGCGGTAGCGACGATGCCGCCCGCCGGTCGGATATCGGCCAGCAGCGGGTTCACCACGGTATCGAGATGCTGGAACCTTGCGCCGGCCGAGAAGGCGTTGGCGCTGTTGTCGCCGAAGCTCGCGGTCCAGTCGGTCCGCCCCGCCGTGGCCGTGGTCCTGGCGCGGTAGAGATTGTCGAACAGGATGGTGAAACGCAGCTGCGACGGATCGGTCAGACTGATGCCGCTGATGTTGAACGCGCCGAGATCGCCCTTGCCGAGATCGAAAGCGACCGTCGGGGTGATCGTCGCGATCGGCTGAAGGCGGAAATAAATCTGGTGGTAGCTGGACGTCGAACGATCATAGGACAGCTCGGCGCTGCCGTGCACGTTGCTCGCCACGTCGAACTTGCCGCGTAGCGCCGAGGACCAGGTGTCGGCGGTGGTCGTGGCGAATTCGGTGTTGGTCAGCACCGGGGTGTTCGCCGTACCCGAGATCAGGATGTTGTTGGGCGAATAGGTCGCACTGGTCAGCCCGCTGATCGGATTGAACGATACCCAGTAGCGATTCCGGTCGGATTTGAGCTTCGAATAGAAGCTGTCGAGGGTGAACTCGACGCCCGGCGACGGGCGCCACTGGATCACGCCGTCAAGGCCGAGTTTCTTGCGCGTCTCGGAAATTTCTTCCGCGCGGACGTCGCCATTGCCGAAGCGGACCGTGCCGCCGGCGTCGGTGAAGCGGCTATAACCGGCAAAGGTATCGAGCCCCTGCTGGTCGAGATGGCGATTGCCATAGGAGGCCGAGAGCAGCACCCCGAGCGTGTCGCCGGCGAATTTGTGCGACATCAGGCCGAACAGCTCATAGCCGGCCTTCTTGGACAGATCGTCATAGGTGACGCCGCCTTTCACCGCGAGCTGGTTGCGGCCGTCGAGTGGCATGCGCGTGTTGATGTCGACGATGCCGCCGAGCGCGCCGGCGATCTGGTTGGCGCCGGCCAGCTTGGTCACCTCGAGCTTCGAGATCAGTTCCGACGGGACCAGCGCGAGAATGCCGTAGGTCGAGGTGCCGAGCTGGTCGAGGCCGGTGCCGCCGCGACCCGTGGCGTCGACGATTTCGCGGCCGTTGAACAGGAAGACGTTCTGGCGCAGGCCGCGTACCGACACGCTGGTGCCCTCGCCGATGCCGCGATCGACCTGGACGCCCGAGACCCGGGCCAGCGATTCGGCGACGTTGCGATCGGGCAGCTTGCCGATATCGTCGGCGACGATCGCGTCGACGAACTGGGTCGCGTCGCGCTTGATGTCGCGCGCCGCGCCGAGGCTCTGGCGGATGCCGTTGACGACGATGTCGTTGGTCGTGTCGGGCTCCGGCGCGGCGGCGGGTTGCGCTGCGGGTTGGGCCGCCGTCTGCGCCAGTGCCGGCATGGCCAGCACGCCGGTCGATGCCAGCATCGACGAAACCAGAAAGCGCCCGATCGAACGGATTCTCATAGCCTTGTTCCCTCTCCTGTACGCCGATCCCCCGGCGCGGTCGTCATTATTGACTTACGTTTCTAATAGAGCAACGTTTGAAACGACGCAAGAGGCACTTCGCGACCGCCTTATCAGGCATTTCGTGATTGACTTCGTAGATTCTCTGAAGCACAAATTACACATATAGCAACATGTGGCGCGAGATTGACGCCTCGGTCAAGGGAGTGGGCTGGATGAGCGGGCTGAAGGGGGTGTTGCCCATCCTGCCGACGATCTTCACGGCGAGCGGGGCGATCGACGAGCCCGGCATGCGGCGCGTGCTCGACTATATCGTCGCGTCGGGTGCGCACGGCGTCGTCTTTCCCGGGCTGGCCAGCGAATATGACCTGCTGAGCCGCGACGAGCGGCTGCACATGACCGCGCGAATCGGCGAATGGCTCGGCGGCCGCATGCCGTTCGTGGTCGGCGCCAGCGCGACATCGACCGCCGATGCCATCGCCTTTGCCGAGGCCGGCGCGAAAGCCGGCGCGGCCGCCGCGATGATCCTCACCCCGAAACATCATGCCGGTGACCTGCCCGCTATGGCGGCCTTCTTCCGCGACGCTTATGCCGCCTCGGGCGTGCCGATCATGCTGCAGAACGCCCCCGCCCCGATGGGCATCGGCTTGCCGCTCGAACAGGTCGCGCAGCTGGCGCATGACGTCGCGGGCATCGTCTATGTCAAGGAAGAGGCGCAACCGTCGGGCCAACGCATCACCCGCCTGACCGAACTGGCCGGCGCATCGCTCGATGCGGTGTTCGGGGGCGCTGGCGCGCGTTACGTGATCGACGAGCTGACGCGCGGCGCGCGCGGCACCATGCCGGCCTGCGAGATCACCGAACTGCATGTCGCGATGCTCGATCATTTCGCCGCCGGGCGCGTGGGCGCGGCGCGCGACCTGTTCGAGCGCACGCTGCCGTTGCTCAACATGCAGGCGGTGTTTCGCTGGCGCCTGACCAAGGCGATGCTGCAACGGCGCGGCCTGATCGATTGCGCCTTCACCCGCGCACCCGGCCCCGAGCTCGACCGTTACGACCGGGTCGAGCTCGACGCGCTGCTCGCGCGCCTCGCGGATTTGTTGCCGCCCGAACTAACTGGCACAAGCGCACAATGAGCCAGCATATCGCGGCGATCGAGACCTTCATCGTCACGCTGCCGCGCGACACGCCCTATCTCGGCCCGCTCGGCCCGGGCGAACAGGTCAATGCGCGCGGTTATATCGTGCGGCGCGGCAACGGCACGATCTACCCGACCGTCGACCGATCGATCGTGGTGCGCGTGACCTGCGAAGACGGGCTGGTCGGCTGGGGCGAGACCTATGGCATCTGCGCGCCGCGCGCGACCTGCGAGATCATCAACGATCTGCTCGCGCCGGTGCTGATCGGCAGCGAGGTCGACGACCCCGCAGCCGCATGGGACACGCTCTACGACCTGATGCGCGTGCGCGGCTGCACCGGCGGATTCCATGTCGATGCCATCGCCGCCATCGACATCGCTTTATGGGACCTGTGCGGCAAGCGTCGCGGCGTGCCGGTGCGCGAGCTGATCGGGCCGACGGTCAACACGACCATCCCCGGCTATCTGTCGGGCCTGCCCGCGGCGACGCTCGACGAGCGCGTGGCGCTGGCGCGCGACTGGCAGCAGCGCGGCATCGATGCGTTTAAATTCGCCGCCGTGGTCAGCCATGAAGGCATCGTCGAGGAGATGGCGGCGTTGCGCGGCGCGCTGGGCGCCGCCGCCGAGATCATGGTCGATCTCCACTGGAAGTTCACCGCCGACGAGGCCCACGCCCTGGCCGCACAGCTCGCACCCTATCGACCGACCTTCATCGAGGCGCCGGTCAAGCCCGAGGATGTCGCAGGGCTCGGCGAACTCGGGCGCGATAGCCCGATCCCCATCGCGGCGGGCGAGGAATGGTACACCGCCTATGAGGCGGGCAACCGGCTCGCCGCCGGCCCGCTCGCCTTCCTCCAGCCCGAGATGGGCCACACCGGCATCACCCAGTTCGCGCGTATCGCCGCGCTCGGCGCGGTGCATGGTGCGGGGCTCGCGCCGCATGCGACGATCGGCACCGGCATCTTCCTCGCCGCCAGCCTGCATGTCTCTGCGACCCAGGCAAATCTGTGGAAGCATGAGTGGCAGCATTCGATCTTCGAACGCAATCTCGCGCTGCTCGACAGCGATATGGGCTATGCGGGCGGCCACTACCGACTCCCGCAGGGCGCCGGCCTTGGCGTAGCGCCCAGCGAGCAATTCTGGCAGCACGCGGAGCTGGTGGCGTGATCGCTCTTCTTCCTTCTCCGGCGGAGGCCGGGATCCAGTCGGAAGACGCTAGCTGGAGCGCGCGCCTGTCACTACTTCTGCTTTCCCAGCTGGGCTCCGGCCTCCGCCGGGAAGCGAGGAAGGCGGAAGGCGGAAGGCGGAAGGCGGAAGGCGGAAGGCGGAAGGCGGAAGGGCGGCAAAGGGATTGGGTAGGGTATGGTAAACCCGCCGCCGCGCCGGTTTGGCGCGCTCGTCGCGCTGGTGCATAGGAGGCGGCCATGCGCCCAAAGCCTAACGCCCAGCCCAACCAGAGCCTGATCGACGGCATCAAAACGCTGCAGGCACTGGCGACCTCGCCCGAGCCGGTCGGCTGCCGCGAGCTGGCGCGCCGGCTCAACGCCGATCCGACCAAGATCAACCGCTTGCTCAAGACGCTCGCCTATCTCGGCATCGCGCGGCAGACCGCGAACCGCAAATATACCGCCGGCCCGGGCATGCATGTGCTGGCCGCGCAAAGCCTGTTCGCCTCCGGCCTGATCCGCCGCGCCTTGCCCGAACTCGAGTCGCTGCGGCGTTTCGGTCATACGGTCGCGCTCGGCGTGCTGTGGGGCGACAATGTCAGTTACCTGTTCCACGCTCCGCCGGGGATCGAGGCGTCGCGCGGCCTCGGCCGGATCGGCCTGTTGCCGGCGACGACCAGCGGCATCGGCGTCGTTCTGCTGTCGGAGCTGGACGACGAGGATGTGCGCGAACTGTATCTCGACAAGGACATTCCGATGTTTCCCGGCGGCATCGAGCAGCTGCTGACGAAGCTCGCCGAGGTCAGGCAACTGGGTTACGCGCGGGTTCATGTCGCCGACGATCGCGACCACCATGTCGTGGCCATCTCGACCGGCGACCCGGCGCATGCCGGCATCGCGCTGTCGGGCTGGATCCCGGAAGCCTCGTCCGAGGCGCTGGTCGCGGCGCTACGTGAATCGGCGCCCAACATTGGCGGATAGCGGCGTCACCGCCGAGGGCGCCGACGCGCCCACCAGCTATGGCCGGATCCGCTGGGCGATCCTCGCGCTGCTGTTCGCTTCGACGGTGCTCAACTATGTCGACCGCCAGACGCTGTCGATCATGGCGCCGCTGGTGCAGCGCGACCTGCATATCGACGATATCGGCTATGCCCGGATCGTCCAGTTCTTCCTCATCGCCTATACGCTCGCCTATCTCGGCGCGGGGTGGCTGACGGACCGGCTCGGCACGAAGCTGTCGCTTGCCTTGTTTGTCGGCTGGTGGTCGCTGGCCAATATGGCGACCGGGCTGGTCAACAGCGCCGGGCAACTCGGCGCCACGCGTGCGCTGCTCGGGCTCGGCGAAGCGGGCAATTACACTGCCGGGCCCAAGGCGGTGGCCGAGCATTTTCCGGAGAGCGAGCGCGGCTTCGCCTTTGGTGCTTATACGGCCGGCGCGATGGTCGGCGCGACGATCGCTCCGCCGATGATCGGCTTCCTTGCGCTGACCTATGGCTGGCGCGCGGCCTTTGTCGGCACCGGCGCGCTCGGGCTGGTGTGGCTGGTCGCCTGGCTGCTGATCTATCCGCGTCGCGACAAAGTGGCGGATGCCGGGCCGGCGCAGCCGACACCCTGGGCCGCGATCGCCCGTGAACGCCCGATCTGGGGCTTCGCGTTGTCGCGGCTGATCGCCGATCCGGTATGGTATTTCTACCTGTTCTGGTTTCCCAAATATCTTATCGACCAGCGCGGCCTGTCGCTGGCGGCGGTCGCGGGCATCGCCTGGGTTGTCTATCTCGCGGCGGATGTCGGCAGCATCGGTGGCGGGCTGTTCTCGGGCTGGCTGATCAAGCGTGGCGTGCCCGCACCGAAAAGCCGGTTGATCGCTTGTGCGGTGGCGGCGACGCTGACCCCGTTCGGCATGTTGATCGCGAGCGGGATCGGCGTGAACTGGACGCTGGCGATCGCCGCTTTGGTCGGCTTCGGCCACCTGATCTTCCAGATCAATCTCGGCACGCTGGTGGTCGATCTCTATCCCAGGCGCGTCGTCGCGACGATCTTCGGCTTCGTCGCGGCAGGCAGCGCGCTGGGCGGGATCTTCTCGACCAAGCTGGTCGGCCAGCTCGCCGCGTCGGGCAATTACGCCACCATCTTCCTGCTGATGGGCGCGCTTCACCCGATCGCAGTGCTGGTCGCCTGGGCGGCGTTGCGCAGCCAGCCGCGCTCAGCACTGCGCTCTTAGAGTCCGTCCGATAAGTCATACTGATCTGGCGATGCGTCGGACGAGGAGCATGATGGAAGCGGCATAGAGGAAGGCTCTGGCGGAGTTGATGGTGGCCTCGACGTCTTTTGCGAGGCGTCGAT
>NZ_JAQGLG010000117.1 GCF_028292965.1 Sphingomonas bacterium | reverse complement strand
GACCATCGCGCGCTGGACGGGATTGAGCGCGCCGCCTCTCGACAGGCTCTCGACCGTCATCAGCGCACGGCCGTCGATCATCGGCATGAACAGGATGCAGGCATTGAGCGCGCGCCAGTCGATGCGGCCGCCCGCCGCCTCGCCGACCAGCACCGTGCAGGCGCCGCAATCGCCCTCGGCGCAGCCTTCTTTGGTGCCGGGACGGCGCATGTTTTCGCGCAGATACTGGAGCACGGTCATCGTCGGGTCGATCGGTCCCGTGTCGTGGACCACCCCATCAAGCAGGAAGCGCACGCCCACCGATCAGCTGCCCCGATAGGTCGAATAGGCGAAGGGCGAGACGAGCAGCGGCACATGATAATGCCCGCCGCCCTCGGCGATGCCGAAATCGACTGTCACCTCGTCGAGGAACGGTGGGTCGGGCAGCGCGACGCCTTGCTCGCGGAAATAGGCGGCGACCGCGAAGCGCAGCGCGTAGCGGCCGGCGGGCAGCTCGCCGGGGATCAGGCCGGGGCAGCGGCCGTCGGGGTTGGTGGTGCCCCGCGTGACTTCCCCCTGCGGCCCGGTCAGCACCAGCGTCATGCCGGCGGCGGGGCGGCCGTGCATCGTATCGAGGACATGGGTGGAGAGGCTGTTCATGCCCCTGCTCCTCGGGCGACCCGCCCGATCAGCCGCAGCCGGCTGACGCCGCCATCGGGGATGATGTTGAGGCGTACGAAACGCACCGGGCCGAGTTCGGCAAGGCCATCGCGAAACTGGTGGATATGGTCGGCCTGCAATTTGGTCTCGGGCAGCAGCACCGGCCAATGCTCGGCCTGGATGGCGATTTCCGCGGGTGTGCCGTGCGCCTCGGGTGCGACCTGGATAAAGCAGCGGTCGGGGTAATTGCCTTTGAAGTGCGCGGTGTCGACGACGATCTCGTCGATCGTCCCGGCGGTGCCGAGTTCGAGGATTGCCCAGTCATGGCCGGGCTCGCGGCGGCGGCGGGTTTCCCAGCCATCGCCCATGTCGACGCCGCGACCCGGCGCGGTGAGGTTCTCGACGCGGCCGAAATGCTCGTCATTGGCGATGATGCCGCGGCCGCCATTCTCCATCGCCAGCAGGTCGAGCCGCGTCTCGGCATCGACCGCCGACCAGTCCTTGTCGACCCGGCCCCAGACGCGCAGCCGCGCGACGCCGCCATCGGGGAATATGTGCAGGCGGACATGGGTGACGGGTGCGTCATGGTCTATGGCGACATAGGCGCGGTCGTTGCCGTTCAGCGCGAGGCGCGGCGTGACCTTGGTCCAGCCGGCATCGTCGCCCGGGACCGTGTCGGCGCTGCGGCAGACCTCGATCTCGGCGCCGGGGGGGTAGTTGCCGGTGAAGTGGCTGGTGTCGATCTCGAAGCCGGCGACCAGGCCCTGCGCGCCGAGCCGTACCACACACCAGTCATGGCCCGGCACGCGTTTGCGGCGACTTTCCCAGCCGTCCATCCATTTGCCGTTGTCGTCATATTTGCCGGGAATGAACACGGGCGCAGCTGGCGAGATCAGCCGCGCCTTGTCGGCGAAGAAATCGTCGGTGGCATAGACCACCTCCGCGCCGAGCCGGGGCTGGGCGAGGTCGACATATTGGCGGCGCAGATCGTCGAACATCATGGTTCCCGGTCGAACAGAGCGGCGAGGCGGAAGCCCGCGATACGGTGGATTTGCGTCATGGCGGTGGCGAACTCGGTCTCGGCATCATTGTCGAGCCGGGCGGCGAAGGCCGCGAGGATGTCGCTGCGCGACAGGCCTTTCACCGCGACGATGAAGGGGTGGCTGAAGCGATCGAGATACGCCGCGTTGAGCCGGCGGAATTCGGCCAGCTCCTCCGGCGAGCATTGGTCGAGCCCGGCACCGCGCTGCTCCTGCACCGAGGCCTCGGCCATGCGGCCGGCGACGGCGAGCTGGGGGTGGGCGCGGATCAGCGCGAGGCGTTGGCCGCGCGGGGCGGCCTCGACCAAGGCGCGCATCGCTTTCGCCAGGGCTTGCGGGTCATCGAGTTCGCCGGGCGCGACCGCCGGCCACACGCCTTCCGCCACCCAGGGTGAGGCCTCGTAAACCGGGCCGAACGCGGCGATGAAATCGTCGTGAGTGAGGGCGCTAGGCTGCATAAGGATGCTCGCTGCGCCAGTGCCGCGCGATATCGATGCGGCGGCAGAACCACACGTCTTGATGGTCGGCGGCGTAGCGCAGGAACTGCTCCAGCCCGGCCATCTTGCCCGGTCGGCCGGCGAGCCGGCAGTGCAGGCCGACCGACATCATCTTCGGACGGTCGGCCCCTTCGGCATAGAGCACGTCGAAGGTGTCGCGCAGATAGGCGAAGAACTCTTCGCCAGTCTGCAGGCCCGCGCCGCCGAACCGCATGTCGTTGGTTTCGAGCGAATAGGGCACGATGAGGTGTGGCTTGCCCGCCGGCTTGGTCCAGAAAGGCAGGTCGTCGGAATAATCGTCGGCGTCGTAAAGGAAACCGCCTTCCTCGGCGACGAGGCGGCGGGTGTTGGGGCTGGTGCGGCCGGTGTACCAGCCGAGCGGGCGCTCGCCGGTGAGCTGTTTGTGGACCTCGATGGCGCGCGCCATGTCGGCGCGTTCCTCTTCCTCCGAGGCCCATTGATAATTGATCCAGCGCCAGCCATGCGAGGCGATCTCATGGCCAGCCTCGAGGAAAGCCTCGACCGCCGCGGGGTTGCGCTGCATCGCCAGCGCGACGCCGAACACGGTCAGCGGCAGGTCGTAGCGCGCGAACAGCCGCAGCAACCGCCATACCCCGGCACGCGATCCATATTCGTAGATCTGCTCCATGCTCATGTGCCGTGCGGCGATGGCCGGCGGGTTGGCCATGTCGGACAGGAAGGTCTCGCACTCCGGATCGCCGTCGAGCACATTGCGCTCGGCGCCTTCCTCATAATTCAATACGCACTGGATCGCGATGCGCGCGCCGCCGGGCCAGGCGGCATGCGGTGGGGTGCGGCCATAGCCGATGAGATCGCGTGGGTATCTTTCGTCGTTCAATGCTTGCTGCCCATTCCAATCTTCCTTGATGAAACGAGCCTGCGCGGCGCACAAGTCGAAATGCTGCATCGCGGGACGCGCGGTGCGCGGTCGAAGGAAGAATGATGCGCGATGTGACTGCCGAGCCACTGACCTCCGAGGCGTTCGCGCCGTTCGGCCGGGTGATCGAGGCGAGCGATGCCGCGACGAAGATCTCGATCAACCAGGGCCATGCCGTGCGTTACGACCGGCTGGCCGATCTCGATGTCGCCGATGGGGGCGGGGTCGGCGCGATCAGCCTGTTCCGGGCGAAGCCGCTGGCGGAGAAGGTGCTGAAGATGTTCGAGCGCCATCCGCTGGGCAGCCAGAGCTTCGTGCCGCTGAGCGGGCGGCCCTATCTGATCGCGGTGGCGCCGGCGGGGGATTTCGATGCGGCGGGGGTGCGGGTGTTTCGCGCGGCGGCCGGGCAGGGGGTACATTATGCCAAGGGCGTGTGGCACCATTTCCTGCTGGTGCTGGAGGAGGGCGATTTCCTTGTCGTCGACCGTGCGGGGCCGGGGGATAATTGCGATGAGGTGGCGTTGGATGAGGGCGATGTGATCCGGGTGGATCTCCCTCTCCCTTTGGGAGAGGGAAGGGGCCCGTCGCTTTAGCGATGGGAAGGGTGAGGGCAGGGCGCGTGACCGGCCTGTCCTCACCCTTCCGGCGCTTCGCGCCTCCCTCCCTCTCCCAAAGGGAGAGGGAATTTCTGTCACCCTGCAGACAACCACGCGAACCGCACCACGAACAGCGCCGCCAGCACCAACAGCAGCACATCCCCACGCCCGATCTTCCCACGCAACAACTTCAACAGCGCATGCGCCGTAATGCCGAACGCCAGCCCGTTGGCGATCGAGAAGCTCAGCGGGATCATCACCACGGTGAGGAAGGCGGGGATCGCCACGTCGGGTTCGTCCCAGGCGATCTCGGCCAGCGGGGCCATCATCAGCGCGCCGACCAGGATCAGCGCCGGCGCGGTGGCGGCGAGCGGCACCAACTGGGCATAGGGTGCGACGAACATCGCGGCGAGGAACAACACACCCGTCACGATCGCGGTCACGCCGGTGCGGCCGCCGGCCTGCACACCGGCGGCGCTCTCGACATAGGAGGTGACGGTGCTGGTCCCGGCCAGCGCGCCGATCATCGTCGCGATCGAATCGGTGATCAGCATGCGCTTCAATTTGGGGATGGTGCCGTCGGGGGCGATCAGGCCGGCGCGTTTGGTCACCGCAACCAATGTGCCGAGATTGTCGAACAGGTCGACGAACAGGAACACGAACAGGATCTCGAGCACACCGAGACCGTGCTTGCCCGCGCCGCCGAACACGCCCGACAAGTCGAGCGCGAAGGCGGTCTCACCCAAGGCGGCGAAGGAATAAGGCGCGGGATGGAACGCGATCGCGCCGATCAGCCCGGCGAGAATTGTGGTCGCGACGATGCCGATCAGCATCGCGCCGCGAATCTTCCAGACGTTCAGGACGGCGATGAGGACCAGGCCGAACAAGGCCAGCAACGTGCCGGGTGCGTGGAGATCGCCCAGCGCGACGCTGGTCGCTGGGTTGTTGACCACGAGGCCGGCGTTCTTCAGGCCAATGAAACCGATGAACAGGCCGATGCCCCCGGTGACCGCGGCGAACAGATGCGGCGGGATGGCGGCGACGATCAACTGGCGCACGCCGGCCAGCGTCAGCGCGAGAAAGGCGACGCCCGAGACCAGGACGCAGCCAAGCGCCGTCTGCCACGGCACGCCCATCGCGCCCACCACGGTGAAGGCGAAATAGGCGTTGAGGCCCATGCCGGGCGCCAGCGCGAGCGGAACATTGGCGTTCAGCCCCATCAGGATGCTGGCCACGCCGGCGGCGAAACAGGTCGCGGCGGCAACCGCGGCGACCGGCATGCCGGCCTGGCCGAGGATCGCCGGGTTGACCAGGATGATATAGGCCATGGTCAGGAAGGTGGTGGCGCCGGCCAGCATCTCGGTGCGCAAATTCGTGCCGCGCGCGGCGAAATCGAAGCGCCGGGCGATGGCGCCTTCGTTGGTGGTCGGTGCGGCGTCTTCAACTGGCATCGGTCGGTCCCCCGCCCGCGAAACTGCTTCGCGCCGGGGAGGATGTCAAAAGATGGAACGTGTTCCTGCGAAAGCAGGAACCCAGGGTCACAAGCGTTACGGCTGAAACCTTGGGCTCCTGCTTTCGCAGGAGCACAATGAAGATTACTTCTTCCCGGCCTCGCGCCCGGCCGCGCGCTCACCGCAGATATGGATGAAGCCGGCCGCCATGAAGCTCGCCATGCGTTCCTTGATCGCGGGGAAATCGTCGGAACGGCACAGCCCGCCGGACAGCCTGTCGATACGGCCGGTGCGCGCGACGGTGAGCATGAAGGCGCCGGTGACGAAGTGATAGCCCCAGAAGATGTCTTCCTCCGGGCAATCGGGCAGCGCCTGTTTGAGCAGACCGATCAGGCGCAGCACGACCGGGTCGAAATGGTCGTCCATCACCGCCGCGCCCCATTCGGGCGTGTTGCTGATCTGCGCGCCGAGCGCGGCATAATTGCGCCAGCCCTCGTCGGCGCCGCTGTAGAGATCGAGGTCGGTGTCGAGCGCGGCGCGCAGCGCGCCTTCGACGGTCGGCTTGCCGGCGCATTCGTCCTCGTAGCGGGCGAGCGCCTCCATGCGGCGGTTGACGGTGATCGGCGCGCGGCGGTCGATCACCGCATCGAACAACGCCTTCTTGTCGGCGAAATAATAATGCAGCAGCGAGGTATGGACGCCGACGCGTTGGGCCACGTCCTTCAGGGTGACGCCGTACAGGCCGTGCTTCGAAAAGAGATATTCGGCGGCGTCGAGGATCTGCTCGAGGCTCTCCGCGCGCTGCTCGGCCTTGGTTCGGCGCCTTGGTTTCGCTTCGGTCGTCGTCATGCCCGTCTCCATCGGCGGTAGGTCATCCGCCGATCCCTGATTTTTCCGGATGCATCTTGTCGATCTTGGCGACGGATGCCAGTGCAATGCGTGCGCCGCAACGAAAGCGCCGCGTCAGAACTTCGTACTGACGCGCACGCCATATTGGCGCGGCAGGCCCGGCAGGCGGCGATTGCCGTTGAGCGAGCCGATATACTGCTGGTTGGTCAGGTTGGTGGCATAGCCGCCGATCGCCCAGGCGCCCCTGGTCAGCGTCAGCTGGGCATTGATGATGTTGCGTTCGCCCAGATAGTCGCCGAGCGCCGCGTTCTCGAACAGCGTGCCCCACACCGCCGAGATATGCGCATAGTCGACCCGCGGGGTTAGCGTCATGTGATCGCCGAGCTGGATGGCATATTGCAGCCCGCCCGAGAGCGTGAATTGCGGCGAATAGGTCTGGCGGCGCCCGCCCAGCGCGACGCAGCTCGACGTGGCCGGGCCGCTAGCCGCATCGCAGGCGCCGCTGTGCGCGAGGCGCGGGTCGAAGGCGTAGAAATTGCCGACTTCGGAATGCGACAGCGACACCGAGGCATCGAACTGGAAGTCGCCGAACGAACCCTGGGCCGATGCTTCCACGCCGTACAGCTTGGTCGCGTCGGACACGTTGAAGATCGAGTTGAAGTTGGGCGTGGTCGGATCGACGATCGAGACCTGGAAGTTCTTGTAGCGGTTATAATAGGCGCCGAGCTGGGTGCGCAGATGGCCGTTCATCAACGTGCCCTTCCAGCCCAGCTCGTAATCGGTGACCTGCTCCGGCTCGAACGCGCGCGGCGTGATGCCGAACAGGTTGGTGCCGTTGAGGCCGCCCGCCTTCGAGCCGGTGGCGACGAACGCATAGACGAAATTGTGGCTGTCGATCGTCCAGTTCAGCGCGACCTTGCCGTCGACCTTCTTGTTGGCGGCGAAGTCATGCTGGGTCAGCGTCGTGTTGATGCCGAGCGCCGGCAGCGTGACCGGATAGAGCGCATCGTTGCGCGACGTGGTGCGCGACCAGCGCCCGCCGACGGTGATCTGCAGCGCGTCGGTCAGCTTGTAGCCGACCTGGCCGAACAGCGCGGTGGCGGTGTGCGGGTTGGTGCCGACGATACGCAGCGAGGTGAGCAGGCTGTTCGGCGTCAGCGCGACATAACCGTTGCCTTCCGGGAAGGTGTAGCTGTCGCGCTGCACGTAACCGCCGATCAGCCAGGTGAACGGGCCGCTGTCGGGCGACACCACATTCACTTCCTGCGACCAGATATATTCGTGGGCGAAATCCTGGAAGGTGTCGTTGCCGGCGCTGACGCCCGGATTTCCCGTCGCGGTGCCGTCGGTATCGAGCAGCTCCTGCGTCGTGCCGCGCTGATAGCCGGAGATCGAGCGGATCGTCAGGCCGCCGTCGAAGGTATAGCTGATGTTCGCCGAGATGCGGGCGAACTCGTCCTGGCCATACATCGGTGCGTTGCTGGTGACGACGAACGGATCGGAGGTGTTGGCGACATAGGCGCCACCGACGACGGAATAGGCCGGGGTGGCGGGGAAGCCGCCATAATTGACCTTGTTGTAATCGCCCTTGATCAGCACGCGCAGGTGCGAATCCGGCTGCCACAACAGGCTGATGCGGCCGTTGATCGCATTGAGGTTGCCCGGGTTGCCGGTCCACGGCCCCGAGACCTTGAAGAAGGTGTCGCGGGCCTCGTAATTGCCGGCGATGCGGATCGCCAGCGTGTCGCCGAGCGGCAGGTTGACCGCGCCCTGGAGCTTTACGTCGTTGTAATTGCCATACTGTGCGAGGGCATAGCCCTTGACCTTGTCGGTCGACGGGTTGGTCTCGGTGATGAACACCGCGCCGCCGGTCGCATTGCCGCCGGCGAAGGTGCCCTGCGGGCCGCGCAGCACCTCGACCGAGGCGATATCGTAATAGGGTTCGGTCTGGAAATAGCCGGGGAAGGTCGCCACGCCGTCACGATAGGTGACGACGCCGACGCCGATCGAACTGGTGATCTCGGTCTTGCCGATACCGCGGATGTTGAAGCTGTTGGCCTGGCCCGAGGTGTTGACGGTCAGCGACGGCGTCGCGAACTGCAACTGCTCGACCGACAGGATGCTCTTGCGGGTCAGGTCCTCACCGGTCAGCACGGTGGCGGCGACGGCGGTGCGCTGCAGGCCGGTCGAGCGACGCTCCGCGGTGACGACGACGTCGGTCGAAATCGTGGCATCGGCCTGGGCGGCGGCGGTGGGGTCCGTGGTGGCGCCCGGTGTGGTCTGCGCCTGTGCGGCGGTGCTCATCAACGCGATGGCCGACGCGGACAACCAAAAACTTGCCTTCATGAAAACCTCTCCCTCGCTCGCGCACTCTGGGGTGCGTCGATGCCGGAAATACAGAATTGTCGCGGCGCGTCAATCTTCATTAATTCACTAGTGAAGATAATCACAGACTGATATGGCGGCATTTGTTCGAACCGGATCAACCGGTCGAACAGGGAGAGTGATGGATGGGCGCAGCCGCTGCCGGTGCGATGCGAAGTGCGCCATGCAAGAGCGCGCAGGCCTTGCCGACGCGACGCGCCGACCTCTCCACGAATAAAAACGACACGAGCAAAGGAGAGGAAAATGAAAGCCAATCTGTCGCGCTTCATCCGCCATCTGTCAGCAGGGGTGGGGCTGCTGTTCGCCGCCCTGATCTGCCCCGCGCCGGCCCAGGCCGCGCAGTGCAACTATAATTGCCTTGCGCCCGGTGACTACACCATCGCCACCATCTCCGGCCTGATACCGCGTTATTATCTCGTCCATGTGCCAGCCAGCTATACCGGCCAGACGGCGGTGCCGTTGCTGCTCGATATCCATGGCTTCACCAGCTACGCTGCCGACGAGCGCAAATATTCCGGCCAGCTCCAGCAATCCGACCAGCGCGGTTTCATCGCGGTATGGCCCGACGGCATCGGGCTCAGCTGGAACGCCTATGGCTGCTGCGCCGGGGCCAATGCCGCGAATATCGACGATATCGGCTTCCTGCGCCAGGTGATCGTGGCGATGAAGGGTCGCGCCAATATCGACGCCGACCGCGTGTTCGTCACCGGCATCTCCAATGGCGGCGGCATGGCGCAGCGCATGGCGTGCGAGGCGGCCGACCTGGTCCGCGCCGCCGCCTCGGTGTCGTTCCCGCTCAACACCAGCAACTGCCACCCGGCCAGGCCGATCGGCCTGACCGAGATCGCCGCGACGGCCGATGCGACGATCGGTTATTATGGCAGCACGCCACCGCTTGCGGGCCTGCCCAACGATCTCGCCGGCATACCGCTCGGTGTGCAGGGCGCGCGGGAGAGTTTCGCCGCATGGAAGGTGATCGGTGGTTGCACGAGCGACCTTGCCGCCACCCAGATCAACGACCAGGTGCGTTCCGAGGTTTATATCAACTGCCTTGGCGGCGTGCGCGAGGGGCTGGTCACGGTGACCGGCGGCAAGCATGTGCTCTACGCCAATTATGTCGGGCTCGGTTATGACGGCAGCTATGTCCCGCCGATCGACGTCGCACCCTATATCTGGGACAATGTCTTCAACCTCTGAAAAGGGGATGCCGGGCGCTTGCGCGCGCCCGGCATGGACCCCTGACATAATTCGCCAACAAGGAGCGGGCATGACGATATTGGACGGGTTCTCGCGCCGAACGGCGCTGGCGGGCGGGGCGGCGATCGCGGCCGGCGCGCTGGTCCATCCGGCCCTGGCGAGCGGCGCGGCGCGGCGACATTTCCCCAAGGGGTTTCTGTGGGGCACAGCGATCTCGGCGCATCAGAGCGAGGGCAACGACGTCAACTCGGATTCGTGGTTGCTCGAGAACCTGCCGGGCACGGTCTACAAGGACCGTTCGGGCGACGCCTGCGACAGCTATCACCGCTATGAGCAGGATCTCGATATCGCCCACGCGCTGGGCCTCAACTGCTATCGCTTCGGTATCGAATGGGCGCGGATCGAGCCCGAGCCGGGCGTCTTTTCGCAGGCCGAGCTCGACCATTATGTGAAGGTGCTGGAGGCGTGCCGCAAGCGCGGGCTGCTGCCGATCGTCACCTTCAACCATTTCACCGTGCCGCGCTGGTTCGCGATGCGTGGCGGGTGGGAGGCCCCCGACAGCCCCGAATTGTTCGCGCGCTTCTGCGCGCGCGCGACGCGGTCGCTCGGGTCGCTGATCGGCATGGCCTCGACCTTCAACGAGGCCAATATCCACCTGCTCGCCAAGCTGCTGCGCATGGGCGCGAGCGCCGAATATACCGCCAGCCGCAGGCGCATGATCGCCGCCGCCGCGACAGCGACCAATGCTCCGGCCTTCTCGTCATTGCTCTACGCCGATGCCGACCGGATCGACCCGCAACTGCGCGCCGCCCATGCCAAAGGCTATGACGCGATCAAGGCCGGGCCCGGCGACTTTCCGGTCGGGGTGACCCTGTCGACCCAGCAGATCGAGGCGGTCGGCGAGCACAGCCTGGCGCCGATGATCGAGAAGATGATCTATGGCGGCTGGTGGGATGCGGTGAACGCCAGCGATTTCGTCGGGGTGCAGACCTATACGCGGGTGCGCTTCGATGCGAAGGGCCAGGCACCCGCCATACCGGGCACCGAGATGACGGCGGCCGGCTATGAATATTATCCGCCCGCGCTCGGCCATACCATCCGTCTCGCAGCGCAGAAGACGAACAAGCCGATCTACGTCACCGAGACCGGCATCGCGACCGACAATGACGCGCGGCGCGCGGCGTGGATCGACGAGACGATCGCCGAAGTCGCCCGATGCATCGCCGACGGGATCGATGTGAAGAGCTATATCTACTGGTCGCTGCTCGACAATTTCGAATGGAGCAGCGGCTATGGCCAGCATTTCGGACTGGTCTCGGTCGACCGCGAGACCTTCGCCCGCACGCTCAAGCCAAGCGCGCGCCATCTCGGTGCGCGGGCCCGGGCGGGGACGATGTGACAGAACGCTTCGATAGTATCTTTTGCCGCCGCCCATGGCGAAGCTGATTGCCGCGCCGCGCCGCGCTGGGCTATCGGCCGGCCGAAGGTTGCCGTAGCGGCAGCGGCAGAAGCGAGAGGGCGGCACGATGAGCGACCACACGCGGTACGACATGCTGATCGTCGGCGGTGGCCATGGCGGCGCGCAGGCGGCGCTGGCGCTGGTGCAGGGCGGCTTCACCGGATCGATCGCGATCCTCGGCGAAGAACCCGAGCTGCCCTACGACCGCCCGCCGCTGTCGAAGGAATATCTCGCCGGCGAGAAGCCGTTCGAGCGCATGCTGTTGCGTCCCGCCGCGATGTGGGCCGAACGCGGCATCACGATGCTGCTCGGCAAGGCGGTGACGGCGGTCGATGTCGAAGGGCATTTCGTGACCTGCGCCGATGGGTCGCGCATCGGCTATGGCACGTTGCTCTGGGCGACCGGCGGCAGCCCGCGCAACATCTCCTGCACGGGGCATGATCTGTCGGGGGTGCACACCGTACGCAACAAGGCCGATGCCGACCGCATGATCGCCGAAATGCCGAACGTGCGCGAGGCGGTGGTGATCGGCGGGGGGTATATCGGGCTCGAAGCCGCCTCGGCACTCAGCAAGTTCGGCAAGTCGGTGACGGTGGTCGAGGCCCTCGACCGCGTGCTGGGGCGCGTCGCCGGCGAGCCGCTGTCGCGCTTCTACGAGGCCGAGCACCGCGCGCACGGCGTCGACATCCGGCTCGGCACCGGCGTCGCCGCGCTGACCGGCGAGAACCGCCACGTCACCGGTGTCGAACTGGTCGATGGTACGATCCTGCCCGCGCAGATGGTGATCGTCGGCATCGGCATCGTGCCGGCGGTCGGGCCTCTGGTCGATGCCGGCGCGGCGTTCGGCAATGGCGTGCGCGTGGATGAGAATTGCAAGACCAGCCTGGCCGATATCTATGCCATCGGCGACTGTGCCGAGCATCGCAGCGTTTATGCGGAGGGCGAGTGGATCCGACTGGAGTCGGTGCAGAACGCCAATGACCAGGCCAAGACCGCGACCCAGGCGATCCTCGGCAACCCGTCACCCTATGCGGCGGTGCCGTGGTTCTGGTCGAACCAATATGACCTCAAGCTGCAGACCGTCGGCCTGTCACGCGGCTATGACGAACTCATCGTTCGCGGCGAGATCGACCGGGCGGGTTTCTCCATTGTCTATCTCAAGCATGGGACGGTGATCGCGCTGGATTGCGTCAACATGGTGCGCGATTACGCTCAGGGGCGGGCCCTGGTGACGGGTCGCGTGGCGCCGCCGCGCGAAGCGCTGGCCGATCCGGCGGTGCCGCTCAAGTCGCTGGTCGGGTAGCACGCGCGCCGGCGCGCGACGCAGGCGGGCGGCAATACCGGTGAGCAGTTCGCGGCCAGACAAGGCCAGGCTGACCGCGACATGCGCCGTGACGGTGACGGTCGCGATCATGGTCAGCAAGGTCGCGACGTCAGCGTGGCGGCCGAGCAGGACGATGGCCAAGCCGGCGAGCAGCATGTCCTTGCTCGACACATTGGGCAGGCGCGACAGGATCAGCTTCAGCGCGGCGAACAGCAGCCACCATTTCAGCGCGACCGCCGGCAGCGCGAGGTGCCACAGCAGTGCGGTCAGCGTGCAGCTGGCCAGCGCGCGCCCGAAATGCACGCCGAGCGCCCAGCGCAGCAACACCGGCGGCAAGGTGAACAGCTTGCGCGAGAAGATCAGCGCGACCAGCGGCGGCGTGATGACCAGCGCGATCGCGGCGGCGGCGGTCCAGGCGGGAATGTGCAGCGCGAGGAGGCCGAGATAGGGCAGCGCCAGCGCGGCGGCGGTCATCGTCGTGACGTTGCTCGCCACCGCCGACATGATCGCCACATCCTTGACGATGCGCAGCCCGTCTTTGCCGGCGAAGCCATGCTTGTGCGCCCAGGTGTAGAGATAGGCGTCGCCGAAATAGCCCATCACCAGCTCGTTGCCGATCTGCTTGCGCGCCAGCGGCACGAGGCCCGCGAGCGGCAGGCGCCAGATGCGGCGGTAGATCAGATAATCGGCGGCGACCGGCGCGATATAGACGGCGGCGAAGACCAGCCAGAAGAGCGGGTTGCGCGGTACCATGGCCAGCACCGCAGGTAGATCGAGCATGCGCAGCGCGAGGATCGCGGCGCCGAGCACGATAAGCGAGATCGCCGGTGCGGCGTAACGCATCACCTTGTCGAGCGAGGGCAGGCGGATCTTGCGCGCGGCGCGCGGTGCGCCGGCAATATCATTCCATGTCGTCGCCACGCCGATCCCCCATGCCCCGTTTGAGAGACGTCGCATGGCGAGCAGACCCGCACTGTGTCTGGGGATATCGCGCTGTACGGGAAGGCCCCGCTCGGCTGCGTTTTCAAAAACTTTTCCAAACCTGCGATCCGTTTCTGCCGCCATTTCGTCCTTGTGCGTCCGTAACGAAAAGGAGAGCCGCCATGGCTGCGCTGGTCGCCATCTACAAAAAGCCTGCTGACGTCGATGCGTTCGAAAAACATTATTTCGGGACGCACATCCCGCTGGCCAAGACGATGCCGGGTGTCAGGAAATACGAGGTCAGCGCCGGGCCTGTGTCGGTGTTGGCCGGGCCCAGCGATGTCTATCTGATCGGGACCGTGTACTTTGATGATCTCGAGGCGATGGAAAAGGCGTTCGCCAGCCCGGAAGGCAGAGCGACAGCGGCGGATCGCCAGCTCTACGCCGCTGATGATACGGGCGTGCAAATCTTCGTTTTCGACACAAGGGAAGTCTGAGCCGATCCGCGGCGGCCTTCTGTGCCCGCCACAAAACACGTAAACCGAACGAAAAAGGATCGACGATGTCGACACCCAAAGCAGTCTATGTCCTCGTCCATGGCGGTTGGCACAACCAATCGGCCTGGGACAAGGTGACGCCGCTACTCGAAGCCGAAGGCCATAGGGTGCTGACGCTCGATCTTCCGGGTGCAGGGGCAAAGACGATAGCGCCGAAGTCGCTCGGTACCCGTCCGTTCGACCTTGCCGCATTCGCCGCCGAGCCGTCACCGGTTGCCGGCGTCACGCAGGATGAGCGGACGCAAGCGGTTGTCGCGCTGGTGAAAGAAGCCGCGTCGCTTGGCGGAACCGTCATCCTGGTCGGGCACTCGGCCGGCGGGATGACGATCTCGGCGGTCGCCGAGCAAATTCCCGAACTGCTTGACGCGCTGGTCTATATTGCCGGGTTCATGGTGCCGAACGGGTTGTCGCTGCTCGACATGCTTCCCCATGAAGCCATGTCCTCGGCGCTGTCGCCTGGATTGTTCGTGGGGGACCCCGCCGCGATCGGCGCGACCAGGATCAACCCTGGACCCGCCGACGAGGCTTACAGGTCGCTGCTGAAAGCATCCTTTTATGCGGACGTGACCGAAGCCGACTTTGCCCAGGCGGCTTCGCAGTTGCACAGCGACGAACCGAACGGCGGTGCCCTGGCGCCATCCGAAATCACGCCTGGCAGGTTCGGCTCCGTGCCGCGTCATTACATCCGCACCATGCAGGATTGTGCGGTTCCGTTGACCGGTCAGGATTACATGATTGCAGCTGTTGACGGCACGATCGGCGGCACGACGATCACGCACACAATGGAAAGCAGCCATTCGCCCTTCCTGTCGCAGCCGGCCGCCTTGTCGAGGATTCTTCTCGACATATCGGTGCAGTCCCTGGCGGACCGGCGCGGGCATGAAGGTCTCGATACATGAGCAATGACGAATTCGAGGAACGGCTGACCGCGCTTCGGCCACGCCTTCATCGCTACTGCGCACGCATGACGGGATCGGCGGTCGATGGTGAGGACGTACTGCAGGATGCCCTCGTCAAAGCGCTGAGCGCCCGCGCCGAGGGTGCCCAAGTGGACAATCTCGAGGGCTGGCTGTTTCGCATCGCCCACAATGCGAGCATCGACCTGCTTCGCCGCAGGTCCCGCAACACGGTCGTTCCGCTCACCGAAGACGTCGAGGCAGCGCCAATGCCCGAGGCGGATATCGTCGCGGTCAGCTTTCAGACGTTTCTGCGGTTGCCCGAGCTTCAACGCTGCGCGGTGATCCTCAAGGATGTGCTCGGCCATTCGATCGAGGAGGTCGCGAGCATCGCCGATTGCACGCCGCCGGCCGCCAAGTCGGCGCTTCAACGCGGCCGCACGGCGCTGCGGCAATTTGCGCAAATGCCCGCGGACACCCGGTTGCCGCTCATCCCCGATGATGCCCGGCAAAAAATGGTCGCCTTCGTCGATCTGTTCCGCATCGGCGACTTCGACGCGATCCGCGCCATGCTCGCCGACGATGTGAAGCTTGAACTGGTGAACCGGCTAAAATGGGAAGGGCGCGACAGGATCGTCCCCTATTTCACGCGCTATGCCGAAGAGACGAAATGGCGTTTCTCTTTCGGTGCGGTCGAAGGCCGTCCGGCGATGCTGGTGTTCGAAGGCGGCGCGATGGAAAAACCGGCATATTTCGTGCTGGTCGATTGGCGTAATGACCGGATCTCCTCGATCCGTGACTTCCTGTTCGCGCCCTATGCGCTGGAGTCGGCGGACTGGGTGCGATTGGGACCCGCCTGATCGCGGGCTCGCCCGGGCGCACCACTGGCCGAACGCCTTTGCCCCACCCATCTAGGCGCGAGGCAAGAAGGGGCGGCCGCACGGCATGAACAGATATTATCAGGGTCCGGTCAGTGGCCATTTCGACGGCGAGCGCTTCTTCAATCCCGGCCATCCCGCGACCGACAAGGGTCTCGGTGATATCCTGCGCTGGAAGCTGCGTGAGACGAGGGCGCGCTGGCCGGGCTCGGTCGAGATACGCCAGGCGGTGCCCGAGCCGCGCGTTGCGGGCGCACAGGTCACCGCGGTGGGGCATGCCACCTTGCTGGTCCAGCTGGCCGGCCTGAACCTGTTGACGGACCCCGTCTGGTCTGAACGCGCCAGCCCGTCGCAACGGTTCGGGCCGAGGCGCGTGACGGCGCCGGGCATCGCCTTCGACAAGCTGCCGCCGATCGACGCGGTGCTGCTGTCGCATAATCACTACGATCATCTCGACCTTGCCACGCTGGCCCGGCTGGTCCGCGAGCATGACCCGCTGATCGTCACGCCGCTGGGCAATGATGCCATTGTCCGCCGCGCCATTCCGGCGGCGCGGATCGTCACCGGCGACTGGGGCGACAAGGTCGACCTGGAGGGCGTGGAGATCCACCTCGTCCCGGCGCAGCATTGGTCGTCGCGCGGGCTGAGCGACCGCCGCATGGCGCTGTGGGCCGGTTTCATGCTGCGCAGCAAAGCCGCAGCAATCTACTTCGCCGGCGACACCGGTTATGGCGACGGCACGATCTTCCGCGCCATTCGCGAACGCCACGGCGCGCCCGATCTCGCGCTGATCCCGATCGGCGCCTATGCCCCGCGCTGGTTCATGGCGGCGCAGCATTGCGACCCCGACGAGGCGGTGCGCATCATGCTCGACCTCGACGCGAAGCGCGCGATCGGCATCCATTGGGGTACCTTCCAGCTGACCGACGAGGCGCGTGAGGAGCCGGTGACCGGACTGGCCGAAAGCCTGGTACGGCGCGGGATCGATGCGGTGCGTTTTCAGGCCGCGGTGCCTGGCGAGAGCTATCTGGCCCGGATCGTGTAAACGACGCCCATGAAATACCGTCAGTTCCTGTTCGACCTCGACGACACGTTGCTCGACTTCAAGGCGTCCGAGAAGCGATCGTTCGAAACTACCCTGGCGATGCTGGGTCTCGAAGCAGAGGCGTCGTCCCTCTTCCCGCATTACCAGCGTGAGAATGCCGCGCTCTGGGCCGCATTCGAAAAGGGCCTGGTCGAAAAGGGTTGGCTGAAGGTCGAGCGGTTCAGGCGTGCCTTCGCCCATCGGAACATCGACGCCGACCCTTATAAAGCGAGCAGCTATTATCTCGACTGCCTGCCCGAAACCGTGGTGCTGGTGGACGGTGCGGCGCGGCTTTGCGAGACGCTTTCCGGCATCGGTGAAATCGGCATCATCACCAATGGCATCGAGGCCGTACAGACGATGCGCATCGCCAACTCCGGTCTTGGCCAATGGCTGTCGTTCGTCGCCACGTCGGAAACCTGCGGCCATGCCAAGCCCGATATCCGGTTCTTCGAATATTCGGCGAAGAAATTCCGGTCCTTCGCCAAGGCCGAGGCCATCATCGTCGGCGATCGCCTGGATGCCGACATTGCCGGAGCATGCGGGTTCGAGATCGACAGCTGCTGGTTCAATCCCCTCGGGAATGAGCGGGGAGGCAGTTTTTCGCCGACATTCGAGGTATCGCACCTCGACCAGATTGCGGGCGCGCTGTCCGACCCGCGCTGATTCGCATGTGTATAGCTTTGTGCAGAACTAGCCGCTCGCCGCGCGCAGGTTGAGGATCATGGCACCTGCGATGATCAGCGCCATGCCGGTCAGCGCGAAAGCATCGAGCTTCTGGCCATAGACGATCCAGGCGATCGCGGTGACCAGCACGATCCCGACCCCCGACCAGATCGCATAGGCGATGCCGACCGGCATGCTGCGCAGCGCGAGCGACAGGCAGTAGAAGGCGGCGGCATAACCCGCGACCACCACCAGCGACGGCAACGGCCGGGTGAACGCCGCCGACGCCTTGAGCGACGAGGTGGCGATCACCTCGGCAACGATCGCCAGTGCGAGCCACATCCCGGCCGGCATGGCCTCAGCGCGGCGCCATGCGGCCAACGACGCGCATCAGCGCGGCGCCATACGGATCGCGCCGTCGAGGCGGATGGTCTCGCCATTGAGCATCGGGTTGGCGATGATCGCCTCGACCATCTGCGCATATTCCTCCGGTTTGCCGAGCCGGCTGGGGTGCGGGACCTGCAGGCCGAGCGAATCCTGCGCCGCTTGGGGCAGGCCCATCAGCATCGGGGTGAGGAAGATTCCCGGCGCGATGGTGACGACGCGGATCTTGTGCTGCGCCAGGTCGCGCGCCACCGGCAGCGTCATGCCGACCACCCCGCCCTTGGACGAGGCATAGGCGGCCTGGCCGATCTGCCCGTCATAGGCCGCGACCGAGGCGGTGTTGACGATCACGCCGCGCTCCTCGCCGATCGGCCCGGCCGCCGCGAGCCGGGCGGCGAACTGGGTGATGATGTTGAAAGTGCCGATCAGGTTGACCTCGATCGTGCGGCGAAAGGCGTCGAGCGGATGCGGCACATTCTCCTTGCCGACGGTCTTGATCGCCGGCGCGACACCGGCGCAATTGACCAGGATGCGGGTCACGCCATGCGCGGCCTCGGCAATGTCCAGCGCGGCGCCGACGCTCGCCTCGTCGGCGACGTTTGCCTTGGCGAACACCCCGCCGATCGCTGCGGCATGCGCATTGCCGGCTTCCTCGTTGAGGTCGACGATCGTGACCTTGACGCCGTGGCCGGCAAGCAGCGCGGCGGTCGCGCCGCCCAGGCCCGAGGCGCCGCCGGTGACGATGGCGGAAAGCGTGGAGTCGATGATCATGACCGGCCTGTCCCTGTTTGTTTCGCCGCCCGCTATGCCGATCAGGCGCGCAGCGTCCAGCCCAAAGGCTGCGCGCCCATAATCGGGATTGCCGAGGTCGGCGGGGCCGCCTGACCATTTTTCGAGCCTTCCGTTGGTGCCGATTTCACTTGCAGCGGCCCTTGGGGCAGGCCCGATAGAGTGATTCGTTCGAGAAAGGACGGCGCGTTGGCGAACTCTGGACTTTATCTTCGCTCTGCTGAAGCTGCTCGCCGCTTTGGGGTGAGTGGCAAGGCATTGCGGTTGTACGAGGCGCACGGCCTGCTCCGGGCCGAGCGCACCCCGGCGGGCTGGCGGGTCTATGGGCCGGAGCAGATCGCGCGCCTGCATCAGGTAATCGCCCTCAAGAGCTTCGGCTTTCCGCTCAGCCGCATCGCCGAGCTCCTGTCCGGCGGTCTTGCCGACCTGGCGACGTTTCTGGAGCTGCATGAGCATGTGCTGCGCCGGGAAGCGAAGCGGGTCGACCGGGCACTCCGGCTGTTATTGGCGGCGCGGGCCAGGCTTGCCGAGCATGGCGGCCTTTCTTCGGACGATTTGATGAACCTCACCAAGGAAACCGCAATGACCGACAAGCGCAACGATGATCTCGCCGCCGCCTACGAGGCGGTCGCAGCCAGGCACCTCACCCCGGTCGACCAGGCGACCCTGGTCGCCAATGGATATGGCGGCATGGACAAGCCGGACGCCGACTGGAACGCGCTGGGCGAAGAGGCGGCACGGCTGATGAAAACCACCGATCCTCGCTCGGTCGAAGCGATGGACCTTGCCCGGCGCTGGATGGGAAAGGTGTTCGAGGCGACCGGTGGCGATCCCGCCCTGACGCGGAAGATGAGGACCGTGGCACGCGAGACGCACGAGCAACCCGCCTTCGCCGCTACATCGAGCGCGTCCAACGACATCATGGATTTCGTCTCGCAAGCTTATGGTGCAGCCATCGCGGCGGGTATCATGCCGAGACCGGACGACGCTGGCTGATCGAGAGTCGGTCGATCCCGATCATGGTCGATCGGGTCGACCGGCCTTGCCTATAGCCTGAAGCCAGGACTCGGGCCCCGGCCAACATTCGCTTCAATGCGGCTTTTTGGCTCCATGCTGGCGCCCAATGGCCCAGACAGGAACGACTCCGCCGCTCACCAGCTCCACATCGTCCCGTCCTCGAGGCGGTTCACCGGCAGTGAGGCGCGCTTATACTCGTACTTCGCGGCGAGATCCTCGTCGATCTCGACCCCCAGCCCGGGCGCCTCGCCGGGATGCATCATGCCGTTCGCAAAGGTGTAGGCGTGCGGGAACACCGCATCGGTTTCCGGCGTATGGCGCATATATTCCTGCACGCCGAAATTGGGCACCGACAGGCCGAAATGCAACGCCGCCGCCATGCACACCGGCGACAGATCGGTCGCGCCATGGCAACCGGTGCGCACCTGGTAGAGATCGGCCAGCGCGGCGATGCGGCGCAGGTGCGTGATGCCGCCGGCATGGACCACGGTGGCGCGGATATAGTCGATCAGCTGCTGCTCGATCAGCTGCTTGGCGTCCCACACCGAATTGAAGATCTCGCCCACCGCGAGCGGCGTGGTGGTGTGCTGGCGGATCAGCCGGAACGCCTCGGGGTTCTCCGCCGGCGTGGCATCCTCTAGCCAGAAGGGGCGATAGGGTTCGAGATCCTTGCCGAGCCGCCCGGCCTCGATCGGCGTCAGACGGTGATGGACGTCGTGCAACAGATGCACGTCCCAGCCGAGCTTGTCGCGCGCCGCCTCGAACAACGGCGGCACCGAGCGCAGATATTTGCTGGTCGACCACAGATTCTCGGTCGGCAGCGCGCCATCGGCCGGCTCGTAGAAATAACGATCTCCCGACACGCCATAGGTCGAGGCCAGCCCAGGCACCCCCGACTGGATGCGCACCGCCTTGTACCCTTCGCTCTGGTAGCGCAGCGCATTGTCGACCGTCTCGTCGATGTCGCGGCCATTGGCATGGCCGTAGACCATGCAGCCTTCGCGCGATGCGCCGCCGAGCAATTGATAGAGCGGCAGGCCGGCAATCTTGGCCTTGATGTCCCACAGCGCGGTGTCGACCGCGGCGATCGCCGACATGGTCACCGGCCCGCGCCGCCAATAAGCGCCCTTGTAGAGATACTGCCAGATATCCTCGATGCGATGCGCATCGCGCCCGATCAGGCTCGGCACGACATGGTCGGCGAGATAACTGACCACGGCGAGCTCGCGCCCGTTCAGTGTCGCGTCGCCCAGACCATGGACGCCCGAATCGGTCTCGATCTTCAGGGTGACGAAATTGCGCCCCGGGCAGGTCACGATGACACGGGCGGCGGTGATCTTCGGCATTGGCTCTCCTGCGCGGTACTTTCGCACTACCGCATAGAAAGTTGACATACAACTTTTTGCGGACGAAACTAGTGACACCGGTAGCAGCCGGACGCAACCGGTGAGAGAGGATCGATCTTGGGCGCTCATACTAACCGGCCATGCAGCCCCGGAGACCACCCCGGCGAAGGCCGGGGCCCAGTCGGGGAACAGCCGCGTTTTGGCGTCGCGCTTCGTTACAGCCGCCTTGCCAACTGGGCCCCGGCCTGCGCCGGGGGGAGGCATCTCTTCGTCGCGTCATTGGTACCGTGCTGAGTACCCGGAAGCTCGCGACATGGCTTTTGGTCGCCACGGGCATTGCGATGGCGGCGCCGGCCCAGGCTGGGCTGCCGCGCCCCGCTGACGTGCTGGCGGCGACGCGGCGCGTGGCCGACTGGCAACTCGCGCACCGCGATGACTTCAGTCACATGCCAGCGGCCCAAGCCAAGGCGCGCAACCCACGCGACTGGCAGCAGGCGACTTTCTGGGTCGCGCTGACCGATCTCGCCGATCGCGACTCGCGCTACACCGCGCCGATCCTCGCGCTCGGGCGGGCGGAAGGCTGGAAGCTCGGTGACCGCCCCCTCCACGCCGACGACCAGTTGATCGCCCAGGCCTGGTTGTGGGCCGCGCAGCATGGGGCAGGGGCCGAGGCCATGGCACCGACGCGCGCCTATTTCGATCGCGCGCTCGCGCATCCGGGCACCGGCACGCTGCTGTTCGAGGCCACGCCGCCGGGCACGGACCCGGCCTGCACGACGCGCTGGTGCTGGTGCGACGCGCTGTTCATGGCGCCGGTCAGCCTGTTCCGCCTTTCCCGCGCCACCGGTGACGATCGCTACGCCGCCTTTGCCCACCGCGAATATCGCGCGACCGCCGACTATCTCTACGACCCGGCCGAGCATCTCTTCTTCCGCGACAGTCGTTTCTTCGATCGCCGCGACGATGCCGGGCACAAGCTGTTCTGGGCGCGCGGCAATGGCTGGGTGATCGCCGGGCTGGTGCGTATCCTCACCACGCTCGACGCGCGCGACCCGCGCCGGCCTTATTATGTCGACCTGTTCCGTCAGATGGCGAAGCGCATTATCGGCCTGCAAAAGCCCGATGGCTATTGGGCGCCCTCGCTGCTCGCCCCCGAGCACAGCCCGCCCGAGACCAGCGGCACCGCCTTCTTCACCTATGCCCTGGCCAAGGGTGTCGACATGAAGCTGCTCGACCGGGCGACCTATCAGCCCGCGGCGCTACGCGGTTGGGCGGCGCTGCAACGCGCCGTCGCGGCGGACGGCATGCTCGGCTGGGTGCAGCAGGTCAGCGACCGCCCTGACACGGTCAATGCCGGCGACACGCAATTCTACGCCGTCGGCGGCTATGTGCTGGCCGGCACCGCGATCTACGATCTCGCGCGACACAAATGATGGCGATGGGACGGACGATCCTCGCGGCGCTCGCCGCCCCGCTGATCCTCGCATCGAGCCCGCCGCCGGGCCTCGATCGCTGGGTCGATCAACCGCATGGGCCCGAATATATCGTCGCCCAGCCGATGCACGACACGATCGAGCAGCGGTTGATGCCGCAGCTGGAAGGCTTGCTGGCGCAACTGCTGCGCGAGCGTCGCGACATGATGCTGGGCGGGGTCAAGATCTTCGAAAGCGGCGACAAGTTTCTGCCCGGCAAGATCGCCGCCGCGATGTCCTATCGCGTGCTCGACCTGCCGTCCGGCGACCCGTTGCTGGCGCAGCGCCTGACCGACTATGCCGATATCGCCGACCTCACCATCGACGATGCGGACGATACCTGGGGCATCTATTATTATATCTCGGCGCTGCACCGGCTGAAGGATGCCGGCCTGCTCGATCGCGCGGTGCGGCCGGCGACCCTCGCCCGGCTGCGCGAGCGACTCGACTGGCGGCGCTTCGTCCGGCCCGATCTGTCGCTGATCGATCTGCCCAACAATTATTACGGCGTCGCCTTCAGCATCGCCCGGCTGCGTTTCCTGATGGGCTGGGAGGATGCCAGCGCCAGCGAGGCGCTGCTGGCCAAGATGCTCGACCATTACCGGCGTTATTCGGGCCGCTATGGCTTTGCCGACGAGACCGAGGGCGACGGGCGTTTCGATCGCTACAGCGTGCTGCTGATCGGTGAGATCGGCCAGCGGCTGGTCGAGACCGGCATGACGCCGACGCCCGAAGTGAGAAGCTGGCTGCGTCGTTCGGTCGACCTGATGCTGCCGCGCTTCAACCTGCGCGGCGAGGGCTTCGAATATGGCCGCAGCATCGGCACCTATGGCGAGACCGCCTTTCTCGAGGTGCTGACCGCAGCGGCGCGATTGAAAGTACTCACGCCGCTCGAGGAACGCATGGCCTATGCCTTCTCCTCGCGCACCGCGGCGCGCTACATGGATTTCTGGGTCGATCCGGCAACGGGTTCGGTCGACATGTGGGACCATGGCCGCCGCACCGACACCTATCGCGGCAAGCACCGCATCTTCGGCGAGAATCTCAGCCTGGCGCGGCAATATATCTATACCGACGCGATCTGGAACGACCTCGGCTATCGCGGCAAGGCCCCGGCGGCCGATTATGCGCAGTGGCTGGCGCGGCTGCCGCACCTCACCACCACATGGTTCGCGCGCGGAACCTATGACCGCGCGCTGGTCACCGTGCGCGATCATGGGCACGTCATCGGCCTGCCGATCATCAACGGCGCGGCCGGGCAGCACATGAACAACCCCTATTTCCCGGTGCCCTTTTCGCCCGGCATGCTGCAGGGCTCGGCCGACGCGCGTTACCCCAACCTCGTGCCGCGTTTCACGCTCGCCGATGGCAGCGTGTTGATGCCGCTGGCGTGGTTCAAGCATGTCAGGGTGACGCATCGCGGTCTGGTGACCGAGATACGCTGGCGCCAGGACGCGCTCGACCTGATGGGCGGCGACAAGGCGGTACGCGACCCGCGCCTCACCATTGCGACACGCTACATCCTCGCGCCCGGCAGGATCACGCGCAGCGATATCGTTACGACAGTGGGCGCAGCGAAGATCGCGCGCATCGATATGGCCTTCGCAACCTTTTCAGATCGCACGACGCGCAACCCGCCGTCGACAATCCGCTTCGGTCGCGGCGAGGTGCGCGGCTTCGCGACGCGCGGGTTCGGGGAATGCGCGGTCGCGCCCGCCTCGGGCGAGGAATATCGCGCACCGACGGGCGCCCTTCGCAGTCTGGTGCAATGCACGAGACCGGTGCCGGCGCGCGGCACCCCGATTAGCCTCACATGGGACTTGTCATACAACTATTGACAGCCTGAAAGCGGCTCGCTAGGCCTGCGATGACACCGGTAGCAACTGGGAAAAAGGGCCGCGGAGTCGCGGCTTAGGGGAGAGATGAACATGAGCGGCGTGGTCGATCGGCGACGGTATCTTTTGCGGGCAGCCCTGTTGGCTTCGGCGGCAGGCATGGGCGCAACGCCGCTCTTCGCTGCTCAACCTGCGCCCGTCGCCGTGGCCGATCCGGCCGCGCAGGCCGATCCGGCGCAACCCGCCGCCGCGCCCGAAGACGCGCCGCAGGACATCGTCGTCACCGGCGCGCGCGCCACGCAGCGCAGTTCGATCCAGGTCAAGCGCGACGCCGACGTGATCCTCGACGGCATCGTCAACGACGAGATCGGCGCGCAGCCCGACAATTCGGTCGGTGATACGCTGGAGCGCATCACCGGCGTCAGCGCCGATCGCTTCAAGGGCAATGCCAACGAGCTGTCGGTGCGCGGTCTCGGTCCGACGCTCAGCTTCGCGACGTTCAACGGTCGCGAGGTATCGAGCGCGGGCGCCGATCGATCGGTCGCGTTCCAGCAATTCCCTTCCGAGCTGGTCAATGGCGTCATCGTCTACAAGACCCAGCAGGCCGATTTCCTCGAAGGCGGCATCGCCGGTGTCATCGAGCTGCGCTCGCTCAAGCCGCTCGAATTCGGCAAGCGCCGCCTCCAGGCCGAGATTCGCGGCGATTATTCACCCAAGGACGACGCGATCGCCGGCCGTACCGGCCGGGGCTACCGTGCCAATATCACCTATGTCGACCAGTTCCACACCGGTATCGGCGATATCGGCCTCAGTCTGGGGTTGCAGCGCCAGGACACCAGCGCGCCGGAGGATTATTACACCGGCAACTCGGTCTTCGTACCGTGCAACACCTCGGCCAGTAACGGTACGCTGGTGACGGGCACCACGGCGCAGCTCAATGCGGCGGGGGCGAACCAGACCTGCGCCCAGGCGACGGCGCCGCGTACCGGCATCGGCGAGAGCGTCGGCCAGACCTATTTCGCCACCCAGTCGCGTACCTGGCGGCAGAGCAAGACGCATGAGGTGCGCAATGCGGTCATCGGCACGCTCGAATGGCAGCCCTCGCCGAACCTCGATATCGCCTTTGACGGGCAATATTCGCGCCGGAACTCGACCGAAGACCGCAACAGCTTCGCCATTGCCGAAGCCTCGCGCGGCATCACGCCCATCCTGATCGGGACCGGCTCCAATGGCTTCTCGCCGGGCGCGCTGATCAAATATTCGGGCAATTCCAACCTCGAGAACCAGCTGGAGCTGCGCGAGCGCGACGAGACTTATCTCGGAGGCGGGTTGAGCGCCGCCTGGCACAACGACCATCTGTCGATCAGCGGCGACGGCTCCTATTCCGGCTCGCACCGGACCGAAACGCAGAAGGCGACGCGCATGCGCTCGACCACACGCGTCGGCTATACGCTCGATTATGGCGACGACGTCGTTCCGTCGGTGACGTTCAACAATTTCGACATCACCAACCCGGCCAATTTCGATGCCAACACCGCGACCTCGGTCTATGCCCGCAACCGCTTCGTCACCGACCGGTGGGACCGGATCTGGGCCGGGCGGCTCGACGGCGAGTACAAGTTCGACGATGGCTTCATCACCGCGATCAAGATCGGCGGGCGCTATTCGGACCATCACCGCACCAACGACAACAACCGCAACAACGACCTCAACACGCTGGTCGCGATCAACGGCGTGTCGCCGACGACGCTGATCAACAACGCCAACGCCAATTGCCGCTCGGCCTTTCCGTCGAGCAGCTATTTCAGCACCACCGGCAGCAACGTCGCCAACTGGGCGACGTTCGACAATGACTGCCTGTTCCGTACCTTCACCGGCAGCGACTCCGCGCTGCCTTATCCCGCCGACGGACGCGATCCGAGCGACCTCGACATTCGCGAGCGCATCACCGCGGCCTATGCCATGGCGAACTTCAGGGGCGATCTCGGCAGCGTGCCGGTGAGCGGCAATTTCGGCGTGCGTTATGTCAGCACCGACATCACCTCGATCGGTTATCGTACCCCGATCAGGATCACCATCGACACCGGCGCGAACAACTATACCGTGGCGGCGGACCCGGCCGGGACGATCTCCACCACGACGCTGACCGGGCACTATCGCTATCTGCTGCCGAGCGCGAACATCGCCTTCGACCTGTCGCCCAGGGCCAAGCTGCGCCTTGCTTTGTACCGTTCGATGTCGCGCGCGCCGATCGAGAGCTTCGGCGCGGGCCTGTTCCTCAACCCATCGGCGGGCAGCGGGATCAACAACATCGTGTTCAACGCGACGTCGGGCAATCCGCAGCTCAAGCCGATACGCGGCTGGAATGCCGATGCCTCGATGGAGTTTTATTTGTCGAAGGACTCGCTGCTGTCGGTCGCGGTCTATTATAAATGGCTGCGCGGTGCGGTGATCAGCGCGACGACGCTGCTCCCCGAGCAGATCTCCGCGACGACGGTGGTCGATGGTGGCGCGCCAACGACGCAGACATATACGATCAACCCGGTGGTTCCGGCGAACGATCCGGACATGCGCCATGTCTATGGCATCGAGCTGACCGGCAGCCATGCTTTCAGCTATCTGCCCGCGCCGCTCGACGGGTTCGGCGTGTCGGGCTCCTACAGCCTGGCCTTCGCCAATTTCCAGTCGCCCGATCCGTCGGCGCTGGCGCCCTATCTCGACCCCGAAAACCTCAACGGCTATTCGCGCAATGTAGCGAGCGGGACGGTCTATTGGGAGAAATACGGCTTCTCGCTCCGCGCGTCCTACCGCTACCGCTCACATTATTACAAACCCAACAGCAGCACCAATCGCTCGGTGCAGAATGCCGGTTACCTTAACCTGTCGGCGCAATATGATATCAATCGGCATATCCAGTTGAAGCTGCAGGCGCAGAACGTCACCAACACCAAGGACGTGTTCTACAAGGGCGGTTATGACAGCATCGGCGAAGTGAGCGAAAGCGGCCCGGTCTATTATGCCGGCATCCGCGTGCGGCTCTGAAGGTGAAAGCAATGTTCCTCCGCCGCTTCGTTGCCGCGCTCCTCATCGCCCCGCTGCTGGGAGCGGGGAGCGTCGCGATGGCAGGTGACAAGCCGGCTCTCACCCGGCTTGCGCCGGACCATGCCTGCCAGGGCGTCGATGGTTATGCCCGCGCGTTCGGCGGGCGCAGGACCTTCTTCCTCAAACCAGCCCAGCTCAGCGCGATCAAGGCGGCGCGCGACAGCGATCCCGCGGTCAAGGCGGCCTATGCCATGCTGATCGCGCGCGCCGATGCCGCGCTGGCGCGCAAGTCCGGATCGGTGATGGACAAGACGACGATCCCGCTGTCGGGCGATCGTCACGATTATCTCAGCATCGCGCCCTATTGGTGGCCCGATCCTGCTAATCCGACCGGCCCCTACATCCGGCGTGACGGCGAGATAAACCCGAAGCGCGACACGCGCTCCTATGACCGCACCGCGATTGGCCGGATGGGCAGCGACGCCCAGACGCTGGCCCTGGCTTATTACTACAGCGATGACGTGCGCTACGCGAAAAAGGCGGCTGAGGTGATCAGGACCTGGTTCCTCGATCCGGCGACCGCGATGAACCCCAATGCCAAATTCGCCCAGGCCGTGCCGGGGCGCGAGGACGGGCGCGCGGAAGGCGTGCTCGACACCAGCGGCTTCGAGGCGGTGATCGACGCGGTCGGCTTGATCGGCCCGGCGGGGCAATTTGGCCCCGCCGAACAGGCCGGGCTGGAGGGCTGGTTCAGCCGTTATATCGACTGGATGCTGAAGAGCCCGACCGGGCGCGAAGAGGCCGCGGCGAAGAACAATCATGGCATCTGGTTCGACAGCCAGATCAGCACCTATGCCCTGTTCGCGCGACGCCCGGAGATCGCGCGCAAGATCGTGCTCGACTTCCCCACGCGCCGCATCGCGCCCGAGTTCGATCCGTCGGGATCGCTGCCGGCCGAGCTGACCCGGACGCGCAGCTTCCATTATTCCATCTTCGCGCTGATGCCCGCTTATGACGTGGCCGAGATCGCCTCGTGCCTCGGTTACGACCTGTGGAACTATAGCGATCCCAAAGGCGGCAGCCTGCGCAAATCGACCGACTTCCTCGCCGCCTATCGCGGGCGGCAGGCCGACTGGACGCATCAGGAACTGCAATGGCCGGCGGCGGAACTGGACGAACTGCTGACCCGCGCCGATTGGGCCTGGGGGCCGGGCCGCTATCCGCATGGCGCACTGGCCTACCCGCTGGCGCTGCAATATCGCGGTGCTGGGCAAGGCAGCTGATGTGAGCCTCAGCTGGTGATCGATAAGGGGTACGTACCTGTGACAAAATTCGCGCGCCGCACCGGGCTGATCATCGCTGGTCTGTTCGTTGCCGGCATGGCGGCTGCGCAGGAACAGGCAGCCCCGGTGATGCCGCCGATCGTCAATCCGGTAACGCCGCCGACCGGCGATGCGCGCCAGCCGCGGGCGATAGTGGCCTTCGCGCCCTATCGCCACGACGACCTGTTGTGGGAGAATGACCGCATCGCCCACCGCATCTACGGTCATGCGCTGGAGGTGGAGCAGCCGCCCTCGTCCTCGGGCATCGACGCCTGGGGCAAGAATGTCCGCTGGCCGTTCATGGAGCGCCAGCTGCACACCGGCGAGCAGCATGACTATCATGGCGAGGGGCTCGACTTCTACGATGTCGGCACGACGCGTGGCGGTGGGGGCTTGGGCATCTGGCAGGACAACAAGCTGTGGGTGTCGCGGAATTATGTCAGTTACCGCATCCTGCAGAACGGCCCCGATGTCGCGAAGTTCGAGGTCAAATATGCGCCCTGGCCGGTCGATGTCGGGCGCACCGTTAGCGAGACGCGGCAGTTCGCCTTGCCGCTCGGCACCAACTTCACCCGGATGGTCTCGACCATGTCGTCGAACAAGCCGGGCGCTCTGATCGTCGGCATCGGTATCAACAAACACCCGACCTCGCTGACCTCGCTCGGCACGCTGACTACCGACAAGGCGAGTGGGCGGATGGTGTGGTGGGGGCCGGAAGATCCGGTCAAGGGCGCGATGGGCGTCGCGGTGATGGTCGACCCGGCATCGATCGTCGGATTCCATGAGGATTTCGACAATTACCTCGTGCTGGTGAAGGTGACCCCGGGCAAGCCGTTCGTCTATTATGAGGGGGCTGCGTGGAGCAAGGGGCTCGACTTCCACAGCAAGAGTGCGTGGCAGGCCTATGTCGCCGCGCAGAAACCCGACTTCGAGCCGCGCCACTGAGCGTCAGAACAGTGCCATCCAGCCCGGCTTCTCGCGCGGATTGGCCGCGGCGAGGGTGCGCGCGAGCTCGGCATAATTTGGGTCGAACCGGCTCGCCAACTGGAAGGTGAGCAGCGCGCTGTCGGGCGTCCATTGGTGCGGGGCATATTCGCCCTGACCCGCGCCGGCGCGGTCGCGGTCGAATTGAATCTTGGAATGGGCAAACTCGATATGGGTGCGGGTGCCGCGCGCAAACTCGGCCAGCCAGGCGACCGAGCGCGGCAGGCTCGCCCCGCCGGGCGCGCTCCAGCTGTACCAGTCCTCGCCATGCGCCTTGGCGGCGAGCGCGGCCATCAGCAGCGGTTCGAGATCGTAGGTGACATAATGGAGCGCGTCGCGTTCCTCGAAATCATAGGTCGAGCCGTCGGCATGGAGGTTGGCGGCGATCTGCGCGCGATAGGCGGCACGGGCACGGTCGATCAGCGCACGGTCGCCGGTGCAGAAGGCGGCCATGGTGGCGAGCTTGACGCGGTGGCTCTGCCAGTTGGTCACGCCATGTGTCGGATGGGCGTCCATCGCATCGAGATACCCCACCGCCATGGCGCGCCAGAAGGCGTCGACCCGGCTGCGGATGTCCGCCGGCAGATCAGCCCCGACGAGGTCGGTGGCCATGATCATCGTGTCGAAGCCGGTCTCGTCGATCGGGTTGAACGACATGTGATAGATGCGCGCCCAGGCATCGAGATAGCGCGCAGTCTGGTCGAGAAAGGCGCGATCGCCGCTCAGCCGCCAGGCCATCGCCAGGTCGAGCACGATCGGCTGGTCGCGCTTGGCGGCGATGCTGATCTCGCGGATGCCCTTGCCCGGCAGCGTCCCCTCGGTGTGCAGCTGCGGGATCGCGCCGGGCGGCCGCGACAGGGCAGCGCGGGCGCGGGCGATGATCGCCTTGGCTGCAGCATCATGCACGTGGCCGGCCGCGAAGTCGGGGCCGAGCAGGGCATGGGCCGGCGCAGGGGATGCGGTGACCAGCGCGGCGGACGCGAACAGGATCAGGAACATGGGCTGTCACCTTTGGCGGGAACAAGGGCAATGCTCGACAGCGACAGACGCATGCGGCCGCTGGTCGAAAGCGCGAAGGGTGCGGTGACGTGGCCGAGATCGGCGCCGGGCAGACATCGAAGCGGCACGATCAATGTCGTCCAGCCGGTGCCGGCAAGCGCCGCGAGCCGCGCGGTGACGTCGTATTTCGCCGAGCAGCCCGGACCGCATTTCAGTTCGAGTGAGACAGGATCGGTCGGCTTCTGGTCGATCCGCAGTGCCAGCGACAAAGCCAGCGGGCCGGCATGCGACAGGTCCGTCGCGCGAGGATTGGCGATCAGCAGGGTGCCGCGCGAACGGCCGCTCCACGTCACCTCGCGGGCATCCTCCTGCGCCTCACGGTCGATCGGGCGCACCGCCAGCGCGCCATTGTCCGCGGCGCCGGTGATGGTCTGCGGACTGTCATTGGCGCGGTCGATCTGCAGCAACCGCGCACCGGTCGCCCGTCCGCGCGAGAACAACAGGCCGGTGGGTGGATCGGCGAGGGCGAGGCCCGACACCTCGCTCAGTGGGGTGCGAGGCGAGCGGTCGTGCGTGGTGAGGCCGAAGCCGAACGGGAAGAGCGGCTTGTAGGCGCGATCGCCGATATTGAGTGGCGCGCCCGTCGCATCGGCCGGCCAGGAGAAGGGCAGCTTGCCCCGGAAGTCGGCCTGGCCGAATAACAGGTCGGCCACGCCGCCACCTTCCGATCCGGGCAGCCACGCCGCGACGAACGCATCGGCGGCGTTGATGTGGCGGTTGACCCACAAAGGACGGCCCGACAGGAATACCGCAACCACAGGTACCCCGGCTGCTTTCAGCCGCTTCATCATATCGAGCGTGCCGCGGGTGTCGTCGAACAGCAGGTCGGCGCGGTCGCCCTGGAATTCGGCATAGGGATCCTCGCCGAACACGACGATCGCCGCATCGGGCTTCGCCTTGTAGCGGCCATCGACGGCCAGCTCGGCACTGCCGCCGCCTGTCGTCACCGCCTCGCGCACCCCCTGCCAGATCGATGTCGCGCCGGGGAAATTCTCGACGCCTGTGCCCTGCCAGGTGATCGTCCAGCCGCCCGACTGCTTCGAGACATTGTCGGCACCATCACCAGCGACAAGGATGTGAGCCGAGGGCCTGAGCGGCAGCACGCCACTGTTCTTCAGAAGGACGAGCGATTCACGCACCGCCTGCCGCGCCACCGCGCGATGGTCGGCCGAACCCAGTAACGCATATTGCCCGGCGAGCGGCCGCGAGGAGGGCGGTCCTTCCTCGAACAGGCCGGCGCGCAGCTTGACCCGCAGGATACGGCGGACGGCATCGTCGAGCCGTGTCATCGGCAGCGCACCCGAACGCACCGCGGTGAGGGTCGAGGCGTAGACGCCCTTCCAGCTCGCCGGCGCCATATACATGTCGAGCCCGGCGTTCATCGCGGCGGGGCAGTCGGTCGGCGAGCAGCCCGGCACCTTGGCGTGCCCGTCCCAGTCGCCGATGACCAGGCCATCGAAGCCCCAATGCTCCTTGAGTACACCGGTAAGCAGGCTGTGGTTGCCGTGCATATGGACGCCATTCCAGCTCGAGAAGCTGGCCATCACCACCTGCGCGCCGGCGTCCAGCGCTGCGACATAACCCCGGGCGTGGAGCCGGATCAGCTCGGCCTCGCTGACTCGCGTATCGCCGCGGTCGCGGCCGTCGCTGGTGCCGCCGTCGCCGAGGAAATGCTTGGCGGTGGCGATGACATGCGCGCCGCGCAGCCAGTCCGCCGTGCCTGGCGTGCCCTGCAACCCGGTGACGAACGCCGCCGCGTAATCGCGCACGATCGCAGGGTCTTCCGAGAAGCTCTCATAGGTGCGGCCCCAGCGATCGTCCCGCACCACGGCAATGGTCGGGGCGAAGGTCCAGTCGAGGCCGGTGACGCGCAGTTCGCTCGCCGTCACCTCAGCGATCCGCCGCATCAGCGCCGGGTCGCGCGCGGCGCCCAGGCCGATATTGTGCGGGAACAGCGTCGCCCCGACGATATTGTTGTGGCCGTGCACCGCGTCGCTGCCCCACATCAGCGGGATGATCGGCAGATTGCCGTCGGGGCGGATCGACGCGGCATAATAATCGTCCACCGCCTTGAGCCAGGCCGAGGGCGGGGCGAACTCATCGCCGCCGGGCGACGAGCTGCCGCCGTTGAGCACCGAGCCGAGATGATAATGCGCGACATCGTCGGGCGTGGTGCTGGCAATATCGCCCTGAACGATCTGGCCGACCTTCTGCTCGAGCGACATGGCCGCGAGCAGGGTGTCGATACGCCGTTCGATCGATGGGTCCTGTGCCATCGGGGTAACTGCGGGCCAGTGCGACGGATCGGCGACCTGCGGGCGGGCCGCCGTCCAGGCGACCGTCGACAGGAGCAGCGCGGCGGTGCGGGCGATGGTGGTGATCTTCATCTCGCCTCGTCGATCGGTTCGAGCAGGGGTTTCATACCGGCTAGCACCGCCGGCACGCTCACTGAAGCACGGTGGATCAGCGTCGAGGGAAACAGCAGGGCGCTGTCGGCATCGCGATCGTTCGCGGCGATCAGCCTCAGCGTCGCCGCGCGGGCCATGGTCACGATCGGCCAGCGCACGGTGGTGAGCGGCGGCCAGATATGTGCCGCGGTCGGCGTATCGTCGAAACCGATCACCGAAAGATCGCCGGGTACATCGAGCCCGAGCCGGCCGGCGGCATGGATCACGCCTGCCGCCATCTCGTCGTTGCAGCAGAAGATCGCGGTCGGCCGCTGTGTCAGCGCAAGCAGGCGTTCGCCGGCGATCAGACCGGTCTCGAAGCGATAATCGCCTTCGGCCATCATCGATCGCGGCAAGGCGATGCCGGCTTCGACCAGCGCTTGTTCGAACCCTGCGCGGCGCTCGCGCGCGGAACGGAAGTCCTCGGGTCCTTCGACCAGCGCGATGGCGCGGTGGCCGAGCGAGATCAGATAGCCGGTTGCCTCGCGCACCGCCGCGCGATCGTTGGAGGTGACCATGTCGTCGGGCGCATCTGGCCCCGATGGACCCAGCCGCGCGTAGCGGCAGCCGGTCTCGCGGCAAAGTGCCGCGACCGCCTCGTCCTCGCTGAGCGGCGGCATCAACACCAGGCCGAACAGGCGCTGGCGCTCGATAAAGGCGCGCAGATCGCCCAGCAAGGCCGGCGATCCGCGCTGGATCGGGCGCACCACCATCTCGAACTCGGTACCGCATAGCGCATCGAGTATGCCGTGCTGCACGTTCATCACGGTCTGCGCATTGGGGTTGCCATGCACCAGCCCGATGAGGAAATTGTGCCCGCTGGCCAGCGCGCGCGCCTGCGGGTTGGGGACATAACCAAGCGCGGCGATCAGCTCATCGACGCGCTTGCGCGTGTCCGGGTTGAGCTCGGGTGAGCGGTTGATGACGCGGCTGACGGTCTTCTTCGACACGCCCGCCATCCGCGCGATATCGTTGATCGTAAGTTTGGCCCGCGCCTTCACCAGTATCCCTCGGCCAGCATGAGTAACTCAAAAAAAATGGGGCGCCGCCGCCTCGGCAACGGCGCCCCAAGTTGGAGGGTCGGTCTTGTCAGAAGGTCACGCGCAACGTGGCCTGATAGGTGCGCCCGTCATAGTCGATGCGGCGCGGCAGCATGGGATCGGTTTCATATTCCGAGCGGGTCGAGTCGGTCAGGTTGAACGCATCGACCGAAAGCGAGATGCGCTTGGTGATGTTGAGCGAGGCCGAGGCGTCGAGCTGGCTGCGCGCCTTCACCGATCGGGCATCGCCGACGAAGCTGTTGCCGGCGGCGAGGTCGTATTTGCCGCGCCAGTTATACACCAGGCGGAAGCCGAACAGCTTGCTTTCATAATAGCCGATGATGTTGACATTGTCCTTGGACACGCTGGGCAGGGTGATCGGGTTGCCCGACGCGTCATGGCCGGAGATCGAGGTGTAGGTGTAGTTGGCCGCGCCGCCGAAATTCTTCAGGAAGCCGGGCAGGAAGTCGAAATTCTGCTGCACGGCGATCTCGACGCCGCGCACCCGGATCGGCTGCAGATTGGCGATGCCGCTGATCAGCACCCTGGCGTTCTTCAGCGCGGCGCCCGCGCCGATGAACTGGTTGGAGCTGATGCAGTCGGGTCCGACCACGCTCAGCGTGCCAAGGCCATAGTCGATGCCGTTGATCAGGCCATTCGACGGGCAGGTTTGGTTGGGATCGGTGATCTGGCCGATATAGCCCTTCACATTCTTCTGGTAGATCGCGATCGCGAACAGGCCGCCGGGCCGGTTGTACCATTCCAGCGAAACGTCGAACGAGTCGGCGGTGTAGGGCTTGAGGTTGGTCGCGCCGATCGTGACGGTATAGACCGGATCGACCGGCGGGGTCAGCGCTTCGGGCACCACGACCGACGTAATCGGCACATTGTCGCGCGGCTGCGGCCGGACATAGGTCTTGTAATAGGCCCCGCGCAGCAGAAGCTTGTCGGTCAGATCGGCGGCGATCAGGAAGGACGGCAACAGATAGCCGTATTTGTTCTCATAGGTCTTGGTCGTGACGAAATGGTTGAGCGGCCCGACGATCACCGACTGTGCGCTGGCGCAGCCGCGGCAATCGAGCGCGACGATCGTGTTGTTGGTATGTTCGTAACGCAGGCCAGCATTGCCGCGGATATGGATGCCGAGCACGTCACCGCTGAACTTGACCATGCCATAGGCCGACAGGATGTTGTTCTGGGTGGTGAAATTGTTGTTCCAGTAATTGGGATCCCAGTAATTGTTGACTAGGCCGTAGGGCGTCAGGAACACGCCCGAATTGGGGGCGATGACGAACTGACCGGGCAGGCCATTGGGGTTGGTTACGGTGTTGCGCGGATCGGTATTGACCGGGGTGATCGCGGCAAGGATCTGCCCGACATTGAGCGTTCGCCACGCCTGATCGTAACCCGGCGCCGTCCCGCCGAAGAAGTCGCCGATATAGGGGTTCACCGCCGACATGGCCGGCGTGATGTTGCCGGTGAGCGCGCCCAGCGAGGTGTTGCGCGAGCCGGTCGAGGTATATTTGTTGTGCTCGTAGCGCATGCCGACTTCGATCCCCGACAGGAAGGAGCCGGTGAAGCTGCGCTCGATCTCGAACTGCGCGGCGTCGAGCTGGTTGATGCCGTTGCCGTTGCTGCCGGTGACGCCGAAGCGGTCACCCTGCACGGTTGGTGCCCCGGGCATCGGCGCGCCGGCCTGAGTCGCCTGATTGGCGGCAGACGGCAGGGTATAGCCGCCGACCGGGATGTGCGATGTGTTGGGCGTGTTCAACAGGATGTTGTAGTTGGACAGGTCGGTGCCGCCGGTATTGACCGAGGCGGTGATGCCGTTGAGGCCCGCCGTGCCGAGATTGCGGTAGGGATTCTCGATGATGTCGAGTTCGATCTGGTTGGCCAGCACCTCGGCGCGCGAGATCGTACCCTGCAGGCTGACGCGCCATTCGTCGTTCTTGAACTCGGCGCTCGGCGTGATCGCCCAGGTCTTCTGCTTGGCCGGCTCGGACCGAATTGAGTCGTAAGTCTGTAGATTCTCGGCCGAGAAGGAGTTGATATAGGCGCGCGGCCCCGTCGACGTATTGACGACATAGGGCGTGCCCAGGCTCGTGAAGTGCGCGACCGCCGACGCCGCGACCAGGGCGGTGTTGGTGCCGTTGCCGGCCGATGTGTCGACATATTGCAGCTGGTTGGTGCCCTGCGACAGGTTGCGCTCGGTATAGAAGCCGGTGACGCCGACCTTGATCTCATTCGATGCCTCCCATTCGAAGCCGCCGGCGCCGGTCAGCAAATGGCCCTTGTTGAAGCGTACGAACTGGCGGATCTGGCTGGGATAATAGACGCCGCCCGGATATTGCGCGGCGAGCGCGTCATAGACCGGGTTCTGGCCGGGGATTTTCTGGTTGCCGACCTGGATTGAGCCCAGCTTGCTGGCCCAGGTATTGACCGAGATGGAGTCGCGGCGGAACTTCTCCTCCTTGTAGGAGACGATGCCGAACACGGCGAAATTGTCGCTGACGTGCCAGTTGTACCCGCCGGCGAATTGCGGGCTCCACAGGCCGCCCAGCGCATCATATTCATAGGACAGTTTGAGGAAGCCGCCCTTCTTGCGCGCCAGTGCGGGCGCGATACGCAGATCGATATTGCCCGACAGGCCGCCGGCGAGATCGGACGCATCGGGCGACTTGATCACCGTGATCGAGGAGAAGACGTCGGAGTTGAACGCGCCGAGCGGGGTGGAGGCGGTGTTGGTCGCGCTCGACAGGATCGGATCGGCAAAGCCGACACCGTTCAGGGTCGTGCGGGCGAAGGTGCCGGGCAGGCCGCGCAAGGAGACCGTGGCGTTGCGGGAATCGGCCTCGCGGTTGATCTGCACACCGGGCAGGCGCTGGATCGCCTCGCCGACATTGAGATCGGGGAAGCGGCCGAGGCCGTCCGAGGAAATCGAGTCGCTGATCTGGATCGTGTCGCGCTTGTTGCGCAGCGCATCGGCATAGGATTGGCGGAACCCGGTGACGACCACGTCCGAGGTCGGTGCCGGCGTCTCGTCCTGCGGCAGTTGGTTGCCGGGGGTGGGGGGAGCGTTCGTGGCTGGGGGAGACGTATCCTGCGCCCAGGCGGGCCCGGCAACCAGAAGGGCGCAAACCGCGACTCCTGCGCGCAACGTGACTTTGTTCATCCCCATCTCTCCCCATTCTACCGGTCGATCGGCTGCTCGACTGTTGCGAACATGCCACCGGTGTCAGCGCTAATCATCGTCGCGCCGCCGCGCTTGTCAACGAAAATCGGCAAAGCTGTCATACAAATTCGCTAAAGTGGCTGATTTCAGCCATATCGGCATGTAGCGCAAAGCTCAGTGAGCAGCCGTTTGCGCAGCTGGCGCGAGCTGCGATAAAGCGATTTTAACGCGGCGGCGGCGCAGTCTAGTTGACATACAACTGATCGTCGTCAACCCTGAGACAGGGTCGCCGAATTCTGGGTGAAGCGGACGCGCGCGATGACGGGTCAAGCGATTTGCAGATGGGACTATGAACGTTAGATGCTATGTCACTGGTGATGAATCCGGACAAAAATGCCAGGCTTGCCGACCAGCTCGTCAGCGACCTCGAGCGTCGCGTGCTGTCAGGCGAGTTGCCGCCTGGGTCGCGTTTCCCGACCGAGAAGGCGGTGGTCGACAGCACCGGTGTCAGCCGCACCGTGGTGCGCGAGGCCTTTGCGCGGATGTCGGCCAAGGGCCTGCTGGTGTCGCGACGCGGATCGGGCGCCTATGTCGCGGAGAGCGCGCGCTACCAGGCATTCCAGATCACCCGCGACGAACTGGGCGAGGTCGATGACGTCCACCGCCTGTTCGAGATGCGCACGCCGCTGGAGGCGGAGATGGCCGGCCTCGCCGCGGCGCGGCGCGACAGGCAAGATCTCGACGCCATGTCGAGCGCGATCAACGCGCTGATCGAAGCACCCGATGTCGATGCCGCGGTAGCGGCCGACACCGCCTTTCACGTCGCCATCGCGCGGGCCACGCGTAACGATTACATCGTGCGCTTCACCGAGTTTCTCGGCGTGCGGCTGGTGCCGCCGCGCACGCTCTATCTGCGCAACAGCGACGACATGCCGCGCGAGGAATATATCCGGGCGATCGCCGACGATCATGAAGCGATCTTCGCCGCAATCAGCAAGCGTGATCCGGAAGCCTCGCGTGCCGCGGCGCGGGCGCATATGCAGAAGAGCATGGAACGCCATGAACAGATCCGCGATGCGTTCGATGCCGCCGGTGCGGCAAATGTGAGCGGATGACGTCAGCGCGGGGCCGGGCGCGGCGCGAGACCATATTCCCGCATTGACTAAAGGCGCGAACATCTACCCTTGGCGTCATGACCATTTCCACGCTTCTCGCCACGATGATCGGCGCCGCGAAACGCGCCGGCGATGGGCTGGTCGTCGATCAGACGCGGCTTTCCACATTGACGGTGCGGGGCAAGCTCGGGCCGTCGGACATGGTCAGCGACGCTGATCTGCGGGCCGAAGAGACGGTGCGGGAAGCACTGATGGCGGCGCAGCCGGACTTCGCCTTTCTCGGCGAGGAGGGCGGTCTGACGCCGGGCAGCGATCCCTCGCATCTGTGGATCGTCGATCCGCTCGACGGGACGACGAACTTCCTGACCGGGTCGCCCTTGTTCGCGGTCAATATCGCGCTGGCGCGCGACGGCGAAGTGATCGCCGGCGTCACCCATGTGCCGCAGCTGGGCGAGACCTTCCATGCCGAAACGGGCGGCGGCGCGTGGCTCAATGACACGCGCATCCGTGTCTCGCACCGCGCCGCGATGCACAGCGCCGTCCTCGCGGTCGGCATTCCGCACGCCGCCAAGCCGCGCCACGGTCAATTCCTCGCCGAAATGGCACGGCTGACCGGCCAGGTCGCCGGCATTCGTCGTCTCGGTGCAGGCGCGATCGACATGGCGTGGGTCGCCTGCGGTCGCGTGGATGCCTATTGGGAGCAGGACATCAGCGCCTGGGACATGGCCGCCGGCGTGGTGCTGGTGCGCGAGGCGGGCGGCGTCGTCACCAACACGCTGGGCGAGAAGCTCGACCTGATGGGCGGGACGGTGCTCGCATCGACCGAGGCGCTTCACCCGGCCTTGATCGAGGCGCTGCAGCCGGTTTAGGCATTGCGTCAAGGAACGCCGTGATGAAGAAGTACGCGCGATTCCGCCGCGGCCAGCCGCGGGAACATGCGTCGGAAAAATGTGAAGGACTGAACGGATGAAATCCCTGGCCATGCACTATCTCGCCGCCGCCTTGCTGGGCGTCGCGATCGTCACGCTCTTGCCGGTCGCCATGGCTGCGCCCGCCGCCCCGGCGAAGGGTCAGGCGATCTTCGAGCAACGCTGCGCCGCCTGCCACAGCGTGGAGCCCGGCGAGAACGATGTCGGCCCGACCCTTGCCGGCGTGGTCGGTCGCAAGGCGGGCAGCCTGGCCGGGTTCGACTATTCCCCGGCCTTGAAGGCGTCGGGCAAGGTGTGGACCGGGCCGCAACTCGATCAGTTCCTGGCCGGCCCGCAAAAGATGGTACCCGGCACACGCATGCCGATGGCGGTTGCCGAGGCCGATCAGCGCCAGGCACTCATCGCCTATCTTGCCGGGATCCACTGACATGCGCATGCTTATCGCTGTCGCGCTGCTGATCGTCGTACCGTTCCCGCTCGCGGCGCAGACAGCACCGGCGCCCGTGCCGTCCGCCGCGCCGGCACCGTTCGTCCCGCCATCGCCGGTGGTGTTCGACCTGCCTGAGGCGGCGAGCCGGGGCAGCATCACGCTCTCGTCGACCATATTGGCCGGTGGCGTCGTGCCGGAGGCGTCATCCGGCAATGGCGGCAACGTCTCGCCCGATCTGGCGTGGAGCAAGCCGCCGCGCGGCACGAAGAGCTTCGTCCTGCTGGCCGAGGATCCCGATGGCAATCGTGACGGGGCCCCGGTGCGTCACTGGATGGTGTTCGATATCGATCCTGCCGCCCGCGCGCTGCCGACCGGCGTCCAGCCCGGCCTCGCCGTGCCGCGCATGACGCAGGCCCTCAATGTGCGCGGCGCGATCGGTTATGCCGGGCCACGCCCCCGCGCGGGCACGACGCATCATTATCATTTCGAGCTGTTCGCGCTCGACACCCGGCTCGGCCTGACCGACCAGGCGAGCCGCGCGGCGGTCGTCGCGGGTCTGGCGGGCCATGTCCTCGCCAAGGGCCGGATCATCGCCACCTATACCGGCACTGAACCCGAACCTGCTCAGGCGATCGTCAGACCCGCCATCCCCTTGGCCCGCCACTCGCGGATCAGCGCGTAAAAGGCGATCGGCCCGGCGCCATAATATTCGTCCGAGCGACTGATCCTGCCGCCGATCTTGCCCTCGTCGTTGAAATTGCCCGGCGTGCAGTCGCGCTGGAAATCCTGGAAGCTCTTGTCCTTGGCGCGGATCGTCGCGACCCATTCGGCCTCGGCCTCGGCGGTCGGCTCGATCAAGGTCGCGCCGCGCTCCTCGGCGACCTTCGCCACCTCGGCGATATGCTCGGCCTGCTCGTCGAGGCAGTAGGTCAGGTTGAAGGCAAGTCCGTTCTGCGAACCACCCATATGGAACAGATTGGGAAAGCCCGCCGAGTAGAAGCCGTGCAAGGTGCGCATGCCCTCGCCCCATTCGTCCGCCAGCGAGATGCCGTCGCGTCCGAGGATCGGATGGCCCTTTTGCTGCGCCGAAGCGCCATAGGCATTGCCGAAGTCGAAGCCGGTGGCGAAGATCACGCAGTCGACAGGATAAAGCTTGCCGTCGAACAGGAAGCCTTCTTCCGTAAAGCCGTCCAGGCCCCGGCCGCCGGTATCGATCAGGTCGACATTCGGGCGGTTGAACGCCGGCAGAAAATCGTCGTTGAAGCAGGGCCGTTTGCAGAACTGGCGATACCATGGCTTGAGCGCCTCGGCTGTCGCGCTGTCCTCGACGATCTCGTCCACCCGGCTGCGCACCTGGTTCATCTTGACGAAATCGGCGAGCTCCTTCTTCGCCGACAGATCGTCGGGCGCGAGATCGCCGAGATTGGCGCCGGCCAGATCGCGTATGGCATCGGTCCAGCCGTCGCCGACCAGGTCCTCGTCCTGCGGCACACCCGTGGTCAGCGCGACGAAATTGTCGCGGCGGCGGCGCTGCCAGCCGGGCTCCAGCCCCTGCCACCAAGCCGCATCGGTCGGCCCGTTGCGGCGTTCGTCGATGCCCGAAGGGGTGCGCTGCACGACATAGAGATGCTTGGCGTAGCGCGCGACGTACGGCACCGCCTGGATCGCCGTCGCGCCCGTGCCGATGATCGCCACGCGCTTGTTGGCGAGGCCGGTCAGCCCGCCGGTCGAGTCCCCTTTGGTGTAATCATAGTCCCAGCGGCTGGTGTGGAAGCTATGGCCCTTATAGCCCGCGATGCCGGGGATGCCGGGCAGCTTGGGCCGGTCGAGAATACCATTGGTGCGGATGACGTAACGCGCCTTGAACGCGTCGCCCCGGTCGGTGCGCACCAGCCATTTGCGCTCCTCGTCGAGCCAGCGCAGTTCGGTGACCGCCGTCTGGAACAATGCGTCTTCGTAGAGATCGAAGTGGCGGGCGATGCGCTGGGCATGCTCCCAGATTTCCGGGCCGTGGGAGTATCGCTCGCGCGGCATGTACCCGGTCTCTTCGAGTAGCGGCAGGTAGATGTAGGATTCGATGTCGCACTGAACCCCGGGATAGCGGTTCCAGTACCAGGTGCCGCCGAAGTCGCCGCCCTTCTCGACATAACGAATGCCGCCCACGCCCTGTTTGCGCAGCGCGGCGCCGGCCGAAAGTCCGGCAAAGCCGCCGCCGACGATCAGGACATTGACGTCATCGCTGAGCGGCGCGCGGGTGAAACCCGGTTCGACATAGGGATCGTCGGCGAGGTGCTTCAGGTCGCCGGTCGGCACGACGAACTGGTTGCCGCCGTCATCGCGTAGCCTCTTGTCCCGCTCCGCGCGATATTTCGCGCGGAGCGCTTCAGGATCGAACCCCAGTTCGGTCCTGTCCGGCACGCTGCTACTCACCAAAGTCTCCTGTGTTGCGGTACGTCGTTATCAGAAGCGCACGGTGCCCTGAATGAGGATCGAGCGGTATTCGTCCATCGAATTGAGCGAACGCGCGGTCGAGGTGATCGAGGCGGGAAAGCGGATCGCTGCGCCGACAGTATGCTTGTCGGTCAGGTTGCGGCCGATCACCGCGATGTTCCACTTGTCGCTGCGCGGCCCGAATTGCAGCCGCCCGTCGAGCTTCGCCCAGCCGTCCTGCACGCCCCAGATCGGGCTGTAGCCGTCGGCGACGAAATAATCGCCGCGGAACTGCGCATTGAGCGCCGAGGTCAGGCGATAGTCGCCCATGTCGAGACGATGTTCGAAGCCGACATTGCCGCTCCATTTCGGCGCGAACTGCAACGGCAGGCCGGCGATATTGTGCGCCGCAAGGCTCACCGGATCGGCCGAATTGCACTGCGCCAGCGTCTCATAGGCAAGGCACGGCGCGCCGGGATAATTGAGGAACCGCGCATTGAGATAGGCGATGCTGGCATTGAAGCTCAGGCTCGGTGCGGGCAGCAATTGCAGCTCGAACTCGACGCCGTCCGATCGCGCGGCGGCGGCGTTGCGGGTGAAGAAGGTACGGCGATCGGGGTCATAGGCCGATTGCTGGAGGTTGGTGAACTCGGTGCGGAACACCGACAAATTGACCGTGGCATGCCCGTTCAGGAAGCTCGACTTGATGCCCGCCTCGTAGTTGGTCGAGCGCTCCGGCTTGAACTGGAAGCCCAGCGCAGTGACGCCATAGGTGTTCGACACGAAGCCGCCCGATTTCGAGCCGCGTGCATAGGTCGCATAGACCATGACATGCGGCGTCACGTTGAACTGCAGCGTGGCCGATGGATCGACATAATGTTCGGACAATGATCCCGCCACGTCCGCGCCGATCGGGTTAAGCGCCGTGCCCGAGACGGTGCCTGAGGTGAAGGTCGCGTCCTTGCCCGTGTGCGAATAGCGCAGGCCGCCGATCAGCCGGAACTGCGGTGAGAAGTGCAGCGTGCCTTGCCCGTAGAAGGAGAAGGAATTGCCATCCTGCTGAAAATCGGTCGACTGGTGGCCGGTGATCGTGCCGGCGATCTGGCGGTAATAGCTGTCCTGGTGCAGGTGATAGTTGGAGCTGTCGTAATAGGCGCCGACGACATATTCGAAGAACTGGTTGGTCGGCGACGCCAGCCGCACCTCGCCCGACCACTGGGTGAAATTCTCGGGGAAGGCGTTGCCGAACTTGGCGTTGCCGCTGAGCGGCTGGATCGTCCCGTCCGGGTTGCGTTCGTCATAGGCCGACAGGCGTCGCGTGGTGAAATGCGAATAGCCGCCGATCGCGGTCAGCGTGTGCGTGCCGACCTCGACATTCGCGGTCAGCGCGCCGTTATAGCTGGTGATGCCGCTTTGCTCGGGGATGCCGGAGCCGGCATAATTGTCCGAGATGTAGCGGTAGCTGCCCTTGTCGTCGAAATTGGTCGGGTCGGTCAGCGAGCCGGTGACGGTGATGCCGCCATTGAGCTGGTGGCGGCCATATTCGCCCTTGGCTGTGATGTCGACGCCGGCGGCCGGCGTCCATAACAGGGTGGCGCGGACCAGCTCGTCGCGCAGCTGCGGGTCTTTCTGATTGTCGTACAGGTTGCGGATATAGCCGTCTTCATGGGTGAGCTTCGCCGCGAGACGACCCGACAGCGTATCGCCGAGCGGCCCGCTCACCACCGCGCTGCCCTCGAAGCCCTGCCGCGACACGTTGTAACCGGCGGTGACATAACCCTCGAAGGTGCGGGTCGGCTTGGCCGAAACGAGGCTGATCGCGCCCGCCGCGGTGTTGCGCCCGAACAGCGCGCCTTGCGGCCCGCGCAGCACTTCCATGCGCTCGAGATCGAAGAACGGCGCGCTGAACTGCGCGCCGCGGCCGCCATAGATGCCGTCGGAATAGACCGACACTTCCTGGTCGAACGCCACGTTGTTCGGACCTGAGCCGAACCCGCGGATATAGACTACCGGGTTCACGCCGGAATTGAGCACCGCGAGGTTGGGCACATAGGATTGGATGCTGCGCAGATCGGTGATCTGCATCTCTTGGATCTGACGGCCCTGGATTGCGGTGATCGACACCGGCACATCCTGCAAACGCTGCGCGCGCTTCTGCGCGGTGACGATGACGTCGCCCAGCGCGACCGGTTGATCGCTGGCACTTGGCGCGGCCTGATCGACCGGTGCGGCCGCCTGGGCAAAAGCGGCAGGCGCATAAAGCAGTGCGAACGCCATCGCAGATTTCGCGACGGTGGATGTCAGCAGGCGATTGGATGTCATGGCTCAGGCCCCTCCGTGTTTCGCGGCTCTTGTGAGCCGTCCCATTACCGGCGATAGCTACATGATTGCATCCAGATTGCAACAATGCTTTTATGTGCAATCTCGCGTTTGTCTTGCATTTGAGACCGAGGGCAACACTCGTCCGGAGATTTATGAATGCAATCCTATTACCAAAGCCGCCGCCTCAACGGCAAGCGCGCGCTGATCACGGGCGCGGCCAGCGGCATCGGTCTTGCCTGCGCGCGCCGCATGGCGGCGGAAGGCGCACAGGTCGTGCTGACCGATATCGATGCCGTTGCGGGGCATGCCGCCGCCGCCTCGATCGACGGCGCCGGGTTCGTCCATCTCGACGTCAGCGAAGAGGGTGCCTGGCGCGAGGCCATCGCGACCCTCGCCGCGCTCGATATCCTCGTCAACAATGCCGGTATCGGTATCGGCGGGGACATCACGAAGCTGTCGCTCGACGACTGGCGACGGCAACAGGCGGTCAATCTCGACGGCACTTTCCTCGGCATCAAACATGCTCTGCCGCTGATCCGGCGCAGCAGCGCGGCGGGCGCGATCATCAATATCGCCTCGGTCACCGGCATTCGCGGGTCGGGCGTGTTCGTGTCCTATGCCGCCAGCAAGGGCGGCGTGGTGACGTTGACGCGTGCCGTGGCGCGGCAATGCGCGGCGGCACGTGACGGCGTACGGGTCAACGCGATCGCGCCGGGGATCATCGACACGCCGATCTTCGCGCGTCTGGAAGGGGTGGACGGTGCCGCCGCCGATCCGGTCGAGACCGCAACGCGGCTGGTGCCGCTCGGCCATCCCGGTCTGCCTGACGACATCGCCCATGCCGCTGTCTATCTCGCCAGCAACGAAGCGCGCTACGTGACGGGCGCGGTGCTGCCGGTCGATGGCGGGCTGCTGATGGGCTGACTCTTCTTTCCCCCTCCCGCTTGCGGGAGGGGGCAGGGGGTGGGCTCGCGCTCACCTCCACAGACACCGTTCGCGGATAGCGCGAGCCCACCCCCAACCCCTCCCGCAAGTGGGAGGGGAGAATGCTTTGCAGCGTTACGGCTCTCTCACCGACATCGGTTGATCCGCCAATCGCGCCGCCAACGTCCGGGCGCGACCCAGGCCAATCACAATCAACACCAGCGCCATGGCCAGCGAAAGCGCCGACGTCGCCGCCAACGCCTTGCCGATGCCGAGCGGCCCGCCGAACAGATGGTCCGAGGCATAGGCGGTCAGCGTCGGCGCCACGCCCAGGCCCGCGACATTGACGCACGCACCGTACAGCGCCGCGAGCAATCCCCGCATCCGATTGGGCGCTAGGCTCTGCACCATCGCCACCTGCAGGCCCCCGACCATGCTGGCGGCGAACATGGCGAGGCAGAAGGTCACTTCCGCGACCAGCGCGCTCGGCGCGAGGTACGCGATGAGGAACAACGGCGCCTGCGCCACCACCGCACCGAGCGAGAGCAGGATCGGCGCCTCGACCCGCCCGCGCCGCACCAGCCGGTCCGACAGCGCGCCGCCGGCCAGCACGCCGAGCGTCCCGCCGACACCATAACCGATGCCGAACAGCAGCCCGACCGCCGCGGGCGTCAGTCCATGCAGGCGCATGAAATAGGCCGGACCCCAGACGGTGAAGGCATAACCGTTGATCGCGATGCACGAGAAACCGGCGAACACCGGCACGAACACCCGCCAGTGCGTCGCGATATAACGCGCGACATCGCCGAACCCCGGCGCGTCCTGCGCCTCGTCGTTCGTCCGCATGCGCGCCGGCTCGCGCACCGTGAGCCCGATCAGCAGCGCGACCATCAATCCGGGCAGGCCGATGATGACGAACGTCGTCTGCCAGGCCGAAGCGCTATGCATGAACGGCAATTGCGGGCGGGTGGTAAGCGCCCATTGCACCACCTGCCCGCCCGCGAGGATCGCCAGACCGCCACCGAGCGACGCGCCGCAGGCGAAGATCGCGGTGGCAATCCCGCGCCGCCCGGGCGGGAAATAATCCGCGATCATCGAATAGGCCGCCGGGTTGAGGCTCGCCTCGCCCACGCCGACGGCGGCGCGCGCGGCGAACAACCGCCCGAAGCTGCCGGCCAGCCCGCATGCCGCGGTCGCCAGGCTCCACAAGGTCATTCCCACCACGATCGCGCCGCGTCGGCCACGCGTATCGACCCAGCGCCCGAACGCGAAGGCGAACAGCACATAACAGGACGCAAAGGCGGCGCCGGCGAGCAGGCTCACTTCGCTGTCGGTCAGGCCGAGATCGTGGCGGATCGGGTCGATCAACAGGCTCAGCGCCAGCCGGTCGAGGAACGAGAAGGCGCTCGCCAGCATCAGGCAGGCGACGACATAATAGGGATAGGCCGAACCGCGCTTCGCCGGTGCCTGGTCGCGCGCGTCCGTCACTCGCGGCTCGGCAATGGCGCCGGCTCGCGATCGACGAAACGATATTCGGGTGGCGAGGGCATCTCCGCGACGCGCTCGTCATCATCGTCATGCTCGAGCCTGAGCGCGCGGATCATCCCCGCGTTCATCATGAACATCGACGCGATATAGGTGAGCTCGACGATCTGCTCCTCATCGAAATGACGCTGCAGCTCGGCGAACAGCCCGTCGGGCGTGCGGCCATGGTCGAGCGCGATGCAATCGGCATAGGCCAGCACCGCGCATTCGTTCGCATCGAACCCGTCGAAGATCGCCCAGTTGGGGATCGCTGCCAGCGCCTCCTCGGCATAGCCCAGCCCGCGCAGGATCTTGCTATGCTCGGAGTACATCCAGCGACAGCCACACGCCCAGCCGATCCGCGTGATTGCCAGCTCCATATAACGCAGCGGCAGCTTCCGCTTCTTGGTCTGCTTCAGGTAGAAGCCGCGTACGACATGCTCGAGCACATCCGGCGAATGCGCGAACACCGCCTCGAAATTGCCTGGTGCCCCCGAGGCGGTGACGCCCGGATCAGTCGCCGGATCGCGGCCCGGGAATTTGCGGTCGTACATGAACAATACCAGCGGATCGGTCGTCTCCGCACGGCTCACCAATCGTAGCCTCGGCATGCTTCTCTCCTGACTTAATGTTGCGCGAGTTCGTGGCGCGCCACCACGCGCGCATGCACTTCGTCGGGCCCGTCGACGAGCCGCATCGTGCGCGTCTTGGCATAGAGCGCGGCGAGCCCGAAATCGGCCGCCACGCCGGCGCCGCCATGCGCCTGGATCGCATCGTCGATCACCGCGAGCGCGGCATGCGGCACCGCGATCTTGATCATCGAAATCTCGTGCCGCACATCCTTCGCGTCGTGTCGGTCGAGCAGGTCGGCGCAGCGCAGGGTGAGCAACCTGCTCATCTCGATATCGATCCGCGCCTGGGCGATGCGCTCATCCCACACCGAATGCTGGTCGAGCCGCTTGCCGAACGCGCTGCGCGACTTGAGCCTTTTGCACATCGCCGCCAGCGCCACCTCGGCCGCGCCGATCGTACGCATGCAATGGTGGATCCGCCCTGGCCCGAGCCGCCCCTGCGCTATCTCGAAACCAAGCCCCTCGCCGAGGATCAGGTTCGCCGCCGGCACGCGAACATTGTCGAGCACCACCTCGCCATGTCCGTGCGGCGCGTCATCGTAACCGAACACGCCCAGCATGCGCTCGATACGAACGCCCGGCGTGTCGCGCGGCACGAGGATCTGGCTCTGCTGCGCGTGCGGCGCGGCGCCGGGGTCGGATTTGCCCATCACGATCAGCAGCGCGCAGGCCGGATCGCCAACGCCGGTCGACCACCATTTGCGGCCGTTGATGACATAATGGTCGCCATCGCGGACGATGCTGGTCTCGATATTGGTTGCGTCGGAACTGGCGACCTGCGGCTCGGTCATCAGGAAGGAGGAGCGGATCTTTCCTTCCATCAGCGGCTGCAGCCACTGTGCCTGCTGCTCGGCCGAGGCATAGCGCAGCAGCAATTCCATATTGCCGGTGTCGGGCGGGGCGCAGTTGAAGATGCGCGAGGCGAACTCGACGCGGCCCATCAGTTCGGCGACCGGCGCATATTCCAGATTGGTCAGGCCCGGCGCGTCGAAGTCAAAGCCGTGGCCGGCATGGGCGAGCGCGGCAGGCGGCATGAACAGGTTCCAAAGCCCCGCCTCACGCGCCTTGGCCTGCAGTTCGGCCATCAGCGGCACGGTGCGCCAGCGCGTCTCCGCCGTCTTGCCCTGCTCCTCATGATAGCGCGCGATATTGGGATAGACCCATTCGTCCATGAAGGCCGAGATGCGGTCGATCCAATGTTGCTGACGATCGGAGTAACGGAAGTCCATGCAAGCAGCTCCGGGTCAGTAGAAACGGGTGTTGACGGGGTCGGCCCAGATATTGGGCAGCCCTTCGGAAACGCGCTCACCGAATGCGGGATCGCGCTTCTCGAGAAAGGCCTGGACGCCCTCGCGCGTATCGGGCGCGCCGCCGCGTGCGCGCATCGCCCGGCTGTCGGCGCGGTGGGCCTCCATCGGATGTCCGGCGCCCAGCATGCGCCACATCATCTGCCGGGTCAGCGACACGGCGACGGGTGCGCCGGCATGGGCGAGTTCGTGCGCCAGTTTCATGGCGGCGGGCATCAGTTCCTCCGGAGCATGCAGCGAACGCACCAGCCCCGCCTCCAGTGCTTCCTCGGCGCTCACCATTCGCCCGGCCATCGTCCATTCGAGCGCGCGCGAGATGCCGACCAGGCGCGGCAGGAACCACGATGATGCCGCCTCTGGCACGATGCCGCGTCGCGTGAAGACGAAGCCGAACCGCGCGCTGGTACTGGCCAGCCGGATATCGGCCGGCAGCAGCATCGTCGCGCCGACACCGACCGCCGGACCGTTGACCGCTGCGATCACCGGCTTGAGGCTGTCGAAGATACGCAATGCGCCGACCCCGCCGCCATCGCGGCTGAGGTCGCCGTAGCGCAGTGCCGCACGCGCCGGGTCGTCGGCCAGTCGCTCGAACGCGCCCTGTCCGCTCGAGAGATCGGCGCCGGCGCAATAAGCCCGGCCCGCGCCGGTGAGCAGCACGCAGCCGACATCGTCATCGGCATCACTGCGGTCGAAGGCCGCGACGAGCTCGGTCATCATCTGCGTGTTGTAGGCGTTGAGCTTGGCGCGCCGGTCGAGCGTGATCGTCGCCACCCGGTCGGCCACCTCATAACGCAGCGTCTCGAACATCATCTCTCCCGCACACTTCTTGATTGGATGCAATAGTGCGTTGTTAGTCGCTAATGTTGCGTGCTACAAACGATTCTGCATCCAATAAGTGCGTGGGAGAGGCTGACGTGAGCGAGCTCGTACGGGTAGAGCGCGAGGGCGCGATTGCGATCGTCACCCTCAACCAGCCCGAGAAACGCAACCCGATCTCCGGGCTCGACATGATCGATGCCCTCGAAGCGGCGATGCAATCGCTTGATGCCGATATCGGCGTGCGGGTGGCCATCCTGACCGGGGCGGGCTCGGCTTTCTCCTCGGGTGGCGACCTGAAAGCCATGGCGACACCGGGGTCGAGCTTGCGCGACGCGCTACCGGCCCAGACGCGGCGCAACTACCGCGCCGGCATCCAGCGCCTGCCATTGCTGTTCGAGGCGCTGGAGGTGCCGGTGATCGCCGCGATCAACGGCCCGGCGATCGGCGCCGGCTGCGACCTGGCGTGCATGTGCGACGTGCGGATCGCCAGCGAGAGCGCGAAATTCGCCGAGAGTTTCGTGAAGCTCGGCATCGTGCCCGGCGATGGTGGCGCCTGGCTGCTGCCGCGCATCATCGGCTTCGCCAAGGCGAGCGAGCTGGCGCTGACCGGCGACCTGCTCGATGCCACCGAGGCGCTTGCCTGCGGGCTGGTCTCGCGCGTCGTGCCGGCCGAGCGACTGATGGACGAGGCGCGGCTCGTCGCAGGCAAGATCGCCGCCAACCCGCCGCACGCCGTGCGCATGACCAAGCGCCTGCTGCGCGAGGGGCACCGCGCGACGCTCGCCGGCATCCTCGAACTGTCGGCGGCGATGCAGGCGCTGAGCCATGCCACTGCCGACCACAACGAGGCGGTGGGCGCCTTCCTCGACAAACGCACGCCGAGTTTTTCGGGGGACTGACGCCCACCGTTCAGGAGCATCGAGATGCTTGAAACCAGAACGTCCACCTGCCGCATGTGCATGGCCTTCTGCCCGATCGAGGTGACGCTGGAGGATGGCCGCCCGATCAAGGTCGAGGGCAATCGCCGCGCGCCGCTTTATGGCGGCTTCATCTGCCCCAAGGGGCGCTCGCTGCCGCAACTCCACGCCCAGCCCGGCCGGCTGATGCACAGCCTGAAGCGCCATGCCGATGGCGAATACCGCCCGATCCCGATCGACGACGCGATCGACGAGATCGCCGAACGGCTGCGCGTGATCATCGACCGGTACGGCCCGCGCGCCGTCTCCGCCTTCATCGGCTCGGCCGGCAACGAGCAGCACGCCAGCGCGCCGCTCATCGCCGCTTTGATGCGCGCTATCGGCTCGCCGATGATGTTCTCGATCGCCACGCTCGACCAGCCCGGCCTGATGATCGCCGATGCGCTGCACGGCACCTGGCAGGGCGGCCGCATGCGGCCCGAGACGCTCGACGCCTTCCTGCTCATCGGCGGCAACCCGATCGTCTCGAAGCAATATTTCGGGGTCAATCCCGGCCAGCAGCTCAAGGAACTGACGCGGCGCGGCATGAAGCTGATCGTCATCGATCCACGCAGCACCGAGACCGCTAAGCGCGCCGCGATTCATTTGAAGGCGATCCCCGGCGAGGATCCGACGATCATCGCCGGCCTGATCCATTTGCTGATCACACGCGGCGGCGTCGATACCGCGTTTGTCGCCGAACATGTCAGCGGCTTCGAAGCGCTGGCCGAAGCCGTAGCGCTCTTCACGCCCGACTATGTCGCGGCCCGCGCCGGCATCGATGCCGCCGACCTGATCGCCGCCGCCGATATCCTGATCGATGCGAAGACCGGCGATACCGGTCCGGGCACCGGCATGTCCTTCGCCTCGCGCGGCTCGCTGACCAGTTACCTGGTGCTTTGCCTCCACACGGTGCGCGGCTTCTGGGCGCGCGAGGGGCAGGAATATGTCAATCCTCCGGTGCTCGGCCCGCGCATCGCGGTGCGCGCGCAAGCGATCCCGCCGCGACCAGCGATGGGTGGCGAGGCCATGCGGGTGCGCGGGCTGCACCAATCGGTCGCGGGTCTTCCGGGCGGCGCCTTCGCCGAGGAGATACTTACCCCTGGCGAGGGCCAGGTCCGCGCCTGCTTCATGCTGATCAGCGGCGCGCTCAATCTGCCGCAGCAGCAGCTCAGCCAGGATGCACTGGGCAAGCTCGACCTGCTGGTCACCCACGACGTCGAGATGTCACCGACCGCGCGGCTGGCCGATTATGTCATCGCCACCAAGCTCCAGCTCGAACTGCCGATCCTCACCCTCCAGCCCGAACTCGCCCGCAAGGTGCATCATGGTTATGGCTGGGCGGTGCCCTATGCGGCGTACCAGCCGGCGCTGATCGACCCGCCCGAAGGGGCCGAGGTGATCGATGTGTGGCGGCTCTATTACCGCTTGGCACAACGTCTCGGCCTGCCGCTCTCGATCGGCGGCCTGCGCACCGCCAATATGGTCCCGCTCGACATGGCGCATGAGCCCAGCACCGATGAGGTGTTCGCTGCGCTCTGCGCCAATTCCTCGGTGCCGCTGGAGGAAATCGCCCGTCATCCCGACGGCCATGTGTTCGATGAGGCACGGATCTTCGTCGGGCAGAAAGACCCGTACTGCATGGCACGGCTGCGGCTCGACGACCCCGACATGCTGGCCGAACTGCGCCAACTGCGCGCTGAGGACCCGGTGCACCGCCGCGGCACCGATGCCGACCATCCCTTCATCCTCGTCGCGCGCCGGGTGCAGAACAGTACCAACGCCTTCGTCCGGGTGAGCCCGCCTCTGCCCGGCGTCGAGACCAACCCGGCCTATCTGCATCCCGACGATCTGGCGCAGGTCGGCGCGACCTCAGGCGCGTTGATTGAATTGCGCTCGCGCTGGGGCCGGATCGAAGTCGTGGCCGAGGCCGATGCCACCCTGCGCCCGGGTGTGGTGGCCATCACCCACGGCTTCGGCCGCAACCTCGGCGAGCCCGACGATCCCCGCCGCGCCGGGGCGAACGTCAACCGCCTTACCCATGTCGAGGACGGCGTCGATCGCTGGACCGGCATGCCGCGTCTGGGCGGCATCGCGATCGCGGTGCGGGCGGTTTAGGTTTGCTACGAGCCCATAAACACCCCGTCACCCCGGACTTGTTCCGGGGTCCACCGTGCAAAAAGCGATAGCGCAGGTGGATGGTCGGCCTGGAACAGGTCGGCTTGCATCCCGTGCGAACCGAAATTGCCGATCAGCCCCCGATGTCGAGGTAAAGTGGATGAAGCTGCCCGATCCCTGCTCGCGGAAATAAGGCGTCGCGGCCTTGAACACGTTGAACGCGCCGTTGAGGTGCACGTCGATCACCGCGCGCCAGTCCTCATGGCTTATCTTGTGCCAGATGCGGTCGCGCAGATGCCGGCATTGTTGACCACCGCGTCGATCCGCCCGAAACGCTGCACCGCCTCCTCGACGATCGAGGCCGCGCCCAGCGGATCGGTGACACTGACGCTATTGGCATGCGCTTGTCCGCCCGCGGCGACGATATCGGCAACGGTCTGCGCGGCCGGCCCGGCATCGCCACCTTCGCCTTCGGACGACACGCCGGGGTCGTTGACCCACCGCGGCACCTTCGCGCGCGCGCAGCAAGGCGATCTCGCGGCCCATCCCGCGCCCCGCGCCGGTGACCGCGACATCCGTCCTTCGAGCATTGCCATGCGATCGCTCCTCATCCTGTCTGCGTCTTTAGGCCAGCCATAGACCAGGCACCTTTGCATGCAGATGTATTCTCGTAGTCCTCGCATGAAAGCGCCTATCACACTACGATAGCCGAAGAATCCGCCTCATCGGCGCACAGGCGTCTGCACCATATTGCATCCATATCGCGCAACATATAGGCTAGCCGCAACGACAGGAGAGAGACATGGCCGACCGGGGACCCGCAAATGCTATGCGATTCAAAGGCCGCGTCGCGGTCATCACCGGGGCCGGCCGCATCGGAGGCATCGGCGAGGCGATCGCCCGGCGGCTGGCGCAGGAAGGCGCCGACCTCGTGCTCGCCGATCTGTGCCGCGACAAACCCGATGTGCCGCGCGAGAAGTTCGGCAGCTGGGAAGAACTCGAACAGGTCGCCGAGCGCCTGCGCGAAACCGGTGCCCGCGTCGTGCCGGTCAAGGCCGACGTCACCGACGAGGCCGAGGTGGCCGCACTGATGGCCCGCGCCGAGGACGAGCTCGGTCGGCTCGACTGCCTGTTCAACAATGCCGGCGGCGGCACCGGCGCGGGCCCGGTCGACCAGACCCCGGTCGCCCAACTCGATCGCGCCGACTGGGACTATACGCTGCGCATCAGCCTGGACTCGGCCTATCTCTGCGCCAAGCACGCCTCCCCGCGCATCGCGCGCGCCGGCGGCGGGGCGATCGTCAACACCTGCTCGATCTCGGCGCATCACGGCGTGGCCGGCATCTCGGCCTATGCCGCCGCCAAATATGGCGTCATAGCGCTGACCCGTACCCTGTCGATCGAGCTCGCCCCGCTCAACATCCGCGTCAACGCCTTCTCGCCGGGCATGACGCTGACGCCCTATGTCAAACAACGCTACGAACATCTCGCCGCGCAAGACCCCAGCCGCACTGCAGAGGAGCATATGAACCGCGTCGTCGCCGCCCGCATCCCGCTCGGCCGCCCGGCACGCGCGGAGGAGATGGCGTCGGTGGCGGCGTTCCTCGCCAGCGATGACGCCAGTTATGTCACCGGGCAGACAATCCAGGTCGATGGAGGTATGCGGGTTTAGCGGGCGCCACCGCTCCAAGACCGGCGTTCGTGAGGCCGGATCCCCTGGCCCCGGCGTTCCTCGCGACCCCCGGCCCGTCACACCACGCGATAATTCTCCGCCAGATAATCGACGAACAACCGGATCCGCGTCGGCATGTTGGCGCCGCCGACGAAGACCGCCTGGAACACCTCCCGGTCGCCGGGATTATACGGTTCGAGCAGCGGCACCAGCCGCCCCTCGGCGATCGCGCGGCCGATGCCGAAATTCCCCACCCGCGCCATGCCCACGCCGTCCAGCGCCAGTTGCAGCAACGTCTCGCCGCTGTTCGCCTCGATCGATCCGTGCACCGCCATGGTGACGTTCTCGCCGCCGATGCGGAACGGCCATACCGGCTCGGCGCGGCGGAAGTTGAAGTTCAGGCAATTGTGCCGCGCCAGGTCCCCGGGCACCAGCGGCGTGCCCCATTCGGCGAGATAGTCGGGCGAGGCGACGATCGTCCGGCCATTGTCGCCGAGCCGCCGCGCCATCAACAGGCTGTCGGGCAGGGGGCCTGAACGGATCGCCACATCCGCCTGGCCCTGCGCGATGTCCACCTTGGCATCGCTCAGGTTCACATCGACGACGATCAGCGGATGCGCCCGCACGAACGCCTTGAGCAACGGCACGATGCACACCCGCCCATGCGCCACCGCCGCGCTGAGCCGCACCCGTCCGCGCGGCGCGCCCTGATCGGCGATCGCCCGCTCCACCTCGTCGAGATCGGACAGGATGCGCCGCGCCCCGCCGAGATAGGTCCGCCCCTCCGCCGTCAGGCTCAGGGCACGCGTGGAGCGCAGCAACAGCCGGGTTCCCAGCCGCGCCTCGATCCGGTCGATCGTGCGGCTGACCCCCGAGGGGGTCAGGTCGAGCTGACGTCCTGCGGCGGAGAAGCTGCCCGTCGACGCCACCGCGTCGAACACCGTGAGGTCCTTTGCGCGATCCAGTGATGCCACCTTTGCCTCACAGTCAAGAATGATTGGATTCCGCAACGGCTAATCAAGCCTGTGGGACCTGTCTAGTTTTGATTGGCGCACTCAAGCGCTCTTCTGGAGAACGCTCATGAAACTTCCGACCTTCGCCCGCCGCCTCGCTCTCGCCGCGGCCGCTACGACCAGCCTCGTCAGCATCAATGCCTATGCCCAGGCGACGTCCGACCTGCCGGCCGGTGTCCACACCCAAGAGATCGCGACGAACGGCACCACCATCCATGTCCGCGTGGCAGGATCGGGCCCGGCCGTCGTCCTGCTCCATGGCTATGGCGACACCGGCGACATGTGGGCGCCGCTGGTCGCCAATCTCGCGCGCGATCACACGGTCATCGTGCCCGATCTGCGCGGCCTCGGCCTGTCGGCCCGTGCCGATACCGGTTTCGAAAAGGCCAATGAAGCCGCCGACATCATCGGCGTAATGGACGCGCTGCATATCGCAAGCGCCCAGGTGGTCGCGCACGACATCGGCAACATGGTCGCCTACGCGCTCGCCGCACGATACGGCGATCGCGTCACCAAGCTGGTGCTGATGGACGCACCCGTGCCTGGCATCGGCCCATGGGAAGAGGTGCTGAAAAGCCCCCTGCTGTGGCACTTCCGTTTCGGCGGTCCGGACATGGAGCGCCTCGTCGCCGGCCGCGAGCGCATTTATCTCGACCGTTTCTGGAACGACTTCTCCGCCGATCCGGCGCACTTCCCGGAAAGCATGCGTGCGCACTATGCGGCGCTCTATGCCGCACCGGGCCGCATGCATGCCGGCTTCCGCCAGTTCGCCGCCTTCGATCAGGATGCGATCGACAACCGCGCCTGGCTCGCCGCGCACGGCAAGCTCACCATGCCGGTGCTCGCCATCGGCGGCGAGAAGTCGTTCGGCCCGATGATGGCCATCGACGCCCGCGCCGGCGCGGTTGATGTGGAAGAACGCGTCATCGCCAATGCCGGCCACTGGCTGATGGAGGAACAGCCCGAGGCGACCATGCGCGCGATCCGCGACTTTCTCGACACCCGCCCGGTGGCCACGGGCAAGGGACAACTTGCCCCGACGACCCTGTCGCTCGACCAGACCGAGACGATGCCCAGCGCCGGCGCGGGCACCGGCACCTCGGGCGTGAACGGCATCCGCACCGTGCTGCTCTATGGCGATCCCGCCAAGTCCGGCCCGTACATGCTCGAAATCCGTGTGCCGGCGCACACCGGCATCGCGGCCCACACCCACCGCGACGATCGCTTCGCCACGGTGATCTCCGGCACCTGGTATTTCGGCTATGGCGCCAGCTCGGCCGAGGCGCGCGTCAAGGCACTGGGTGCCGGCGGCCTCTACACCGAGCCGCGCAATGTGGCGCACTTCGCCTTCACCCGCGACGAGGCGGCGACCGTCCGCATCACCGGTACCGGCCCGAGCGACACCGCCTTCGTCACCACCTTCACAGCGCGCTGAATCGCAGCGCTGGCCTATCAAGGAGCAGTTCGATGACAAACCCATCTCCCCTCGCCGCGCACGAACAATGGCTCGAGAGCGACGCCGGGCGGCTTTTCGTCAGGCACTGGCCCGCACTCGGTCGCCCCTCGGCCTCGCTGGTCGTCTGCCACGGTTTCAACGCCCATGGCGGCCATTATGCCAGGGCGGCCGAGGTCTTCGCCCAACGCGGCTTCGCCGTCACCGCGCTGGATCTTCGCGGGCGCGGCAGATCGGAAGGTGAGCGTTTCTATGTCGAGACCATCGACGACTATGTCGCCGACCTGTCCCAGGCGATCGCCTTCGCCCGCGCGCGCCAGCCCGATCTGGCGGTCTATCTGCTCGGGCACAGCGCCGGCGGCGTGACGGCGGTGACCTATGCGCTCGATCATCAGGACAATATCGCCGGCCTGATCTGCGAGAGCTTCGCCTTTCGGGTGTTCGCCCCCGATCTCGCGCTGACGCTGCTGAAGGGCGCCAGCCACATCGCCCCGCACGCCCATGTCGTGCGCCTGAACATGGAGGATTTCTCGCGCGACCCGGCCTGGGTCGCGCATCTGAAGGCCGATCCGCTGATCCATGACGAGGTCCAGCCGATCCAGACCATGGCGGCCCTGGCCCGCGCCGATGACAGGCTGAGCCGCGACTTCGGGCGCATCACGCTACCCGTGCTGATCCTCCACGGCACCGCCGACAAGGCGGCGCGGCCTGAGGGCAGTCGCGCCTTCTTCGCCGGCACGGGCTCGGCCGACAAGAAGCTGACCTTGTATGACGGGCATTATCATGACCTGCTCAACGATCTCGATCGCGACCGCGTCATGAACGACATCGGCAACTGGATCGACCAGCGGGTGTCGCCGGGCGTGGCATAGATGCAGAATGGGACCTGGCATCTGTCATGATGCTCTTTATGGGCAAGGGCGGGCCAGGTTGGAGCGAGCGATGAGCGAGACATCGAAACCGTGGGACGGCGCACTGGTCCGCAAATGGCTGGAACGCCGGCTCGCCGCATCGAAGCTGGATCAGGCGGCGGCGGACCGGCGCGGGTATGAGGCGCAGGACGATTGCGACAAGGCCGCCGCCGAGGAATGGGTCTGCCGCGCGCTTCAGGCCGCGGATCGCACCAGTGATCAGGCCGCGTTCGCCGCACGCATCAAGGAACTGATCGGCCAGGACGAATATCGCGCGACGGGCATCTATGACGATGCGCGGTTCGAGCGGCATGTTCGCGGCCAGCTCAGGAAACTGGCGAAGATGACCAAGGCGAATGAGGGGTTCGAGAAGACGCTGCGTTATCAGTGAAAGCGGCGCGGCGGCGCTAGCGACTTCGACAAGCGCAAGGCGGACGGACGGTCCGCCCCTTCAATCCTCACCGTCCCCACTTGGTCGCGGCTGCAACCAACTCGCCACCAGCGTAGGCAACAGCATCGCCCCGGCCTGAACCCCAAAGCCCAGATTGATCCAGTCATAAGGCGTATGCGGATGCCACAGGAACGGCGCGCCCGCGCTCGCCATGTAGAAGCAGCCGAACATGGCGCAGCTCGCCACCACCACGCCGGAGATGGCATGCGCGCGCGCCTTGATCATCAGCTCGCGCTCGTCCAGCGGCTGGCGCACGGTCGGCGTGAAGCGCGGGCCGAACGCGCGGACGAAGCACGCCGCCAGAAAGGCGCCATAATAAAGCAGCCACCCGATCCAGAAGCCGGGCAGGGTGACGATCGGCGTCTTCACCATCATCGTGTAACCCGCGACAAGGCCGACGATCACCAGCAACGGCGACCAGCGCAGGTTGCGCGGCTGCATCTTCATGAAGACGATATGGTCGAGGTGCGTCGCATAGACGAGGCGGTCCATTTTCTCGAGCAGGGTCATTGCGGTCCTTCTCCCGCCGCGGCGGCGCGGCGCAATGTGTCGGCGACGGATTCGAAAGGGCGAAACGAAAACAGCAGCTCGATCGGCACGTCGAAATAGGCCGCGATCTTCATCGCCAGCTCCAGGCTCGGCTTGTAATCGCCGCGCTCGAGATAGCCGATCGTCTGGTTGTTCACATCGACCGCGTCGGCCAGTTCGCGGCGCGACACGCCGCGCTCGGCCCGGAACACGGCAATGCGATTATATAGGTTGGGCACAATCTCTCATCGCGAATCGGATATGGTTCGTTGTGTTTACACAACATATTTGCCGGAGGTCAAGGGGGTTGGGTAGGGCATGCGCCGACGCGACCGACCCTAAGCCCAGCCCTCGCCGAACGCCGCCGCGCTCAGTCGCTGCCCGACAAAGCCGCCCGAACGATCCTCGACCAGTCGCACCACCGCATCGGCAACCCGCTCCGCGGTGATCGTCGCCGCGCCCGGCGGCGGGGTCACGCCGGTGCGCGCCAGCCCCGGCGTCTCGACGAACGCACCGGGCGTGATCGTGCTGGCGAAGATGCCGGCCTCGGCCAGTTCCGGCGCCACGCCCGCCACCCAGCGATCGAGCGCCGCCTTTGACGCGCCATAGAGCGCGAAGCCGCGCTGGAACGGATCGGCCGCGGCCGCCATCAATCCACTGCCCGAGGTAAGGAACACCAGCGCCCCGCCGCCCGGCATCGCCTGGGTCGCGCGCAACGAGATCTGCACCGCGGCGCGCAGGTTGACCGCCATCACCCGGTCGAAGTCGGCGATGCCCGTCGCGGCCAGGTCGATGCGCGGAAACAGCGCGGCGCAATGCACCACCGCGCCGAGCGGCCCGACCGCCGCCGCGCGCGTCATCACGTCATCGAGCGCCACCTCGTTGGTCACGTCCGCCGCCGCCGCCACGGCATCGCCCCCCGCCTCCGCGGCGACACGCGCCGCTGCGGCACCATCCACATCGCACACGGTCACCCGCCACCCGCGCGCGGCGAGCGCCAGCGCCACCGCCTGCCCGATCCCCGCACCCGCCCCGGTGACGATCGCGCCACGCATCTCAGCCATCCAACCCGGCACCGTCACTTCTCACCTTCCCCGGCGAAGGCCGGGGCCCAGTCGGGATGGCAGAAGTAACAGGGCGCCGCGCCCGCCCACCGCTGTTCCCCAACTGGGCCCCGGCCTTCGTGTACAGACCGGAGAGATGGTGGACGATTGTTTGGGGACATGGTGGACAACTCGGCATGGAGGATTTGCCATGCCGTTCAGGGAGTGTTCGCCCGTGTCGGAGCGCGAAGAGTTTTGTCGCCTGGCGGTGATGCCTGATGCGAACAAGCGCGAGCTTTGCCGGCATTTTGGCGTCAGTCCGCAGACGGGGTACAAATGGCTGGGCCGCTTTCGCTCTGCCGGCGATGACGGGCTGGCCGATCGTTCGCGCCGTCCGCTGAGCAGCCCGGCCCGGACCGCCGAAGCGGTGGAGAGGCAGGTGCTGGGGGTGCGGCGCGAGCATCCGGCGTGGGGCGGCCGCAAGATCCGGCGGGTGTTGCAGACGCAGGGGCTGGCGGATGTTCCCTCGGCCTCGACGATCACCGCGATCCTGCGGCGCCACGCTTTGCTGGATGGCCCGCG
>NZ_JAQGLG010000060.1 GCF_028292965.1 Sphingomonas bacterium | reverse complement strand
CGTCTTTTGTTGCCGCGATCGCCGTCGCGCGCGATCGCCGCCAGCGCGTCGTCGAGCGCGCCGAGGTCGAGCCCGGCATACCCCAGCGCCCTTCCCGGGGAGCCCTCCCCCGCCCGCGCCAAGGCGGCGATCTCGGCATCATCGGCCTTGGGCAGGCGTTCGCGCAGGATCGACGTCATGGCCTCATCGCCCAACGCTTCGAAGCGCAGCAGGCGGCAACGCGAGCGGATTGTCGGCAGCAACCGGCCCGGCGCGTGGCTGACGAGCAGGAAGATCGTGCCCTGTGGCGGCTCTTCGAGATTCTTGAGCAACGCGTTGGCGCCGCCGCGTTCGAGATCGTCGATCGCATCGATCAGCACCACGCGGCGCGACGACATGGAGGGCGTGGTCGCGAACATCGGCTGGAGCGCACGCACCTGGGCGATGGTGATGCTGCGCGCGAGGTCCTGGTCGGGCTTGTCGGCATCCTTGGGCAGCCGCGTCATCTCGCGATAATCGGGATGCGATCCGGCATTGACCAGCGAGCGCGTGCGGTCGACTTCGGGCACATCGAAACCCGGCGGCAGCGCGCCCGGCGACGCACCCTCGGCCAGCAGGCGCAGCGCGGCGGCGCGCGCGAAGCTCGCCTTGCCGACACCCATCGGTCCGGCGAACAGCCAAGCATGGTGCAGCACCCCGCTCGTCACGGCGGCGGCAAAGGCGTCGTGCGCCGCTTCGTTGCCCAGCGGCAATGTCATGACAGCAGGTCGGCCAGCCCGGCGAGCAGCGCAGTTGTCACCTCATCCGCCGCGCCGCCGGCATCGATCAGTCGGAAACGGTCCGGCTCGACCTCGGCGAAACGCCGGAAGGCCGCCGCGACATCGGCATGGAATTGCTCCCCGCGCGCGGCAAAGCGGTCGGCTCCGGCGCCGTCACGCACCTCTGCGCGGGCGCGGCCCTGTTCGGGCGAGAGTTCGAGCACGAAGGTGCGATCGGGCAACAACCCGCGCGAACCGAAGCCGTGCAACGCCAGCACCGCGGCATCATCGATCCCGCCGGCGACGCCCTGATAGGCGCGCGACGAATCGATGAAGCGGTCGCAGATCACCCAGGTCCCCGCGCCAAGCGCCGGGTTGATATGCTTCTCGACATGGTCCGCCCGCGCGGCAGCGAACAGCAACGCCTCGGTATGCGGACTCCAGCGCGTCACCTCGCCCTGCATCAGCAGGCCGCGAATCGCCTCCGCGCCCTCGCTGCCGCCGGGCTCGCGCGTGACCAGCGTCTCGATGCCGCGCGCCGCCAGCGCCTCGGCCAGCCGCTTCGCCTGGGTAGACTTGCCCGCCCCCTCGCCGCCTTCCAGCGAGATGAAGCGCCCGCGTGTCACCCGCCGAACAGCCCCTTCAGGCCGGCCCAGGCGCGGCCAAAGAACCCGGCCAGCGGCACGTCCTCGGCGGCAACCAGCGGCACGCGCTGCGGCTGCATGTCGGGCGTCATGATGACGAGATCGGCAATGTGGTCGCCGGCCTTGATCGGCGCCTTGATCGGCCCGTCATATTCGACGCGGCCCTGCATGTCGGGCGTCGCGCCGCCGGGCAGCGTGACCGTCAGGTTATCGGGCGCGATCAGGCCGACATGGTTGGCGCTGCCCAACTGGACCTCGGCGGTTTCGACCAGCTTGCCCTTGGCGACGATCTGCTTGGCCTGCCAGGCACGGAAGCCCCAGTTCATGAACTTGACCGATTCGTCGATCCTCTGGCCCGCGCTGCCCAGCCCGGCGAGCACCAGGACCAGTCGGCGATTGCCCTGTTTGGCCGAGCCGGTGAAGCCATAGCCGGCTTCTTCGGTATGGCCGGTCTTGAGGCCATCGGCGCCAGCGACCTTGCCGAGCAGCGGGTCACGATTGTCCTGGCTGATCGGGTTGCCCGCGCCGAGCGTCTTGCCCCAGGTGAAGTTCGGCAGCGAGTAATAGGTCTTGTAGAGATCCGGGAAGTTGTTGATCGTCGCGGTCGCCAGCTTGGCCAGGTCGCGCGCGGTGACATAGGTCACGCCATTGTCGGGCCAGCCGTTCGAGGTGCCGAAATGGCTGTTGGTCAGGCCGAGCTCGACGGCCTTCTGGTTCATCACGCTGACAAAGGCTTCCTCGGTGCCCGAGATGCCCTCGGCGAGCACGACGCAGGCATCATTGCCCGACAGCGTGACGATGCCCTTCAGCAGGTCCGCCACGGTCGGCTTCTCGCCGACGCCGAGGAACATGGTCGAGCCTTGCGAATGCCATTTGCGCCACGTCTCGGGCTGCACCTCGATCTGCTGGCTGAGCGACAGCTTACCGTGCTTGATCAGGTCGAACGCGACATAGACCGTCATCATCTTCGCCATCGAGGCCGGCGGCATGCGGCGATCGGCATCCTTGGCGTAGAGGATCGCGTTCGATGAGGTATCGACCATGAACGCGACCGGCGCCGGTGTGTCGAAGGTCGGCGCGGCGGCCATGCCGGGAACGGCCATTCCGAACGTCAGGGCGGTGGCGGCGAGCAGTTTCTTCATCGTGTCGGGTCCGTCTTTACGCTGGGGTTACGGGAGTGTTTCGACCTAGTCATGGACGATGCGCGCACCGCCATAACCACGCCGTGCGGCGTCGTCACGTGCCTGTGCCGCGGTTGTCGCATTGCCATAAGGACCGATCTGCACGCGGTGGATGCCGCCGTTCGACACGACGCGGCCACCGCCGAGGCTGGCGGCCAGCGCCTGGGCACGCTCGAGCGACGACAGGGCCGCAACCTGGACGTACCAGCCCGAGGCGGCCGGTGCCGGTACGGCACGCGGCGCTGCATAGGAAGGCGCCGGTTGCCGGACAGGCTCCGGCATCGGCGCGGGGTCGCGCGGCGGGGCGTAAGATGCGCCCGGCTGTGCCGTCGGCCGGGTGATCGGTTGTGGTCGCTGTACCACGCGCGCCGGTGCGCCAGCGGGTAGCCGCTTGCGCAAGGCGGTCAGCAACGAGGTCGGCGCATCGAGCCGCGACCCCGCGCTGCGGCCGCCACGCAGCGCGACCTGGTCCTGGGGCGTCGGCGTGACGCCACGCACGCGCACCGCCGCCGAACCGCCATCGAGCCCGAGCAGGCGCGCGGCGCCCGGCGACAGGCCCACAACGCCGCCGCCGGTGCCGTGGCCGCTGACCAAAGCGACGATCGTCTTGCCGCTGTCCAGCGCGGTCAACTCGACGAAACTGCCCTGCGGCAGCGCATCGGTGCTTGCGGTAATCGCCTGGGGATCACCGGCGTGGTCGCCAACGCCGGCGAGACCCACCGCATCGTAGCGCTGCTCGCCCGAGGTGCCGCGCGGCCCCGCGCCCTCGGGCGGGCTGCCATCGATCGACGATACCGGCATGCGTGCCTGGGGTGATTCGGAGATCCCCGCAGACGGGCGCGCCGTACGCGGCTCGGCTTGCAGGGCGGCGAGCAGCATCACGCTGAGCATCATCTTATTGTTCCACCGCGTCGGACAGCAGGCCGACCGACAGCGCATAGAAATTGGAGCAGTTATAATCGAGGATCACGCGGTAATTCCCGGTCAGCAGATAGGCCGTCTTGCCGGGCCCGTCGGGTTCGATCAACGTCGCCAGCACGGAATCGCGCGGCCAGCCGCGCGATTCCGGCACCAGCCCCATGGCGCGCCACTCGGCCATCGTCTTCCACCCGCTCTGTCGCGTGAACACCCGCGGGCAGCGCGGCGAGAGCAGCTTGTTGGTGACCGTGCTGCGGTCGAAGCCCGGCGGTACGCTCACCGCCAGTCCCCAGGGCTGGCCCGGCCGCCAGCCGGCATTGGCGAAGTAATTGGCGATCGAGGCGAGCGTGTCGGCGTCGCTGTTCCAGATATCGGCACGGCCGTCGCCATCGCCGTCGCGCGCGAGACGCAGATAGACCGAGGGCAGGAATTGCGGCCCGCCCATTGCCCCGGCCCAACTGCCCTTGAGGCGCTCCGCCGGCACGCCGCGATCGATCATCTTGAGCGAATCGACGAACTCGGCGGCGAACAGTTCGCGACGTCGGCCGTCATAAGCCAGGCTGGCCAGTGCACGCGGAATGTCGAAATTCCCCATCACCGTGCCATAGGCGGTCTCGTTGCCCCAGATCGCCACCATGATCGATTCGGGCACGCCGGTCTGCTGTTCGATCCGCTGCAGCCGGTAACGCTGCGCCTGATAGGCCGCGCGCCCGCGGCTGATGCGCGCGGTATCGATATGAGCGGCGCGATACGGCGCGTAATTGGGCACGGGCGCATTGGGATCGCTCTCGGGCTGACCGCGGTCGAGCTGCACGACACGCGGGTTGAGCGTCAGCGTCGGGAACACCGCGTCGATCGTCGCGCGGCTGACGCCGGCGGCCTGTGCCTGCGCCCTGAGCGTAACGAGATAGGCCTGGAAGCCGCTTTCATCCTGCGCCGGCGCCGCGCCCGCAACGCTGCACAATGCGGCAAAGGCCAGCGCGCCGCTGCCGATCCGCTTCATCCTGCTGATATATCCCCGCATGAGGCGACTGTGCCACAGCGCCCCGGCGACATGAACCCCTTATGGTCGCAGGACTTGCACGAAATAGCCTGTCGCCTCTATGCGGCGTTTTCGTTTGTCGCATCGTGAAGAGCTGAAAACCGGTTCCCACTTTTCAGCACGATGCTCCGATGCGGAGAGATGGCCGAGTGGTTTAAGGCAGCGGTCTTGAAAACCGCCGTGGGTGCAAGCTCACCGTGGGTTCGAATCCCACTCTCTCCGCCAATCGCCTTGTCGGTACGTCAGACGGCGCCGACCTCGACCAGATTTTCATAGGTGTGCTCGGCGAGCGGCTCGCGGAACAGGCAGCCGGCTTCGAAGTCATCGGCCCATTTGACCATCGCTGCGACCTGGCCGACGCCCGGCAAAGTCAGCCAGATCGTCATGTCCTTTTTCAGCGCCGAATAGCTGCGGATCCGCGCGCCTTCGCGCGACAGATCGGTGATGCGGCACAAAGTGCGGTCGAGCCCGCCGCGCCCGAGCTTTGCATCGAGCGACACGGGCGCACGCGGTGCGCGCCGGCGGTTGACCACCGCCGGCTCATATTCGGATGAGATATTGGTCTGCCTGGCTTCCATGCCGGCAGTTTAAGGCGGGATGGCTAAGGCGCCGTTAACGACGGCGCCCCGCCAACCGCCTCACTTCTTCAGCGTGAGCCCGCCGAAACGCTTGTTGAAGCGTGCCACCTGGCCGCCCGAATCAAGCATCGAACCACGACCGCCGGTCCAGGCCGGATGCGCCAGCGGATCGATATCCAGCGTCATCAGATCGCCTTCCTTGCCCCAGGTGGAGCGGGTCTCGAACACGGTGCCGTCGGTCATCTGCACCTTGATGGTGTGATAATCGGGGTGGATGTCGTTCTTCACGGGTAAACTTCCTCGACAAAAAATGCCGCTGGTTTCCGACCAGCAGCGAAGGCGCGGCCCCTAGCAGAGCCGCGCCGGGGTAGCAACAATATGTCTCAGGCTTATGCCTTGGGCGGATCGGCGATCATCGCGGTGAAGTTTGCTTCTGCAACGAGTTGGCCGTCGATCGTCGCGCGACCGGCGAACTTGCACACGCTCGAGCGCTTCTGGACGAACTCGACCTCGAGCTTGAGCAGCACGCCGGGTTCGACCGGCTTGCGGAACTTCGCCCCGTCGATCGCCATGAAATAGACCAGCTTGCCTGAGCCGGCGAGGCCGAGCGATTCGACCGCCAGCACACCGGCGGCCTGCGCCAGCGCCTCGACGATGAGCACGCCGGGCATGATCGGGCGCCCGGGGAAATGACCCTGGAAAAAACCCTCGTTGATCGTCACCGCCTTGATCGCCGTGATCGACTTGTCGAGGATCAGTTCCTCGACACGGTCGACCAGCAGCATCGGATAGCGATGCGGCAACGCCGCCATGACCCGCCCGATATCGAGCGGGCCAAGCGATGTCACCGATTCGGCTTCGCTCACCGGCCCGGTGCGCGACGGCCGGGAGCGGCTGGTGCCGGAGTGCCGCCGGGCGCAGCACCGGCTGGTGCCGCCTGCTGCTGGCCGGGCTGCCAGCCTGCCGGCGGGGTGATGCTGACGCTCGGCACCAGTGTGTCGAGCTCGGCGGTGATCGCCGGGGTCAGGTCGCCGGCCGGCTGCGCGGTGAACACCGATGCCGGCTTGAGCAGCACGGTCGTGCCGCGCTTGCTCATCGCGCTCTGGATCGCCTGGGCGAGCTTGGCCGAGATCTGCTCGACGGCATATTGCTGCGCGCGCGTCGCCGGGCCTTCGAGACGGCCGAGCTCGGCCTGGGCGGCCTGCTGCTTCGACTGGATCGAGGCCAGTTCCGGGCGGTGCGCGGCGTTGGCGGCATCGATCTCGGGCTGACTGAGCTGGCCGTCATGGTTGGTGTCGAGCACCGTGTAGAGCGGCTGCAGCTCGGCCTGGATCGCGGTGCGACGCGCCTGGGCCTGATCGAGCACCGCCTTGTAGGTGGTCTGGATTTGCGTCGTGGCGGCGGTGAATGCCTTGGTCGCGGCGATCGCGCCTTCCGGATCGGCAACCGCGACGGCCTGCGCACTGGCCGGCATCGCCGCGAGCAATGCCACAGGGGCGATCATCGCGCCCGCCAGCAACAGCTTGATATTGGTCTTCATCAGAATTGTGTCCCTACGTTGAATGTTACAATCTTGGTGTCGTCGCCCTTGTCGTGAAGCAAGGCATAAGCGAGATCGATGCGGAGCGGCCCGAAGGGTGAGTTCCAGTTGACGCCGGCACCGATAGAGATGCGCGGCCGTGACGAATTGCCGACAAAGGTCTCGGCAAATGGCGAGATCGGAATGGTGTAGGCGGTGTTGATCGAGGTGCCGGTACAAGCGCCACCGCTGGTCGCGGAATAACCGATCTGGCAGGTCGTCGCCAAGCCCGGGTTGGTCCCATCAGTCGTCGGTACGATGAACAGCGAGCGTCCTGCGCTGTCGAGCTGTTGCTGATCAAGCGGCAGAACCGTGGTCCTGCCGGTGACAGGATCGGTCACGCTCGGGAAGGTCGCGGTCGGCAAAGGCTGCGTGATACCGAAAAGTGCACCCGCCTGGATATAGATCGATGGCCGCAGACCCAATTCATGCGCACCCGAACCGAGCGGAATCTCCATTTCCAGTCGGCCGAGATAATAGGCCCGGCCGCCCAGCGCATCGTCGGCGATTTGCGTCTTGTCGGTCGCCAGCACCTGAGCGCCCGTGGCATCGGTGATGTACGGCGTACGCTTGATGCGCGGGCCGACGCCGCGAATATCGAAGCCGTGGAAATCGGGCTCGCCGAGATAGAAGCGATCGGTGATACGAATGGGGTCGACGCCCGCCCCCTTGCTCCCCTCGAGCGACGCGATGTAGCCGCCCTCGAGATTGGCCGAGAAGATGAAGCCATGACCGGCGTTGAAGAATTTCGAACCCTCGAAGCGCGTGCGGATATAGCGCACGTCTCCGCCCAGCCCGGCGAAGTCCTGGCTGAACACCATGCGCTGACCTGCCGTCGGGTGGAGGCGACTATTGAGGCTGTCGAAGATCAGCGAATAGCCGACCGACGAGGTCCAGCGGTTGCCGATCGCTTCGCACAGATAACGCCCGGCCTTGAGCGGATCGCACGCGCCGTTGGTGAAATAGGTGCTCTGGTCGAGCCCGACCTGATCATAGGTCAGCCCGTAACGTGCCGAGAGCGACCAGAATTCGGTCAGCGGGATGCCGGCGCGAATCTGGAAGCCGGTCGAAACCTGCGTGTAGGTCGTCTGACGCTGATCGCCGACATAGTTGAACGCATTGTAATCGCGGCGGAAGATGTCGCCGCCGATGGCGATGTTGCGATCGAACAGATACGGATCGGTGAAGCCCAGTTCGACCGACTTGGAATAGGTCGAATAGTTTACGCTGGCGCGCAACTCCTGGCCCTTGCCACGGAAATTGTGCTGCGTGATCGACGCCTGGATGATGAACTTCTCGAGGCTCGAGAAACCGGCCGAGAGCGACAGCTCGCCGGTCGATTTCTCTTCGACGTTCGCTTCGAGCACGACACGGTCGGGCGACGAGCCCGGCACCTGCTTGATCTCGAACTTCTCCTGGAAGAAGCCGAGCGAGTTGATGCGGTCCTGCGAGCGCTTGACCTGGAAGCTGTTGAACGCGTCACCCTCGGCGATGCGGATCTCGCGCCGGATCACCTTGTCCTGCGTCTGGGTGTTGCCGTTGATGTCGATGCGCTCGACATAGGTCCGCTGCGCTTGCGCGATGTGGAAGTTGATCGACATCGTCAGCGTTTCGGGGTCGCGCTGGAATTCCGGATTGGTGTCGGTGAAGGCGTAGCCAAACAGGCCGGCGGCCTGGTTCAGCGAATCAACCGAATCCTCGACGCGCTTGGCGTTGTACCAGCTGCCCTTGATGATCCCGAGGCTGGCGGCGAGCTTCTTGTTGTCGAAATCGCGAATGTCGCTGTCGACGGTTACATCGCCGAATTTGTAGCGCTTACCTTCCTCCACCACATAGGTGATGATGAAGTCCTTCTTGTCCGGCGTCAGCTCGGCGACGGCCGAGGTAACGCGGAAATCGGCATAGCCTTGGGTCAGGTAGAACTGGCGCAGCTTCTGCTGGTCATAGGCCAGACGATCCTGATCGTAGCTGGTGCTCGAACTCAGCAGGCGGCTCAGGCGCGCTTCCTTGGTCGCCATCTGCTCGCGCAGCTTGCCGTCGGAGAACACCTCGTTGCCGAGGATGTTGATCTGACGGACCTTGGACTTGGGCCCTTCATTGACCTCGAAGATGATGTCGACGCGATTCTGGTCGAGCGCGACCATCTTCGGTTCGATCGACGCGGCGAAACGGCCCTGGCGGCGATACAGTTCGATGATGCGCGCGACGTCCTGACGGACCGCAGTGCGGGTGAAGATCTGCCGCGGCGCGAGCTTGATCTCCTTGCGGATCTTGTCTTCCTTGAGCCGTTTGTTGCCTTCGAAAACGATGCGATTGATGATCGGGTTCTCGCGGATGCGCAGCACGATCTCGCCCGACGAGGCGCCGGTGATCGACACGTCGGCGAACAGGTCACTGGCGTAGAGATCCTTGATCGCCTGATCGAGCGTCTCGTTGGTATAGGCCTGGCCGATGCGCAGCTTGGTGTAGGAGAGCACGGTCTCCGGCTCGATGCGCTGCGAACCCTCGACGCGCAGCGACTTGATCACCTGCGCCACGGGTGCGGCGGGCAATGCTGCGGCAACCCGTGCCGGCGCAACAGGTGGCGCCTGTACGGGCGCCGTCTGCGCGAAGGCGGATACCGGCACGCCGGCCAGTACCGTCCCCCCGAGCAGCAGGGCGGTGGCGCGGGCGCCGAACGTGGAAACCTTGATCGTCACTATGCCACCCCAATCGGAGAAAAGTCTCGGGCGCGACAGCCCTGCCTCAACCACGTCAACCGATCAACCCGCCGAGATTCTTCCACAGGCCGAAACCAGCGAGGTCGTTGAACGTCACGAGCAGCATCAACGCCAGGATCGCGGCGAGGCCGCCACGGAAGGCCCATTCCTGAACATGGGGTTCGACCGGTCGCCGCCGCACCGCCTCGATCGCATAAAAGAACAGGTGGCCACCATCGAGCATAGGGATTGGCAACAAGTTGATGAATCCCAGATTAATCGAAACCATCGCGATGAAACCGATCAACTCGCGGGCACCCAGCGTGAACTGCTGGCCAGAATATTGCGCGATCTTGATCGGGCCACCCAATTCGTCGATCGAGCGTCTGCCGGTGATGATCTGGCCGATCGCGGCCATCTGGCCACTGAGTATCTCGCGCACCCTGTACAGGCCGACATAAGGCGCCTCCCAGAGGCTGACCGTGCGCGTGACGAACGGCGCTGGCGCAATGCCGAGCCTGCCGATTTTTCCGGCATTGCCGAAGGCATCCTTCTGAACAACGGTGCCGATGGTAGCGGTGGCCTGCCGAGCGACGCCGCCGCGAACGAAGTCGATCGTAATCCGTTCGGCCGGGCGTAGCATCGTGTAGCCCAGCATATCGCCATAAGTCTCGACTGATGTACCGCCCAGTGCTGTGATTCGGTCGCCTGTCTGCAGGCCTGCACCCGCAGCAGGGCTGCCCGCCACGACACCACCGACCACCGACGGCGTGACATTCTCGCCATAAGCATAAGCGAAACCGGCGAGGATGAGCACCGCCAGCAACAGGTTTACCACCGGCCCGGCCGCGACGATGATCGCGCGCTGCCATACCGGCTTGCCCGGCAGCGTCATGGCCCGTTCTTCCGGTGGCAATTCGAGCCAGGCCGGGTCGGGCTCGCTCGCCGCGTTCATGTCGCCGGCGAATTTCACATAGCCACCGAGCGGAAAGACGCTGAGTTTCCAACGTGTTCCGCGCCGATCCGTCCAGCCGACCAACTCCGGGCCGAAGCCGATCGAGAAGGCGTCGACCTTGGTGCGGAACAATCGCCCAGCGAGATAATGGCCCATTTCATGGACGAAGATCAGCGGCCCGATGACGAGCGCGAAGGCCATGATGGTGAAAAAGAAACCGGGATTCTGGATCAAGCGACGCAATCCTCTACACGTTCGCCCGCGATCCTTCGGGCTTCACCGTCAACCGCCAGCACGGCATCGAGCGTCGCCGGGGCCGCCGGGTCGTAACGCGACAGCGTATCGGCGACGATTGCGGCAATTTCGAGGAAGCCGATGCGGCGGGCGAGAAATGCCGCCACCGCCACTTCGTTTGCGGCGTTGAGGATCGCCGGGCGCGCGCCGCCGGCCTCGACCGCATCGCGTGCCAGTTGCAGTGCGGGGAAGCGCGTTGGATCGGGCGCCTCGAAATCGAGTCGGCCGATCGCCACCAGATCGAGCGGCGCCATCGGCGTCGCCATGCGATCGGGCCAGGCGAGGCAATGCGCGATCGGCGTGCGCATGTCGGGCGGGCCGAGCTGTGCCAGCACCGAGCCGTCGACGTAATCGACCAGCGAATGAATCACCGACTGGCGGTGAATGACGATCTCAATGCGGCTGGTCGGCACCGGGAACAGGCGGGCCGCCTCGATCAGTTCGAGGCCCTTGTTCATCATCGTCGCCGAATCGATCGAGATCTTCGCGCCCATCGACCAATTGGGATGCGCCACGGCCAGTTCCGGTGTGACGTCACGCATCTCGGCGAGCGAACGATCGCGGAACGGGCCGCCGCTGCCGGTGAGAATAATCCGCCGCACCCGTTCCGGTCGCGCCGGATCGAAGCACTGGAAGATCGCATTATGCTCCGAATCGGCCGGCAACAGCGTCGCGCCGCTGGCCGCCGCCGCCGCAAGAATCACTTCGCCGGCAGAAACCAGCGGTTCCTTGTTGGCGAGGACGACCGTGCCGCCCTGGGCGATGGCCGCCATCACCGGCTCGAGCCCGGCGCACCCGACGATCGCCGCCATCGTCCAGTCGGCACCCATTGCTGCCGCGTCGAGCAGAGCCTGATAACCGCCGGCGGTCGCGATACCCGTCCCCGCCAGCGCATCGCGCAGCCCGGGCAGGCAGCTTTCGTCCGCCACCACGGCAAGCCGGGCGTTGGTCCGGATCGCGGCCGCAGCGAGCTTGTCGACATCGCAATTGGCGGTCAGTGCGAGCACCTGGAAGCGTTCGGGCTCGCGTTCGACAAGGTCGAGCGTCGAACTGCCGACCGAACCGGTCGCGCCGAGAATCGAGACCGTCTTCACCATAAGGAGGACGCGGGCAGCAGATGATAAAGCTTCGGCAGCCCCACGGCGAGGAACGCCGCGACCGGTGCGACCGGCACCAACCCGTCGAGCCGGTCGAGCACACCACCATGGCCGGGCAGGATGTTGCCGCTGTCCTTCACGCCGGCGCGGCGCTTGAGCCAGCTTTCATAGAAATCGCCGGCCTGGGCGAGCACGGCAAGCGCCGGCGTGGCCAGCGTCAGGCGCCAGGGCAGGCCATATTGCCAGTGCATCGCAGCCGCCAACAGGCTCGCCGCGACAACGCCGCCGCCAAGGCCGGCCCAGGTCTTGTTGGGGCTGATCTTCGGTGCAAGCTTCGGCCCGCCGATCGCGCGGCCGGCGAAATAGGCGCCGATGTCGCATGCCCATACCAGCGCCAGCGCCCATAAAGTGAACACCACGCCCTCGGACTGGCGGCGGAGCAGCAACAGGCCGAGCACGGGCAGGCCGACATACAGGACGCCGAGCGCGAGGCGCGGGTGACGCGTGACGATCACCACGAAGAATGCCGCCCCGGCCAGCAGGCCGAGCGCCAGGAAGCCGGGTCCGTCGCCGAGCAGCGGCGCCATGATCGCCAGCGGCACCGACAGCGTGAACTGCGCCAGCCGCTTGCCCGGCGCCGGCGCGCCGACCAGATCGGCCCATTCCGCCATCATCAACAGCGCCAGCACCACGCACAGCACCCAGAAGGCGACGCCACCGAACACCAAAGCGACGCTCGCCACGGCGATCAGCGCGACACCGACAAGGATGCGCAATTGCAGCTCGGAAAGCCGCGCGGGCGTTTTCGTATCGTTCACAAACCGCCGAACCGACGCTGGCGCTGGCCGAACACGCCGACCGCCTCGGCCAGCGTATCGCCGTTGAAATCCGGCCATAACGCATCGACGAACAGCAGCTCGGCATAAGCCGCCTGCCACAGCAGGAAATTCGACAGCCGCACCTCGCCCGAGGTGCGGATCAGCAGATCGAGCGGCGGCAGATCGGCGGTGTCGAGTTCGGCGGCGAAGCTGTCGACGTCGATCGCCGACGGATCGAGCGTGCCCGCGACGGCCTTTTCGGCGAGCCGCTGTGCCGCCGCGGCGATCTCGCTCTGCGCCCCATAGTTGAGGGCAATGACGAGGATCGGCCCGCTATTACTCGCCGTGCGGGCGAGAGCATCGTCGACCTGCGCGACCAGATCGGGCGAGAAACGCCGATAATCGCCGATCACGCGCAGGCGGACATTCTCGCGCACCAGTTCGTCGAGATCGGTGCGGATGAACAGCCGCAGCAACCCCATCAGGTCGCCGACTTCCTCCTGCGGCCGCCGCCAATTCTCCGACGAAAAAGCGTAGAGCGTCAGCGCCTCCAGGCCGATGGCGCGCGCCGCGCGGCTCACCTTGCGTACCGCCTCGACGCCCTGGCGATGCCCGGCGAGACGCGGCAAATGGCGCTTCTTCGCCCAGCGCCCATTGCCGTCCATGATGATGGCGACGTGACGGGGCAGGCTGGCCGAGCCCGTCGCCGCATCGGGCGCAGGGGCGGCGAGCGGCTTCACTTGCCCAGAATTTCCTTTTCCTTCGATGCCGCGGCGGCATCGATGTCGGCGATCGTCGAATCGGTGAGCTTCTGCACCTCGGTCTCGTGGCGCTTGCGCTCGTCCTCGCCGAACACACCCTTCTTCTCGTCGGTCTTGAGATTGTCCATGCCGTCGCGGCGCACGTTGCGCGCAGCGATACGGGCCTTTTCGGCGTACTGGCCAGCGAGCTTGGCGAGCTCCTTACGGCGCTCCTCGGTCAGGTCGGGGATCGGCAGGCGCAGCGTGGTGCCGTCGACGATCGGGTTAAGGCCCAGACCGGCCGAGCGGATCGCCTTGTCGACGGGTCCGACATTGGTCTTGTCCCACACCTGCACCGAGAGCATGCGCGGCTCGGGCACGGACACGGTGGCGACCTGATTGAGCGGCATCTGCGCGCCATAAACAGCGACGGTCACCGGATCGAGCAATGAGGTCGACGCACGACCGGTGCGCAAGCCCACCAGATCATGCTTCAGCGCTTCGACCGCGCCGGCCATGCGGCGTTCGAGATCGGCCTTGTCATAGACAGCCATGGCTCATCCTTCCTTTTGCACTATCGTCGAGACGCCCTCGCCACGCAGCACCGCGGCGAGATTGCCGGGCTCGCGGATGTTGAACACCACGATCGGGATATTGTTGTCACGGCACAGCGCGATGGCGCTTGCATCCATCACCTTGAGATTGTCCGCAAGCACCGTGTCGTAGGAAACGGTGGCATAACGCGTTGCGGTCGGAACGACCTTGGGATCTGCATCATAGACGCCGTCGACCGACGTCCCCTTGAACAAGGCGTCGCATTTCATCTCCGCGGCGCGCAGCGCGGCGCCGCTATCGGTGGTGAAGAACGGACTGCCGACGCCGGCGGCGAAGATCACCACCCGGCCCTTTTCGAGATGGCGCATCGCGCGTCGGCGGATGAACGGCTCGCAAACGCTGGACATCGGGATCGCCGACTGGACGCGCGTCTCGACATTGATCTGCTCGAGCGCATTCTGCACCGCCAGCGCGTTCATCACCGTGGCGAGCATGCCCATATAATCGCCGGTCGCGCGGTCCATGCCGCGTGCGGCACCAGCCATGCCGCGGAAGATATTGCCGCCGCCGACCACGACGCACAGTTCATAACCCGCGGCCTTGGCATCGGCGATCTCGCCGGCGACGCGGGCGGTAACGGCGGGGTCGATGGCGAGGCCACCCTCCCCCATCAATACCTCGCCCGAGAGTTTCAGGAGGATGCGTTTGTAGCGGGGGGTTGTCATCAAATCTCGACGGTTGGGAAGGGCGGCGCGACCTTAGGCACGCGCGCGAGCGAAGCCAAGCGGATAGCGCGGATGGGAAGGCGACGCGAAAAGGGGGCCGCGCCTCGCGACGCGGCCCCCATCTTCATTCGGTGCGGATCAGGCGTTCTGCGGCACGCCCGACACGGCGGCGACTTCGGCGGCGAAGTCGCTGGCTTCCTTCTCGATGCCTTCGCCGAGCTGGAAGCGGACATAGTCCTTCAGCTCGATCGGCTTGCCGGCGGCCTTGGCGGCGTTGGCGACGACGTCGGAAATCTTCGTCTTGCCGTCCATCACCAGCAGCTGGCTGACCAGGGCATTTTCCTTGCGGTACTTGGCGATCGCGCCGTCGACCATCTTGGCGATGATATCGGCCGGCTTGCCGCTCTCGGCCGCCTTTTCGGTGGCGATGGCGCGCTCGCGCTCGACGATTTCGGGGTCGAGGCCGTCCTCGTTCAGCGCCAGCGGGAAGGCAGCGGCGATGTGCATCGCGATCTGCTTGCCCAGCGCCTGGAGCGCATCCGCATCGGCTTCACTCTCGAGCGCGACCAGCACGCCGATCTTGCCGAGACCCGGCGACGCCTGGTTGTGCATGTACGACACGACCGCACCCGACGAGACGGTCAGACGCCTGGCGCGGCGCAGCGACTGGTTTTCACCGATCGTCGCGATGTTGTTGGTCAGCGTCTCTTCGACGGTCTTGGGGCCGAGCGAGGCGGCCTTGATCGTCTCGAGATCGTCACCCAATTCGAGCGCGACGAAAGCGACGTCACGGACGAAACCCTGGAACTGATCGTTCTTGGCGACGAAGTCGGTCTCGGAATTGACCTCGATCACCGCGCCGCTGGTGCCGTTGACGGCAATGCCGACCAGCCCTTCCGCCGCGGTGCGGCTGGATTTCTTGGCGGCGGCCGCGAGGCCCTTCGTGCGCAGCCAGTCGAGCGCGACCGTCATGTCGCCATTCGCTTCGGTCAGCGCCTTCTTGCAATCCATCATGCCCGCGCCGCTCTTTTCGCGCAGGTCCTTCACCGCTGCTGCCGTGATCTCGGCCATGTCTATCGTCCTTCTACTCAGAATGTGGATGCGGGCGAGGTAAGGCTCGTCGCCCTACCCCGCCCGCATGACGGTTCGGCGACGCTTATGCGTCGAGCTGGCGCTCTTCCTCGGCGGCGAGCTCAGGCGTCTCGTCGGCAACGGTTTCGGCAGCGGGGGCGGCCTCGACGGCGAGAGCCGCCTCGGCAATCGGCGCTTCGACCACCGGAGCGGCTTCAACTGCCGGAGCAGCCTCGACCACTGGCGCAGCTTCCACGACCGGGGCAGCTGCTTCGACCTCGGGAGCGGCCTCTACCTCGGCGGCCGGAGCCGCCTCGACGGTCAGCGCTTCTTCGACCGGCGGGGCGTCCATTGCGCCGACATCGACGCCACGGCGAGCCTGCTGCTCCTGGCCGCCACGCGTCGCGGCGATGGCGATTGCCTCGCAGTACAGGCGGATGGCGCGGCTGGCGTCGTCGTTCGCCGGCACCGGGAAGGCGATGCCGTCCGGGCTGACGTTTGAATCGAGGATCGCGACGACCGGGATGCCGAGCGTGTTGGCTTCCTTGATCGCCAGTTCTTCCTTGTTGGCGTCGATCACGAACATCACGTCCGGAATGCCGCCCATGTCGCGAATGCCGCCGAGCGACATTTCGAGCTTGTCCTTCTCACGGGTGAGCTGGAGCACTTCCTTCTTGGTCAGGCCGTGCGTGTCGCCCGAAAGCTGCTCTTCGAGCGTCTTGAGGCGCTTGATCGAGTTGGAGATGGTCTTCCAGTTGGTGAGCATGCCGCCCAGCCAGCGATGGTTGACGAAATGCTGGCCCGAGCGACGCGCGGCGTCAGCGACGGGCTCCTGCGCCTGGCGCTTGGTACCGACGAACAGGACCTTACCACCCGAGGCGACGCGGTCGCTGACGAATTCGAGCGCACGTGCGAACAGCGGCACGGTCTGCGACAGATCGAGGATGTGGACGCCGTTGCGGTCGCCAAAGATGTAGGGTTTCATCTTCGGATTCCAGCGATGCGTCTGGTGGCCGAAGTGCGCGCCCGTTTCGAGCAATTGCTGCATGGTGACGACTGGAGCCGCCATAGGATAGTTCCTTTCCGGTTGAGCCTCTGGGAAACGAGTAATCCGAATTGCTCCGGACACCGGTTATGTGTGCTTCCCATGCGGGTTGAGGCGGGGCCGATAGCCGAACTGCGCCCCACACGCAAGATCGTATTCCACGCTTGACAGTGGGAACATTAATGGAACATAAGGCGATCGAAGCAGGGAAACGGAACTTATTCGCGGTCTCGCCGCTGTGAGCAACGTAACTCGGCCCGGATAACAGGGAGTTGGGCGATGATGACGGTCATGGGGTTCCTGGTTTTCGCCGCGGCGTTCGCTGGTGCGATGTCGGTGTTCGCGTTCACGCTCGTTCCGGCCCTGCCGCGCATATCCGCGCTGCTGCGCGGTGAAGGCGACCCTGCGCTGCTCCGCCAGCCGGCGTTGATCCTCAGCGAGAATCGGGTGCGGGCGCGGATTCGCTCGGCATCGGCGCTGTCGGCGCGGATGCCGCTGCGCGCAGCCGCCTGACCCGCGCATAAGCGCGGATGCTGAACGGGAAGGTGGCGAGATAGGCCAAGGTGACTGTGGCCAGCGTGATCCAGGTCGCCGAAATGAGCGCACCGAACAGCACGACGACGACGAGGATCGCCTCGAAGCGAATGTGCCGCCGCAGTTTCAATGACGACCAGCTGAACGTGGCGATGCTGGACACCATCAGCACCGCGACCAGCGCGACCCAAGGCGCGACGATATAGGGCGAGCGCAGCATCGGCTCGTCGGTGATGAACCAAAGAAAGAGCGGCAGCATTGCCAGCGCCGCGCCCGCCGGCGCGGGAACGCCGGTCAGGAACCCGGCCGATTTATGTGGTTGTTCGGTAACATCGATATTGGCGTTGAAACGCGCCAGACGCAGTGCACAGAACACCGCCAGTAACAGCGCGCATGGCCAGCCGACGCGCGGCAATGCCGACAGCGACCAGAGATAGAGGATCAACGCCGGCGAAACGCCGAACGAAATCGCATCGCTGAGCGAATCGAGCTCGGCGCCGAAACGGCTCTCGCCGTGCAGCATGCGTGCGATGCGCCCGTCCAGGCCGTCGAGCACGCCAGCGATCAGCACCATCGCCACGGCCAGTTCCCACTGGCTGGCAATGGCGAAGCGGATGCCGGTCAGCCCTGAGCACAAGGCAAGTGCCGTCACCGCATTGGGCGCAACCGCGCGCAGCGGCAGGCCGCGGGGAACACGTGGCGGACGCGGTCGTCTCATAACGTTGCCGTCACTGCGTGATGCCGGTGGGCGTCGGCGCATCGGTACGCCCGAGCACCGTCTCGCCGGCAACGCTGCGCTGGCCGATCAAGACCTGGCAATTGGTGCCTTCGGGCAGATAGACGTCGACCCGGCTGCCGAAGCGGATCAGGCCGATGCGCTGGCCGCTCGCCACCATGTCGCCCGGCTTGACGAATGGTACGATGCGCCGCGCGACGAGGCCGGCGATCTGGGTGAAACCGACGCGCTTTCCATCGCGGCTTTCGACCACGATATGCTGGCGCTCATTTTCCTCGCTCGCCTTGTCGAGGTCGGCGTTGAGGAATTTGCCGGAGATATAAACGACCTGCCTGATCGTGCCCGCAACCGGTGTGCGGTTGATGTGCACGTCGAACACCGACATGAAGATCGACACACGCACCAACGCGCCATCGCCCAGCCCATCGGGCCCGGCCATCTCGCGCGGCACCGGAACACGCTGGATCAGCGTGATCAGGCCATCGGCGGGCGCGGTGATCAGTCCCTCGCCCTGCGGCGTGACGCGGATCGGATCGCGGAAGAACAAGGCCACCCACAAGGTCAGCCCGATCAGCGGCCAGGCGACGAACCAGCCCAGCCACAGATATCCGAGCAGGACCAGTACCGCCGCGATGAGGACGAACTTGCGCCCCTCGGGGTGCATGTCGGGGACACGCCATTTGATGACGGGTTTGCCGGGCTCCGGCTGTTCGATCGATGCCATCGCGCCCTTCTAGCCGCCCATGGCGCGCGAGACAATCACAAACCGTGTTATCTAACTATAACACCCACTGTGCACAGCACGGTGCAAAGGGTGCCATACGGAAGGTTGATCACCGCACACCTTGCCCCTAGACGCGTCGCCAACCTCCCTCCCTTAGAACAGAAGGTACCGATGGCGAAGATCAAGGTAAAGACGCCGGTCGTGGAAATCGACGGCGACGAGATGACACGGATCATCTGGCAGTGGATCCGTGAACGCCTAATCCTCCCCTATCTCGATATCGACCTGGAATATTACGACCTCGGCATCGCCAAGCGCGACGAGACCGACGACAAGATCACCGTCGACAGCGCCAAGGCGATCCAGAAATATGGCGTCGGCGTTAAGTGCGCGACGATCACCCCCGACGAGCAGCGTGTCGAGGAATTCGGCCTCAAGAAGATGTGGAAGTCGCCCAACGGCACGATCCGCAACATCCTTGGCGGCGTGGTGTTCCGCGAACCGATCGTGATCAAAAACGTCCCGCGCCTGATCCCGGGCTGGACGCACCCGATCGTCGTCGGCCGCCACGCGTTCGGCGACCAGTATCGCGCCACCGACTATCGCGTCCCCGGCCCCGGCAAGCTGCGCCTGGTGTTCGAAGGCGACGACGGCACCGTGATCGACGAAGAAGTGTTCCACTTCCCCGGCTCGGGCGTCGCCATGGCGATGTACAATCTCGACGATTCGATTCGCGATTTCGCCCGCGCCTCGATGCATTACGGGCTCAACCTCGGTTGGCCGGTGTATCTCTCGACCAAGAACACCATCCTCAAGGCCTATGACGGCCGCTTCAAGGATCTGTTCGCCGAAGTGTTCGAGAGCGAATTCAAGGACAAGTTCAAGGAAGCCGGCATCGTCTATGAGCATCGCCTGATCGACGACATGGTCGCCAGCGCGCTCAAATGGCATGGCGAGTTCGTCTGGGCCTGCAAGAATTACGATGGCGACGTGCAGTCGGATCAGGTCGCGCAGGGCTTCGGCTCGCTCGGCCTGATGACCTCGGTGCTGCTCACGCCGGACGGCAAGACCGTCGAGGCCGAGGCGGCCCACGGCACCGTCACGCGCCACTTCCGCATGCACGAGCAGGGCAAGGCGACCTCGACCAACCCGATCGCCTCGATCTTCGCCTGGACCGGCGGCCTCAAATATCGCGGCAAGTTCGACGGCACGCCTGAGGTGACCGCGTTCGCCGAGACGCTCGAGCGCGTCTGCATCGAGACGGTCGAGAATGGCGCGATGACCAAGGATCTCGCCATCCTGATCGGCCCCGAACAGCCCTGGATGACCACCGAGCAGTTCTTCGAGGCGGTGCGCGTCAATCTCGAGAACAAGATGGGTGCAATCACCGGCTGAAGCCGACGTCTCGTGCGATGACGATAAAGTTGGGGCGAGCGGACCGGAAGCGGTTCGTTCGCCCTAACTGCGTCGGCCGGCGTCGGGCGAGCGCACATGCTCCGACCGGACGCCGAGGCCCATCAGCCGCGCCGGGATGCGGCGCAGCAGCGCGAACCGGTCGAACGCCCGGGCCACCAGTGGCGGTTTGTTGAGCGACGTCCCGCCTTCCAGCAATGGCGCGATCACGCGGTCCTGAATCGCGCGCTGCATCCCCTGCGTCATCCTGACCGGGAAAAGGCGGCGTGCGGCGATCCGGGGCAACAACGCCTCGACATCCTCACCGCGTGTGAGTGGCGCGGCGAGGATATTGGCGGCCGCCACGGCGTCCTGGATCGCCAGGTTGATACCCACGCCACCGATCGGCGACATGGCATGCGCGGCATCGCCGATTAGCAGCAGCCCGGGCCGGTGCCAGCGATCGAGCCGGTCGACCGTCACGGTCAGCAGCTTGACCTGCTCCCAGTCGTTGATCGCCGCGTCGACGCCCGCCGTCTCCGGCCCGACGGCGCGCACCCGATCGCGGAACGCGGCCAGCCCCTCGCCGCGAATCTTCTCCACCGCGCCCTTGGGAAAGACGAAGGCGCATTGCCAATAATCGCCGCGATCGATCAGCACGAACAGCCGGCCGGTTTCGAACACGCCCATGCTGTCATTGGTCGGTTGCGCGATCTTGGGCAGACGGAACCAGAACACGTCCATCGGCGCGCCGATTTTCGTCTGCGGCAGCGCGCCGCGAAAATGCGAATCGCGCCCGTCGGCCGCGATCGTCAGCCGCGCGCGGATTTCCTCGCCGTCGCCGGTTCGCACCCCAACAACACGTCCGTCTTCCTCGATCGGCGCCACGGCCTCACAATGTTGGCGCAAAGAGAAATCGGGATAATGCCGTGCCTCGCCGGCAATGAAGTCGAGGAAATCCCATTGCGGCATCAGCGCGGTGAACGGGGCAGGCACAGGCAGATGGCTGAAATCGACCAGTTTCATCTCACGCCCGGCGATCCGCCCACCGATCTCGTAGAGTTTCTGGTGCGGTCGCTCGAGCGACGCATCGAGTAGGCCGAGTTCGGAGAAGATGCGCAAAGTCGAGGGATGGACCGTGTCGCCGCGAAAATCGCGCAGGAAGTCGCCGTGCTTCTCCAGCACGATCGTCTTCACGCCGGCACGGGCCAGCAAAAGCCCCGCGACCATCCCGGCCGGGCCGCCGCCGATAATCACAACATCGGTTTCGGACTCAGACATCGGCTGACAAACGCGCAACCAGCCGCCAAGGTGCCGCCATGGCATTGGGGCTCGAAAACCAGGGGTTCAGCGACGCGCTGGTGATTCTCGGCGCAGCGGGGCTCGTCATACCGGCCTTTGCGCGGTTCAAGATCAGTCCGGTGATCGGCTTCATCCTGGTCGGCCTCCTGGTCGGCCCGTCGATGCTCGGCGGACTCGTGCCACGCTACCCCTGGCTTTATTATATCACCATCTCGGATCCGCACGCGATCGAACCCTTTGCCGAGCTTGGCATCATCCTGCTGCTGTTCTCGATCGGTCTCGAATTGTCGTTCAAACGCATCTGGTCGATGCGCGCCGCGGTGTTCGGCACCGGCGCGGCGCAATTGATCGGCGCCGGGCTGGTGCTCGGGATCGCGCTACATCTCACGGGCATCAGTTGGGTTGGTGCTATCGGCCTCGGCCTGGCGCTGGCACTGTCATCGACGGCGCTGGTCCTGCCGATCGCCGGCACCGCCGGACCGGTCGGTCGCTCGGCCTTCGCGATGCTATTGTTCGAAGATCTCGCGCTGGTCCCGATCATCTTCGGCCTCGCCGCGCTCGCGCCGGGCGCGACCGGCGGGCTCGAATCGATCGCCGGGGTGCTACTGCGCGGCAGCCTGACGATCGCGGCGCTGTTCGTCGGTGGGCGCTTCGTGCTGCCGCGCCTGTTCGCCCAGGCCGCGCGCACCAAGAGCCCCGAGCTGTTCCTTGCCGCGTCGCTCCTGGTGGTGATTGTCGCCAGCCTGGCCACGGCGGCCGCGGGCCTGTCGCCGATCATGGGGGCGTTGCTCGCCGGCCTACTGATCGCCGAGACCGACTATCACAGTGAGGTCGAGGTGATGACGGCGCCGTTCAAGGGGCTCGCGCTCGGCGTGTTCCTGATCACCATCGGCCTGCGCCTCGACCTGCAGATGATCCTCGCCAGCTGGCCGGATCTGCTGCTCGCCATTTTCGGGGTCGTCGCGGTCAAGGCGCTGGTGACCTTCGGCCTGCTCAAGCTGGCCGGCGTGCGCACCGGCCCATCGGCCGAAACCGGTGTACTGATGGGCAGCCCGTCGGAAACCACGCTGATCGTGCTCGGCACCGCCGCGCAAATCCAGCTGATCGATTCCGCCACGGCGAATTTCTGGCAAACCGTCACCGCCATCGGCCTGACCATCACCCCGCTGCTCGCCACGCTCGGTCGATTCGCGGCGCGCCGCATCGAGCGGCAATCCGACAGCCTCGCCGAGGAAGACATTCCGGCCGAAGGTCCGGGCACGGTGGTGATCGGCTTCGGCCGCGTGGGCCGGATGGTCGCCGACATGCTCGCCGTGCACGGCCGGCGCTATGTCGCGGTCGAGGCCGATATCGATGCGGTCAAAGCCGCGCGTGCCGAGGGTTATCCGGTGTTGTTCGGCGACGTCTCGCGGCCCGAGTTGATCGACCGCTTGCGGCTAGGCCATGCCGATGCGCTGGTGCTGACGATGGACGATCCGGTACTCGGCGTACGGCTGACGCGTCGTGTGCGCGGCTGGGTGCCCGGCCTGACGATCATCGCCCGCGCGCGTGACACGGCGCACGCCGCACAGCTCTACCGCGCCGGCGCCACCGATGCGGTGCCGGAAACGCTGGAAAGCTCGCTGCAACTGTCCGAGTCCGTGCTGGTCGATCTCGGCGTGGCGATGGGTCCGGTGATCGCTTCGATTCATGAGAAACGCGACGAATTGCGCAAGGAAATCATGCAGGAAGCCGCGCTCGACCGCGAGCCGCGCATTCGCCGCGTGCGCAAGACATGAGCGACCACCCACTCGACCGTCCGATCTGGCACGCCCTGACCGGCACGCAGCGCGCCTGCGCCATCGGAGCGCCACCGGCACTGCGTTTCGCACCCGACCTCGGCCTGTTCGCAGCCGCAGCGGACAGCAGCGCCAGCTCGATAGAGGCGCTGGCGGCCTTATGCCCGTCCGGCGGCATGATCGGGCTGGTCGAGACGAGTGCCTGGCCGGTGCCGCCCGGCCTGACGCTCCATCGCAGCGCCCTGTGCCACCAGATGGTCGCCGGGCGCCCGACACCGCCGGCGGAGAACCAGTTCGAAGTCCTCGAACTCGGCGATGAAGATGCCCCTGAAATGCTCGCACTGGCGACGCTGACCCAGCCAGGGCCGTTCTTCACGCGCACGCATCAACTCGGCAATTTCATCGGCGTGCGAATCGATGGTCGCCTTGCCGCGATGGCCGGCGAACGTCTGCATATCGATCGCTACCGCGAGGTCAGCGGTGTCTGCACCCATCCCGATTTCCGCGGTCGCGGGCTGGCCGGCGCACTGATGCCGATCGTCGCGGCACGGATGATCGCGCGCGGCGAAACACCGTTCCTGCACAGCTATGCCGACAATCACAGTGCCATCGCGCTGTACGAGCGGCTCGGCTTCCGCCTGCGCCGCCCAGTGACCTTCACGGTGCTGACCCGCAATTAGCCTGCCAGCGCAGCCTTGACCGCCGCCACCGCGTCAGCTGCCTTGGCACCATCCGGGCCGCCGCCCTGCGCCATGTCGGGCCGGCCACCGCCACCCTGCCCACCCAGCGCCGTCACAGCGATGCGCAGCAGATCGACCGCATTGCGCGAGCCCGTCAGATCATCGGTCACGCCGATCGCGACCGAGGCGCGCCCGTCATTGGTCGCGACGACCATCGCGATGCCCGAGCCGAGCCGCTGCTTGATATCGTCGACCGTGCCGCGCAGCGCCTTGGGGTCGAGCCCGTCAACGACCTGTGCGAGGAACGAAACGTCGCCGATCCGCTCCGGCCCGGCCGCCTCAGCCGAACCGCCGCCACCCAGTGCCAGCGCCTTCTTCGCCTCGGCCAGCTCGCGCTCCAGGCGGCGGCGATCCTCGACCAACGCGGCGACGCGCGCCGGCACCTCATCCGGTGACGACTTCAGCACCGCCGCGGCCTCGCGCAACTTCTCGTCGCGCGCCGAAAGCCAGGCCCGCGCCGCTTCGCCGGTCAGCGCCTCGACGCGGCGCACGCCCGACGACACGGCGGACTCGCCAACGAACTTGAACAGCCCGATATCGCCGGTGGCATTGACATGCGTGCCACCGCACAGCTCGAGCGAATAGACTTCGTCGCCCGCACGCCCCATCGACACGACCCGCACCTCGTCGCCATATTTCTCGCCGAACAGCGCCATCGCACCTTCCTTGATCGCCTCTTCGGGCGTCATCAGGCGCGTCTGTACCACATCATTCTGGCGGATATAGGCGTTCACATCGGCCTCGACCGCCGCCAGCGACGCCGCATCGACCGCGGTCGGCTGCGAGAAGTCGAAGCGCAGCCGATCGGGCGCGACCAGGCTGCCCTTCTGCGCGACATGCGTCCCCAGCCGCTCCCGCAGGGCCGCGTGCAGCAGATGCGTTGCCGAATGGTTGGCACGGATGGCATCACGGCGATCGTGATCGACCGTCAGATGCACCGCATCCCCGACCGCGATCTCACCTGTCTCGATCTTCGTGCGGTGCGCCCAGATGCGGCCGAGATGCTTCTGTGTATCCTCGACGGCACCGCGCAGGCCCTTGTCGTTGGCAACGATGCCCGCATCCCCGGCCTGCCCGCCGCTCTCACCGTAAAAGGGCGTCTGGTTGACCACCACATCGACCGTCTCGCCCGCCGCGGCGCGCTCGACGCGCTGCCCGTCGCGAACAAGCGCGATGACCTCGCCCTCACCTTCCTCGGACGTATAGCCGATGAATTCAGTACCGCCCGACTCTTCGGCGATATCGAACCATAAATCGTCCGACGTCTGCTGGCCGGACCCTTTCCATGCAGCACGCGCGGCGCGCTTCTGCTCCGCCATCGCGGTATCGAAACCCGCGCGATCGACCGCCAGGCCCTGGGCGCGCAGGGCATCCTCGGTCAGATCATAGGGGAAGCCGAACGTGTCATAGAGTTTGAACGCGGTCTCGCCGGCCAGCGTATCGCCTGTCTTCATCCCCGCCGTCGCTTCATCCAGAAGCTTGAGACCCTTGTCCAAGGTCTGGCGAAAGCGTGTTTCTTCCTGTTGCAGCGTCGCCTCGATCAGCGGCTGGGCGCGGAGCAATTCGGGATAGGCCGCACCCATCTCGGTGACCAACGCCGGCACCAGCCGGTGCATCAACGGGTCCTTGGCGCCGAGGATATGGGCATGGCGCATCGCCCGACGCATGATTCGCCGCAGCACATAACCCCGCCCCTCATTGGCCGGCAGCACGCCATCGGCGACAAGGAAGCCCGAGGTGCGCAGATGATCGGCGATCACGCGGTGGCTGGCGGTGTTGGCGCCATCGGTCGCGGTATGCGTCAGCGCACCCGAGGCGGCGATCAGTGCCTTGAAGGTATCGGTGTCATAATTGTCATGCACGCCCTGCATCACCGCCGCGATGCGCTCGAGCCCCATGCCGGTGTCGATCGACTTCTTGGGCAGCTCGCCGACGATCTCGTTGGCGACCTGCTCATATTGCATGAAAACCAGGTTCCAGATCTCGACGAAACGGTCGCCATCCTCGTCCGGCGACCCCGGCGGGCCGCCGAAGATATGGTCGCCATGGTCGTAGAATATCTCCGAGCAGGGCCCGCACGGGCCATTGTCGCCCATCGCCCAGAAGTTATCCTTGGTCGGAATGCGGATGATGCGGCTCTCGGGCAGGCCGGCGACCTTCTTCCACAGGTCGAACGCCTCGTCATCGGTATGATAGACGGTGGCGGTAAGTTTGTTCGGGTCGATTCCGAAATCACGCGTCAGCAAGGTCCAGGCATGGACGATCGCCTGTTCCTTGAAATAATCGCCGAACGAGAAATTGCCGAGCATCTCGAAGAAAGTATGGTGCCGCGCGGTATAACCGACATTGTCGAGGTCGTTATGTTTGCCGCCGGCGCGGACACATTTCTGGCTCGACGTCGCGCGAACATAAGGTCGCGATTCCAGCCCGGTGAAGACGTTCTTGAACGGCACCATCCCGGCATTCACGAACATCAATGTCGGGTCGTTCTGCGGCACCAGCGGCGCCGAGGCGATGCGGGCATGCCCCTCGCTTTCGAAATAGTCGAGGAATGCGCGGCGGATGTCGTTGGTCGATGTCATGCACGTCGCTTAGGCGACGGCGCCATCAGGCTCAAGCCGTCTGGGCGCGATCGAGATACCCGAATGCCGCAGCGCGCACCCGACGTGCCAGTGCGGGCGCATCGCGCTCGCCGCGCATCGCCGCCGCGTCGATCATGCCGGTGACGATCGCGATCAGGTCATCCACCGCCAGCGCGGTTTCCGCGAGGCGTCGCATGCCCGGGCGCCGCAAGGCGCCGTCGAATGCCTCGCGCAATGCGTGCGCCACGGTTTCGTCGGCGTCCCGCGCCAGCCGCTCCTCCTCAAGATCGATGACGCGGGCGAGTGTCGGGCGGCGCAATTGATGCCGCACCGCCGCATCGATCAGGCGGATCAACGCCTCGCGACTACCGGCGTCGAGCCGCGCATCGTAAATGTCACTCCGCAGCGCCTTGGTCTCACGCCGCGCCAGCGCGAGCATGATCGCATCCTTGCCCGGGAAATATTGATAGAGCGAACCGATGCTGACCCCCGCCCGCGCGGCCACGGCGTTGGTATTGTAGCCGAGCAGGCCACGCTCCTCGATCACTTGCGCCGCCGCCTCGATGATCTGCTCGATCGTGACATGCGCTCGGGGTTGAACCGGCGTCTTTCGCAGGGCTGACGTCATGACGTCAGATTGATCCGAAATGGCCGCATTGGCAATGAGCGATTGCTCGCTTCGAGCAACGCCCGGTCAGGCCTTCGCCGGCGCCACCACTTGCAGCGCGCCGGGCTCGATGCTGAACTCCAGCGGCATGTCGAGCTCGACCACCTCGCCGTCGAGCGCGATCTCCCGGTCGCTCGACCCGTCATCGACCGTGAAATGCCGGGCCTCGCCGATCGCGGCAAAGTCGCGTGAAGCGTCGGAACGGCCGATCAACGTGCGCAATACCATGCCGATCAGCGCGCCGCCGGTGCGTGCCGACACAGCGAAGATCGACATGACGCCGGCGTCGAGCGCCTCACGCTGGCCAACCTTGCCCGCCTCCATCGCATAACGGTTGTTGCCGACGAACAGCATCGGTGTGGTCACATGCCGGTGACCGTCCGGCAATTCGAGATGCAGCCGGTGCTGCGGCAAGCGGCGCAATGCCTCACGCGTCGCGGGAATGTTGGCGAGCCATTTCGGCAGCCCATGTCTTTCCTGATGTGCATCCCGCTCGCGCACCAGCAGCGGATAGAAGCCGACCGAAGCGTTGTTGACGAACACCCGGCCGTTGACCCGTGCCAGATCGATCCGCCGCGTCGGTCGCGCGACGATCAGTTTCGCGGCCTCTTTGAGATCGACCGGAATACCGAGTTCCTTGGCCAGATGGTTATGCGTGCCGAGCGCGAGGATGCCGAGCGTCGCCCCGCCATGATCGACCAGCGCCTGCGCGGCGGAACCCAAGGTGCCGTCGCCGCCACCGACCACGACCAGCGGCTCCTTTGCTCTGGCCTTGACCGCCTCCTGCAATTCTCCGCCCTTGAGCAACAAAAGGTCGATCGTCGCGCCGGCTTCGGCGAACGCCTCTTCCACCTCGTCACGCAGCTTGTCGCCCTTGGCCGCCGCGGTGCCGCCGCCGGCGTTGATGAAAACGGGAATGCGATTGCTCATCAGAACGGCGCGTCGAGCGACTTGGGCGGTTCGGAGAACCAGCGCGGGCCGGCCGTGGTCATATGGAAACAATCCTCGAGGCGGACGCCAAACTTGCCCGGCAGATACAGGCCCGGCTCGTCCGAGAAGCACATGCCGGGCGCGAGCGGGGTGGTCTCGCCGTGAACCAGATTGACCGGCTCATGCCCATCGAGCCCGATGCCATGGCCCGTGCGATGCGACAGGCCGGGCAGCTTATATCCGGGCCCATAACCCTGCGACGCGTAGAAGGCGCGTACCGCGTCATCGACGCTCCCGGCCGGCGCGCCCACCTTGGCGGCCGCGAAAGCGACCTGCTGGCCTCGCGCCACCTGGCCCCACACCTTGCGCTGCTCGGCGTTCGCCGCGCCATGGACGAAGGTGCGTGACACGTCGGACTGATACCCCTGCACGGTGCAGCCGCAATCCATCAGCACGATCTGCCCGTCGGCGACCCGCTGCGGTTCGCGGCTGCCATGGGGCAGCGCTGCCGCCGGGCCGATCAGCACCAACGCGAATTCCGGGCTGCCACCCAGTTTCTGCGTCGCGGCGTTCATCAGGGCGCCTATGTCGGACGGCGCCATGCCGGCCTCGACGCGCGGCCAGGTCCAGCGATAGGCGGCGATCGTCACATCGGTCGCCAGCTGCATCAGCGCGATCTCGGGCGCGGTCTTGATCATCCGGCAACCGCGGATCACCGGATTGGCCGAGACGATCTTCGCCCCCGGCAACGCTCGCGCGAGGCCGTTGACCGCGAAATAACGCACCGTCTCTTCGATCCCGATCGGCTGCGCGGCGAGCTTGCGCTCCTTCAGGAAGGCGGCAGCGAGCTTGAGCGGATCCTCGTCTTCCTGCCACACCCGCACCTCGGCCGGCACGCCCAGCGTCTGGCGCACCGAGGGTTCCTCGAAGAACGGCGTGACGATGCACGGTTCACCCTCGACCGGCAGCACCGCCGCCGTCAGCCGCTCGCTGCGGTGCCAGTTGACCCCGGTGAAGTAGATCATCGACGAACCCGGCTCGATCAGCACCGCGCCGATGCCCTTCGCCTTCATCAGCGCCTGCGCGCGCGCGATTCGCGCGCTGCGCTCGGCCGCGCCGATCGGCACCACGCCGCGCGTCATGTCGGACAGTGCCGACAAATCGGGCTCGGCCGCCCGCAGGATGGCGGCACTGCCCAGCAAGGGCAGCAGGGCACCGGCGGCAATCATCTCGCGACGGTTCAGGCGCATTTGTAGGTCATCCGCAAATGCGTGACGGTCGGCCACGGAAGACCATCGGAACTGGTTGACTGGTCATAACTCTGTTCGCCGGCCACGACTGCCTTGTCCCCGCAACGTTTTGCCGCCGCGGCGTCGAGCATATCCTGCGCTTCGGACATCTTGTCCGCGGGCAAGCTCGCCACGGTGAGAGCAAAGCCGCCATCGTCCGTCGCGCTTTCGCCAAAAGGCAGTGGCGCGGGCGGTGCCGGGGCTTCCGGCAGCGGGGTCCCTGTTTGCAACATGGCGAGGATCATCAGGCTCATACGTCTCTCCCCGCAATAGGTTGCCGGACATAAGGCGCTTGACCGACCGGCCGCAATCCCCTTGGCTGCGCGCCGTCGAATCCCGGGGGAATTTATGGCCAAGCGGCTGACGCTCTTCATCCTGATCGCCCTGGTGCTGGGCATAGTGGTCGGCTGGGCCGTCAATACCCATTTCGACGACGGCACGCCCGCTGCGGCAGCGACGCTGAAGGAGATCGCCAGCTATTTCTCGCTGGCGACCACCGCGTTCCTCCAGTTGATCAAGATGGTCATCGCGCCGCTGGTATTTTCGACTCTGGTCGTCGGCATCGCGCATATGGGCGACACCGGCGCGCTCGGCCGTGTCGGCATCAAGTCGCTGGCCTGGTTCATCTGCGCCAGCCTCTTGTCCCTGACCCTCGGCCTGCTCCTCGTCCACCTGTTGCAGCCGGGCGTCGGCCTCAACCTGCCGATCCCGGCCACGCCGGTCGATATCGGCGTCGACAAGGACGCGTTCGACAAGATCAAATTCATCAAACACATCTTCCCGGCGTCGATCGTCGACGTCATGGCGACCAACGAAATCCTGCCGATCGTCATCTTCTCGCTGTTCTTCGGCGTCGCCATCACGGCGGTGGGCGAGCGCGCCAAACCGATCGTTCGCGGGCTCGAAGGGCTGGTCGCGGTGATGCTGCAGGTCACCAATTACGTCATGCGCTTCGCCCCGATCGCGGTGTTCTCGGCGGTGGCGGCGACGCTGATCGAGCATGGTCCGCGCGTCATCGTCAATCTCGCCTACTTCATGGGCAGCGTCTATATCGGCCTGGGCACGCTATGGGCGCTGCTGATTGGCCTCGCCTTCCTGATCATCGGCCCGCGCATTTTCACGCTGCTGCGCTACATCCGCGAACCCGCGCTGCTCGCTTTCTCCACCGCCTCGTCGGAAGCCGCCTTTCCCCGTACGCTGGAGGCGCTGGACCGGTTCGGCATTCCGCCGCGTATTTCCAGCTTCGTGCTGCCGCTCGGCTATTCGTTCAATCTCGACGGCTCGATGATGTACATGACCTTCGCGTCGCTATTCATCGCCCAAGCCTATGGCATCCATCTGCCGCTCGGCACGCAGATCGGCATGCTGCTGATGCTGATGGTGACGTCGAAGGGCATCGCCGGCGTGCCGCGCGCCAGCCTCGTGGTGATCGCGGCCAATTTGTCGCATTTCGGTCTTCCCGAGGCCGGCTTGCTGATCGTCCTGGCGATCGACAATTTCCTCGACATGGGCCGCTCGGCGACCAACGTCCTCGGCAACGCCATCGCGGCGAGCGTGGTGGCGAAATGGGAGGGTGGGTTCGAAACGCCCTTACCGTCCGAGATCGAACCGCCCCACGCGCCCGGCCATGGGCTCAGCGGTCAGGCGTAGGCGTAAGGCCCACCCTTGGCGAGTGCGGCCTGATAGGCGGGCCGCGCATGGACCTTGGCCAGCCAGGCGATCGTTGCCGGGCGCGACGCATCTAGGCCGGCGCGGCTACGCGCGGCCTCGATCGGGAAGCTCATCATCACATCGGCGGCGGTCATTTCGTCGCCGGCGAACCATGGCCGCTGCGACAGTTCGCTCTCGACATAGTCGAGATGCACGTCGATCATCGGCTGAATGCGCTTCATTGCCACCTTGCCCATGATCGGCACGCGGCTGAGCACGAGCTTGATCAGCAAGGGCGGCATCATCGATCCTTCGGCATAATGCAGCCAGAAGCGATAGCGTAGCGCGTCGTCGCGGTGCGCCGGCGCACCGAGCCGGCCATCGGCCTTTTCGACGAGATATTCGACGATCGCCCCGGTCTCGGCAACGATCCGGCCATCGACATTGTCCTCGATCACCGGTGATTTGCCGAGCGGATGGACGCGCTTCAGTTCGGGCGGCGCGAGCATGGTCTTCTTGTCGCGCTCATAGCGCTTGATCTCATAAGGCAGCTCGAGTTCTTCGAGCATCCACAGGATACGCTGCGACCGGCTATTCTCGAGGTGATGGACGATGATCGTCATACCGGTTCCTTATGCTGCCCGTGCCGACCATAGCCATGCGGCGGCCGGGAAATCCACCACGCCATCGTGCAGATGCCGCGCGACGACGTCGGTCAGGCGGGCGAGCATTGCCGGCCGTTCCTTGGGCGTTGCGGCGCGCAACAAGGGCGCCGACGGGCCGATGCGGGTGAAGAAGCTCACCGCGTCGGCGATCGGATCGTCGCCGGCCCCGACACGGTAATCGAAGGCGACCGCTTCATGGCGAAGCGCGCCCCATCCCGCTGCCGTCAGCGTCGCCGTGACGAAATCGGGATATGCGAAACCGAACGGTCCGGGCGTATATTCCGTTGCCGGCTGTGGCTCGCGCCCGGTCGCAGCGGCCATCGGGTCGGCCGCGAATCGATTGCGCGTGACGCTGTCGAAGCAGGAGAAGACCAACGCGCCACCCGGCACGACAAGCCGACGCAAAGCCGCCATCCCCGCCACCGGATCATCGAAGAACATCACGCCGTGGCGCGACACCAGCAGATCGGCCGTGCCTTCCAGATCCGGGTTCGCCGTCGCGTCGGCGACACGGAAGGACAGATTGTCGCACCCGGACGCACGCGACCGCGCGGTGTCGACCAGCGTGGAAGAGAGATCGATCCCGGTGACCTTCAGCCCCGGACGCGCCCTGGCCAGGGTGATGCTGGTCCCGCCGGCGCCGCAGCCGATATCGATCGCCCTGCCCTGTTCCGGCGCGGCAGCGAGAATCGCCGCATCGAGATACGGCGTCATCGCACCGAAGCCGCGGTCGGTGCGCTGCCACTCGTCCGCCCAGACATCGCCGACCGCGCCGGCCCAGTCGTTCGCAAAAGTCATGCTTGTCCCGGGCGGCGCGGCCGCTGTTTGGTTGAGATCGATTTGATGATGCTTGCGCCAGTCATGCCATCCGGCATCGGTCGCTCTCCCTGCGCAAGGGCGGCGGCGATCAACGCCTCGACCGCAGGATCGGCCAGCGTCTCTGGCCCTTCCAGTAGCACATGACGAACCTGATTGCCCTCGCCCGAAAGTCGACCCGCAGGATCGGGCAGTGTCACGCCATAATAGAAGAAGAGACGTACGACACGCGGATAGAGCGCCAACGACAGCACGAGATCCTTCTGCCGCTCGCTCGAACCATAGCCGATCGCGAGCGCCTGATAATTGTCATAGACCAGTTCGAATGCGGTCGGCAGCCGGGCGCGCAGTGCTGCGCGACAGGCATGGGCGCGCATCGCGATCTCGGGCGTGAAGTGATCGATGAAAGCGCCTATCCGGCTTTCGGTGTCGTCACTGCCGGTCATCGCCTCTCCATCGAAGCGAACATAGGCCGGACGACACTTCCATGAAAGCGATCCGATCCCGCGCGACACAGTCCACAAAATGAAAGGCCCGCCGACGCGGGCGGGCCTTTCCGGGCTTTGCGACGGATAACACACCGCCAGTTGAAATCGTTGAATCGAAAAATGCGCGGACCGCCTTTTGGTTCCGACGCCGTCATGAACGGCGTCGGATCCGCGGATCAGAGATCGTCATCCTCTTCGGGGCCGGCCATCATCTCTTCGGCGACCTTGTCGGTGTGACGACGGATCGCCGCCTCCAGCCGGTCGGCCATTTCGCTGTTTTCCTTGAGGAACGCCTTGGCGTTCTCACGGCCCTGGCCGATGCGCACGCTGTCATAGGAGAACCAGGCGCCCGATTTCTCGACCAGGCCGGCCTTGACGCCGAGATCGAGGATTTCGCCGATCTTCGACACGCCCTGGCCGTACATGATGTCGAACTCGACCTGCTTGAACGGCGGCGCGACCTTGTTCTTGACGACCTTCACCCGGGTGGTGTTGCCGACAATCTCCTCGCGATCCTTGATCTGGCCGGTGCGACGAATGTCGAGCCGGACCGAGGCGTAGAATTTCAGCGCATTGCCGCCCGTCGTCGTCTCCGGGTTGCCGTACATCACGCCGATCTTCATGCGCAGCTGGTTGATGAAGATCACCATGCAGCGCGAGCGGCTGATCGAACCGGTCAGCTTGCGCAGCGATTGCGACATCAGCCGGGCCTGCAGGCCGACATGGCTGTCGCCCATCTCGCCCTCGATCTCGGCGCGCGGCACCAAAGCGGCGACCGAATCGATCACCAGCACGTCGATCGCGTTGGAGCGCACCAGCGTATCGACGATCTCCAGCGCCTGCTCGCCGGTGTCGGGCTGCGACACGATCAGCTCGTCGATATTGACGCCCAGCTTCTTGGCATAGACCGGGTCGAGCGCGTGTTCGGCATCGACGAACGCGGCGGTGCCGCCGGTCTTCTGCGCCTCGGCGATGACGTGGAGCGCGAGCGTGGTCTTGCCCGAGCTTTCCGGGCCGTACACTTCGATCACACGGCCGCGCGGCAGGCCGCCGACGCCGAGCGCGATGTCGAGCCCCAGGCTGCCGGTCGAGATCGTCTCGACTTCCATCGATTGCTTCGAGCCCAGCTTCATCGCCGAGCCCTTGCCGAACGCGCGGTCGATCTGCGCCAGTGCCGCCTCGAGCGCCTTCGCGCGCTCGCCGGAGGACTTGTCGTTGCTCAATGCCATGGGATTGTCGA